>JAHFHX010000016.1 GCA_023246655.1 Candidatus Magasanikiibacteriota bacterium
CGTTCATCTTGACATTGCACCACGGTGTTGGTAGGGATGTGTACAATGCGTACGGCGGAGTAGGTAGTGTTAACACTTTGTCCGCCCGCACCACCTGAACAAAAAGTATCGATGCGCAGATCTTTGGCTTCAATCTTCAGTTCGGTTTCTTCAATTTCCGGCATCACGGCGACAGTTACGGTGGAGGTATGAATACGCCCGGTTTTTTCCGTTTCCGGCACGCGTTGCACGCGATGTACTCCCATTTCGTATTTCAAATCTCGGTAGACATTTCGGCCTTTGACCGAAAAAACAACTTCTTTAAAACCGCCGATGCCAATTTGGCTGGAGTCAATGAAAGAAGTCTTCCAGTCTTTGCTTTCGGCGTATTTGGAATACATGCGGAAAAGTTCAGCAGCAAAAAGCGCTGATTCATCCCCACCAGCGGCGGCACGGATTTCTATAATGATATTCTTTTTATCGAGTGGATCCTGGGGTCGAGTCATTTCGGCAAGCTCACTCTCAAGCTGGGTTTTTTTGTCGCGTAGTTCTACCACTTCAGCGGCGGCAAGGTCCTGCATTTCAGTGTCATTTTCGGTGGCGAGTACTAGCTCAGTTTCGGCCAGACTTTTTTCGAACGAAGCGAGCTCAGTAATTTTTTCAGCGACGGGTTTGAGGTCGTTATACTCTTGTGAGACCTCTTTCAGTTTTTTGGAATCATTAATTATGGCCGGATCCTGTAGATTGGCTTCGAGTTGATTGAATTTGGATTGTAGTTCGGAGTATTTTTGTAACACAGATTACACGGATTAGTGAGCGAGGATTACACGGATTTGTTATGTGAAATAAAAACAGACTACAATAGTATAGTCTGTTTTTTAAATTTACGCTATTTCTCTTCAGTTTTGGTCGCTTCTTTTTTCTTGGCTTCTTTTTTGGCAGTGGCAGCAGCCTTTTTTACTTTTTTACCTTTACGATTGGCAGCCACCGTGCTGACTTTACTCATTTTTTCTTGGAATTTTTCGACACGGCGAGCAGTATCAACGAATTTTTGTTTACCAGTATAAAAAGGATGACACTGATTGCAGAGCTCGACGCGGATTTCTTTCATGGTGCTGCCGGTAACAAAGATGTTCCCACAGGCACAAGTTACTTTACAATCTGTAAAGTATTGGGGATGAATTTTTTGTTTCATATAGTCTCAAAAGGCTTACGAGGCTGAAAAGCTGATAAGCGATAGTTAAGTGAGAAGATTGTAGCATGAGTCTTTAAGACTGTCAACCCGAGGGATAAGCCCAAAAGGACTAAAAAACAGCCTTGCAAGAAAGCTGTTTTTGGAAGTTGCCGATGGAGTGTCGGCAGGGCACCCCTCCTACAGGGTGTGATTAGCGGGAACTACCAGTTAAGGCAGCGAATATACTTCGCCTTCGCCTTCCGCGTTTAGGCCGCGCGGAGCGCGCCGACCTGTCCGGTCTCGAGCGTGTGGACGATCATCAGGCTGTCGTACCACGCGTGGTTCCAGCCGAGGTGCTCGTCCTGCAGCCCGAAGGCACGGATGAGCTCGCGGCGGTCGCCGTTGATCAGCCGATAGAGCGGCTCGAGGAGAGCGTCCGAGTGTCCCTCGTCCTGCTCGACGTGCGCGCCGAAGTAGATCGCTTGCTTGTCGGTCAGTCTCGGCACGACCCGGCGGAACCGTGCGATCAGGTCGACGAACTCGACGAGGCTGATCAGCTCTTCGTTTGCCCTCTGCCCGCAGTGCCCGCTCGGCAAGGGTTGCAAAGAGGCAGCCGACTGCCAGAGCGGCGTCTGCGCCGGCAAGATCTGCGCGCAGTAGGCGCTCCAAATCTACCCGCAACCGGGTAGTCGCAACGGTGCAGCGCTATGCACCTCTTCCACAATTTCCTCTTGTAGATTAGGGGGAACGGTGAAAGACTCCTAAAAAACCACTTAAAATATCTTAAAAAATGGAGATTGCCTCTGTATAGTTAACCTTAACCCCTGACAATCTGCTACTCTAAGAGTGACAAGATTAACTCTTAAAGTAGATTGTCCTATGGCCGGTTCACCTCTTTCCGTTCAACCCGAGATGCGAGCACGCTGGTACCTCCAAGTGGAGAAGTATGGAAAAACAGTAATGGAAGTTTGTGCCATCTTTGGTATGTCGAGAGAAACGTACTACAAATGGTACAACCTCGACCACCAGTTAGTGCGACGAAATTCTAAACGAAGGAGGTTACACCCACATACCAAACTCACTCCGCGCATACAGCTCGTCGTGTACGAGACGAAAGTGAAAACCCCAAAGAAAACAATCTTGGTACACACTGCTTAAGGCTCCCTACCGGGCCGTCAGGCCCGGTGAAAACGTCCAATTGGACGTAAAATATGTACCCGGGCCCGATCGAATGTGGAACTACCAATACCGGTTTTTAGACACGGTAACTAATCTTCAGTATGCCTTTGACGCTGATGTGAGAGACAGTCTGACCACGGTTGCGGTATTTAAACAAGCACAGAAATATTTTCCTTTTACAATCACTGGTATCCAAACCGACAACGGCGGTGAATTTAGAGGGTCGTTCCATCTTCACTTAATTGAAAACGGCATCGTTCACCGTTACATTCCCAAGAGAAGCGCTCACTGGAATGGCAAAGTGGAACGAACCAACCGGAGTGTCGACGACGAATATTATCTGAATCCAATGCAACCATGGAAAACGATTGCCCAGTACACCCGGTGGTACAACCACGAACGACCACACCTCGGCAAAGGCACGGATGGCCAAACACCACACCAAAAGCATCTTAGCTTAGCAGAAACGAAAAAGTGTCAGGCTTGAAGGTTAACCGTACATTTGATTGACAAACAACAACTGTTGTGTTATTATTTTGAGTTATTTTTATTAGATCAGGGGAAAAAAGCTTTAATGTTAGAGCTTTTATCCCCCACGCTAATTTGTGGGAAAGAAAATAAATTGTCGAGATGGTTCCCTAGTAGGGAACTCTCGGCGTTGCCAAGACCAATCAACGAGGGGAGAAGTTCATGGAAATAATGGAACGGATTCCGAACAACGTCGGTCTCTCGTCGAACAAGCGGCTCCAGCGCGCACTTGAAGCTTGGCTTCCCAACTACCTTGATTGGTGGAGGGAGGCTGGGCCGATCGGCTTCCAGGCCAAGCAGATCTATCTCCGCACCGCTACCTCGGTCGAGCCGGGTGGATGGGCCTGCTTCGACCACGTGCAGATGCCAGAGTACCGCTGGGGGATTTTCCTCGCGCCGCCTGTCTCCGGCCGCACCATCGCCTGTGGCGATGATTGCGGATCGCCGGTTTGGCAGGAGGTGCCCAGCGAATTCCGCCCCATGCTTTGGCGTCTCATCGCGATGCAGGGGGACACCGAGCCGGCTTCGGTGGAGCAGCAGCGCCGTCTCGGCGAGACCGCGCCCAGCCTCTATGACCTGCGGAGCCTTTTCCAGGTCAATGTCGAGGAAGGCCGACACCTCTGGGCGATGGTCTACCTGCTCCAACGCTACTTCGGCGCTGACGGGGAGGCCGAGTCCGCGGAGCTTCTGGCGCGACGCTCCGGTGCCGTGGAGAAGCCCCGTATCCTCAGCACCTTCAACCAGCCGATCGAGAACTGGCTCGACTTCTTCATGTTCACGATGTTCGCTGATCGTGACGGGAAGTACCAGCTCAGCGCTCTCGCCGAGTCCGCCTTCGATCCGCTCGCGCGTACCGCCCAATTCATGTGCACTGAGGAGGCCTATCATCTGTGCGTCGGCGAAAACGGCCTCGATAGAATCGTTGCGCGGACGGCTGCCTTGCTGCGGCAGGGCCGGGACGTCGTGGCGGAAGGGGCGATCCCGCTCGACATGATCCAGCGGTACATCAACCACTGGTTCCCGCTCTGCCTTGATTTGTTCGGACGTGAGAGCTCTTCCAACGCGGCCGAGTTCTTCGCCACCGGCCTCAAGGGCCGCTTCAAGGAGGGGCGCTATCCCGATCACGTCGAATCTGAGACCACCTACCGCATCGTCGTCGTTGAGGACGGCCAGCTCATCGAGCGTGCGGTTCCGCTGCGCCGTGCGATGAACGAGATCCTCCGTGACGAGTACATCGAGGACTGCCAGCGGGCGGTGAACAAGTGGAATCGTACCCTCAAGCGGTATGGCCAGAACTTCACGTTCCGGCTGCCGCACCGCCGTTTCCACCGGCAGCAGAGCATCTACGCTGGCACGGCCTTCGATCTCGACGGCAGCAGCATCACCCCGGCGTCCTGGGGAGTCAGGCAGAGTGAGTGGCTACCCTCCTCTACGGACCGCGTCTACGTCCAGAGCATCATGCATCCGGTGTACAATCGGGGGCAGGTCGCCAACTGGATCGCAGCACCGACGCGAGGCATCAACGGCCAGCCTATCGACTACGACTACGTGCGTTTGTAGCGCGTGCTTCGAGAGTTTTTCACAGCAACCGAAGTCCGCTACTGATGGCAGCTGCGCGTTTTGGCTTCCCTACCAAGGAGGACCCAGAACGCGCAGGCTTACACAGCATTTTTCTCATATTTTAAGGAAAATGGTGTATAAGCAGGTTTTGATTAGGTTGTTTTCTTGACATAAAATTTTTTTTGTGATATAGTCATTCGTTATTTTTAAATTACTGGCAGAGAAAAGAGTAGATAAAAATGTCTTTTCTTTCCCCTGCCAGAAGATCGGCACAGGCTGCGCCGAGGGGAGCGCGCAAAAAAAAGGATGGTGACCCTTGAACCACTTTCTGGATCGGAATCTCGAACTGAAGCGCGGCAAGGACGTCGGCGGCGATGGAGTGCATGTCGTTCTCGACCCGAAGCTCAAGATGGCCTCGGGCGACGACGGCTACCTGCACTTCTCGGTCGTCACGACCGTGGCCGAGGAGGCCTCCTGGTGGGCCCTCGACAGCGAGCACGCCGTGCCGAGCCAGGTCAGCGTCAGCCTGCTGCGCCCGGCCACCGTCAGCGGCGGCACCATCACCGGCGTCGGCCGCATCCTGCGCAAGGGGAAGAACGTCATGGTCGCGCAGGGCGACACCATGCAGGGCGGCAAGCTCATCTGCCAGGTCACCGCGACCTTCGTCTACTTCGAGAAGAAGTAGCCTGGCCTAGCTGACGCAACTGTTTTACGCCCGCCAGCCAAAGTATTTTCGCATCATACACAAAACCCACCCGACTCATTCCTGTGACTGTAATAAAATTGCGGTTAGAGGAAGGGGGCTTTTCGGGTGGGTTTTTTTTATGAAGCTCTTGACTAATTTTTTTATTTCCTTTATACTCCTGTTACTTTTAATCACTCATCAACCACATCTTTTTCCTCCCTGGGCCATTCCCGTGGGTACGGTTGAGAGGAGCCGCCTTTGCTAAGGCTTCGGCGTGCTGAATAAGGAAAGAATATGTCAAAAATGCCATCATTGATGGAAATGCTTAAGGCTGGCGTGCACTTTGGACATCAACGGTCACGCTGGCACCCGAAGATGCAGCCCTATATCTTTGGGGTAAGAAATGGGGTACATATTATTGATCTTGATAAGACCCAGGAGGAGCTTGCCAAGGCAATTTTATATGTTAAGAACCTCACCGCTACCGGTAAGGTTATTTTATTTGTTGGTACCAAAAAGCAGGCGCGCGAGATTATTAAGACCGCTGCCGAAAGTTGCGCGATGCCATATTTGAACGAACGTTGGATTGGTGGTCTCCTTACTAATTTTGATGAGTTTAAACGTCGTTTAAAAAAATATAAATCTATTAAAGAGATGTTTGCGACCGGTGAGATTGAGAAATATACCAAACACGAGCAAACCAAGTTCAAGAAACAATTGGAGAAAATGGAAAAGCACTTAGGCGGTTTGGTTACCCTTGAAAAATTACCTGACGCTCTGTATGTGGCCGATGTGAGAGTCGAAAAGACCGGGATCACTGAAGCGCGTCGTATGCATGTGCCCTTGGTAGCAGTGTGTGATTCCAACGTTGATCCTACTAAGATTGACTATCCTATCCCCGCCAATGATGATGCTGTCCATTCAATTAAAATGATGGCGATACTCATTGCCCAAGCAGCGCAAGACGGCATAGCAGAATTTGAGAAAAATAAAGTTGCAATGAAAGACGAACACAACAAAAAACCTGCTTACCCTATGTTGGATAAGGAAACAAGTGAGGAAAAGGTTGTTAAACCAGTAGCTGATAAGACAGTAAAAAAAGAACGCCGTGTAATTAAACAGCAAGAAGCGGTGTAAACGAGTTAAAAGTTCATAAAGTTTTGTTAATTTTATTATAATTATATGGGGGTAAATGCTTCTGACGTCATGAAATTAAGGAATGCCACTGGCGCTGGGATGATGGATTCCAAGAATGCGCTTGAGGAGGCGGGCGGCGATATGGATAAAGCCGCCGAGTTGCTTCGCAAGAAAGGCATTGTGAAAGCTGCCAAGCGAGCTGATAAAGTAGCCGCTGAGGGGGTTGTGACTAATTTTGTTAGTAATGACGGAAAAGTTGGCGCTTTGATAGAGGTGAATTGTGAGACTGATTTTGTGGGCAAAAGTGATGGCTTTATTGATTTTGCCAAGCAGGTTGCTGAAGTGGTGGCCATAAAGAATCCAGCCGATATGGTGGCGCTCCAAAGTGCGATTTTATCATCCGGCCAAATGGTGGGGGAGACGGCTAATAATCTTACTCTTAAGATTGGTGAAAAAATTAGTGTGCGCCGATTCGTACGGTATGAGTCTTCAACTGGTCAGGTAGGTTCGTATCTCCATGGTGCCAAAATTGGTGTTATGGTGGAACTAGCTGGTGGCAATAAAGAGCTGGGTATTGATGTGGCAATGCATGTGGCCGCCACGAATCCAAAAGCACTAGATCGCACCGGCGTGCCAACTGAATTAGTGAATAGTGAAAAAGAAATTTATGCGGAGCAACTCCGTCAGCAAAAAAAGCCTGCTAATATTATTGAAAATATTGTGAAGGGTAAGTTGGATAAATTTTTTAGCGAAGTAAGTTTGTTGGAACAACCGTTTATTAAAAATGAAGATATGAAAGTCGAACAGTTGTTGGGGGCTCAGAATGCAAAAGTTATTCGGTTTGTTCGGTATGAACTTGGTGAAGGAATTGAAAAGCAAGAAAAGAATTTTGCCGATGAGGTGGCGGAACAGTTGAAATAGTCTATTATAAAATCCGTCAAGTCAAAAGTTTATAAAGTTGCAAGAAGGGCGAAATAAAATTCGTCCTTTTTATTTTTTTAACATCTACCAGTAGTGGTGTAATTGATGATTTATCCACAGCTTTTTGTGATTGATGACGAAAAGTGTTATACTACATGCACTTGAAATTTTAACGTGCAGCTTGTCGCGCTTTAACGTTACAGCTGTTCCTACGAAATGGGACATCATTTTTTTGTATCATTTTATTTTTATTTGTTAAAGAGAGGGCAAAAGCTTGAGAGAGCGCTCAATTTTTTGCCCTCTTTTTATTTTTATCATATATGAGTACCCATAAACTCGTTATGTTTGGTCGCCGGACGCTCGCGACGTTGCTCACGGTTACAACCGTGCTGTGGTCAATAGGAATTTCGTTGCTAGTGCCGCAGGCAGCCTTGGCCGCAATTACCGTGAGCGGACCATTTGAATTAATTCCCGGCGGTGGCATGCATGCACCAGCCAACAGCTTTGATTTACCGCTTGTAAGGGTTGGTTTAACCCAAAGCGCTAGCGAAAGTCTATCGAGTATCGCCGTCACCATTTTAAATAACACCAGCGGCGCAGTGACCAATAATACGCTGGCTGACCATATTGCCAAACTAGTTGTATTTAAAGATTCCAACGGAAACAATGTGTTTGATCCAGGTGTTGATGGATTTGCTGGGCAGATTTCTCCGGTTAAAGTAGCTACCAGCACTAACGTTATTAATACTGGTAGTAATAATAGCATTGGAGCGAGTGGTGGCCTGGCAACCAGTTTTTTTGTGATGGCACAAACTGCAGGCGGGTGGGGTGGGTCGGATGCGTTCAAAGTGAGCATGGCAACCGATGGTATAGTCACCTCGGCTAATTCGCCGGTTTTGGGTAGTGCTTTTACTACCGGTAATGCTGTGGATGCGTTGGTGCCGCCGTTTGGTATTCAAAAAGTTACTTTGGTTGATTCCAAAACAGTGGATATTATTTTTACCGATTTTCTTGATTTAGGGTCTGGGCAAGCCACTTCGACGGCGAATTATGCCTTGAGTGGAACGGGCAATGCGGCGGTGTCGTCAGTTATGCTTTTGCCCGACAATCGGTCGGTGCGAGTGAATTCTGGTGGAGCGAACTTGGTGGATAGTGGGGCAAGTTTTATCGCTGTAAATGCAAATGTGAAAAGTGGTCAAGGCACTGCCAATAGCATGACGGGCGCGACGCCAATTTTTAGTGGCTTTCAGCCGCTCGTGATTTCTGAAGTAAAGGCTGGTTCAGGAGCGGGCTCGTATGACGAATTTATTGAAATATACAATCGTGGCGGGGCGCCGGTTGGAACGTCAACTGTGAAGATTCACCTGCTTAATGCGGCCGGCACGGTTGATACGAATCTGGCATTGACCTTTGTTACTGGCACGATTCCATCCCACGGATTTTTCTTAGTGGCGCCAACCGGTACGGCTCCGGGTGGTGTGACGCCCGATGCGACGTATGTTACATCCAGTGTCTCGATTGTCTTAGATGGCGCTGCCTATCTCAGCAATAGCGCGGCATCATCCACGGCGGTGGGTGATCGGGTGTGCTGGGGCACCCACAGTGTTCCAAGTGATTGTGAAGGAGCGTCCGCGGCGGCATTAGCTAATGATGGTAAATCAATTGAACGCAAAGCTAACAATACCTCGAGCGCTGCCACTATGAGTAGCGGCGGAGCGGATGAAACCAATGGTAATGCGCAGGATAGTCAAAATAACTCATTTGATTTTGTAGTACGTGGAGTAGCTCAACCGCAGAATAGTTTGAGTGCTCCGGAAAATCCCGGTGGTGGCTCACAAGGCGGCGCAGGGAATATGGCACCGATGATTCAACATACGTCCATTTTTCAGGCCACAACTGGCACCGCTTTTACCATCATTGCCCGTATGACTGATGATGGTGGTCAGTTGACTTCAAATAACACCCAATTGATTTATTGTGTGACGGATGCGTCGTGTACGCCAGCTTCGTCTACCCCGATTTTTGGAACGAGTATTGGTTCCGGGTGGTTTAAATTCGTCACATCATCGGTTGATTGGAGCGCTAATACGAAGACCAAATTTAAATATTATCTTCAAGCTAAGGATTCAGCATCACCCGCTAAGGTGCGGGTCTTTACGAATGATCCTAGTTTTGATACGACCGAGGCCAATGTTAACCCTGGGGGTGCACAAGTAGGCATTCAAACAGCTGCGCTTCAGGAGAGTAAAGCTTTAACAGTGAATGTGTTGAGTAGCAATTTAGGTACTGCTTCCATTGCCGGCAAGATTGTGGATACGAATAGCAACGGTATTGGTGGAGCCACAGTGTGGATTGATGGCAGTCAGTATGCTGTTACTACCGGCAATGATGGTGGTTTTAGTTTTACTAATGTCGGGCCATCGGGCGGCAAACAAATTCGGGTGGCGAAAGATGGTTATGCGGATCAACAATCATCAATCTTTATTCCTCCAAGCGGTTTGGTGACTCTGCCTAACATTACTCTCTATAGTGGCAACATGGGTCAGGGCGGCGATTTTAATTCACCAAAAGTTATTAATAGTAATCCTGCCCCGAATAGCAACGGTTTTCCGACCCAGGGTCCAGGCGGTGTGGGCGCACCATCCATTGTTCTCAATTTTAGCAAGGCAATGGACACCACGACGTATGTCACGAGTACCGGTGGCAGTGTTGCTTCTAATATTTATTTAACGGAAGCTGGCAGTAATATTAGAATTGCGGGGGCAGTGACAGCGTCTAATAATATGCAGGCTACATTCACTCCAACCGCGGCGTTGACCGTTGGTAAAGGTTACACGTTATTTGTGACGCCCGGGGTGAAAGATAGTGCCGGAAACCCGGTGACGGGAAATGGTCCCGGCGGGCAGTATGTTTTAATGTTTTCTACTGCCAGTCAATTCTTTTCTGGTAATGGAGATTTTGGTGGCGCTGGCGCGGTTTTTGGCATGGGTAACGCCTTCCCACCGTTTGTGAAGGGGAGCATGCCGGCGCCCGGGGCGGTGGGGGTATCGCGCAGTGCTCATATTTTTGTAAGTTTTTCGGAAGCAATGCAAAACACTACGGCGAATAAAGCTAATGTTGTTCTCTATAGTGTTGCCAATCCGTTTACGGCGAGTGAATCAAAAGTCGCTTTATCAGCTGTCAACAGTTTTGATAACAGCGGAAAAATTATGATCATCACTCCAGGGAGCACGCTCTCGGCGAGTACGCATTATCGCGTAGAAGTACTCGGCGGTATTACCTCGAGCAAAGGCGTGCCGTTGGGGAACCCCGGGCAGGTTGGATTTGCAACGACAGTATTTTATAAAGGTGATTTTGATACCGGCACAACCAGCGACGTCACGGCACCTTCCGTTATCGCAACCATTCCGGCGTCCGCAGCCAGCGGCGTTTCCACGGTGAATCCGATCGTGGTGAATTTTTCTGAAGCGATGGACCCATCAACGATTACCGATAGCAGTATTTCGGTAAAACTAGGCTCGAATGCGGTTGATGGAACATTGACCTTTGATTTCAATTCTTGGACGGCAAAGTTTGCTTCAACATATGCTTTGAGCCCGACGAGTACCTACACGATCAGCGTCTCTACTGATGTTAAAGATCTTTCCGGTAATTCACTGGCTACTGCGCTTCTGCGTACCTTTACAACGGGGAGTGCAGATACGAGCGCTCCGACGGTCGTTTCCGCGCAAGGGAATGACTTTGCTATGAAAGTTGCTTTCTCTAAGCCAATGTTGGCAGTGCCGGCGGGTGATCTTAACTATACCAACAGTGTTTTAAACCCAGCCAACTATGTTGTTCGGCGGGTCAATAGCGCCGGTGTGCAGCAAGGAGCGGTTGTGCCACTCGGTAGTGCAACGTTTAATTATGATGCCCCTAATCGAAGTGTCGCGATTAACGGTTTGTCATTCGGTGCTGGGATTTTTACAGCGGGCACCACGCTTCTGAATGTCGTGGCGAGTAGTGTGAAGGATATTGGTTTTAATGATGTGGCCAGTGGTGCCAACGCGGCTACCACCACGGGGCAATCGAGCGCGATGAGTGGCGGTTTTGGCAGTGGCGGCGGATCATTTCAGGATGCGAGCGGCAATAATATTCAGGGCGGTCAGTTTGGCCCACCGCCGAATGAATTTGCTTCTTTCAAGAGCTCAGGCATTGGTTTTATTCCGAGTGTGAAAGTGTTTCCGTTTAACTCCATGGCGGGTGTGAGTACAATCTATGGAATTGACGCTCCAATTTCACAACAAATTCCAACCGGTGGCTTTATTGATATTACGTTCCCGGAAGGAACTGATGTAAGCCAAGCAATTCCTGATCCCAATAGTCCAAAAAACGGCGATATTAATGGTCCGGGAACTGGGACGGTGGTTTTTGGTACGAATGAGGGAACATTGCCGAGTGGTTGGACGACGGGTGGAGCGTCGAGTGATGGTTTGATTGTCAATACGTCGGCCCGTACAGTCCGGATGATTTTGGGCGCGGTAGCGACTCGCTCGGAAAACAGTGATACCCATGACTTTTTACATTTCGATGTTGCACAAATTACTAACTCAGCATCAGTAGCTGGGGCTGGCACAGCGGGTAATACTGCCACAGTGGAAACTAAGAAAGCCGATGGAACGGTAATTGAATCGTTAACGTCTGGTTCTTTCTTCACTACGCAATCGGGTAATTTGACAGTGCGAGGACGGTTACTAGCCGGAGTGACGGGGTTGAATGGAGCAAAGGTGTTTCTCATGGCCCCAATGACTGGACGACAATCAACAACGACAGCTAACAGCGTTTTTGGTGTTCAAGATGGTGAATTTATGTTCCAGAATTTAGGCGCCGGTGTGTACATGCTTGGTGTTGATCAATACTTTAAAGCTGGTGGCACGAGTTATACTGCGAGCTTCCCCATTCCGGTTAACGTTAATACTACCGACTGCGTTTCGAATATTTGTACCAGTAATATTGCTGTTACTGATGCTGCCACGGGTGCTGCCGTTACGTTGTCGATCAGTGGAACATTCAATAATGACGCGGTGGATATTTTTGCTGGTGGCCCGGGAACTTTTCGGATGGCGACGACGACTTTGAATGGGGTCCTTACCAACAACACGGCCAACTCTATTAAGTTAAATGCGAATGGTAAATGGTTTGTTGGGTTTGGACCATCTATGAAAGGCGGTCTATTTAACAACAGCGGCCCGGCCACGCCGGCAGCCTGGACAGTACCGAAGCCGCAAGAGGTTCAAGTGACGGGGTGTCCGGGAGCCTGCGCGGTGACACCAAGCACGGTGACGTTCAGTTCTGCTAAAGCAGATAATGCTGTTAAGTTTACAGTTAAAGACGCTTCGGGTAATAAGCTTGGGCAAGCGTTCGTGACGGCTTATAGTCCGTCTGGCGGCGTTAGTATGGGCGCAGCGGCGAATGCTGATGGTACGGGATCTTTGAGTATGGCCACGGGGACGTATAAAATGTCGGCCGGACTTCCTGGTATGCCGCCAGGTGTGGAGAAGAGTATTAATGTGACCGGTGGAAAGGTGTATGTCGATGGATCGACCAGCGGCATCACTCTCTCCACGATGAGCGCTTCTGATTTAGTTCTTACGGTTTCTAAACCATCATACTCCATTAGTGGTAAAGTGACAGACGGTTCCAATCCTGTTTCCAATGCTCCGGTTTCGGCGTTCCGTAATGATGGCCAGGGCCATGCTGATACCTTCACCAATTCTTCGGGTGATTATACTCTCTACGTGAGTAATGGTACCTGGCGCGTATCAGCTTTCTTGCCCCAGCAGTATGGCAAATTACCGGAAAAAAGTATTACGGTGAGCGGCGCGAGCGTGAGCGGCCAAAATTTTGAACCGAATACTTCGGCCATTACCTACGCTACAGTTACCAAGAATGTAGGAACCGATACTGACGGCAGCGGGGCGATTGGTTCCGGTGAAGGCCTTTCCAATGTTCAAGTGACGGTGATTGGTACGACTGGTGATCTGAATAATGATGGTGATACGACCGACAGCGGTGAAAATCTTCCGTATATCAATTCAGTTTTAACAGATGCTAACGGCAGTTCGACCCTTAAAGTTCCACCAGGAACTTATACCCTCAAGAGTTGGTCGCCAACGATTGGTGAATTGCCCCAATCAACAGCAAGTTCAACGTTGGTGGTGAGTGGTAGTGGTACAGTTACAACTGCTCCAACTGACGTGGTAGCGCCAGTGACAGGTACAGTGACAGTAAATGTTTTGGATACGTATGGCAATGCAACCACGACGGATAAGATGGTAATTGAATTTCAACAGATTGGCGGTAAAAATGATAACGTAGGGGTGCTGACGAACGTGTCATCAACCGCCTTTACCTTGCCGACCTATGATGCAGGGTCGAATACCGTGGCTTTGAATAGCGTGACGAGCACCAACCCAGCCAATTTTTACCTCATGAAAATTACCAATCCTGGTATTGCGGCTGGATCCATCAATGTTTCCGGTGGTGGCAGCACTACGATGGCTACTTCAACAGTCGCAAGTGGTCTTTATAAAGTGGAAATAGATGGGAATGAGACAATTAACGTGCGGTTGCCGGATATTAGTTATGTGAATGGAACGGTAAAGGATGAAAATGGTGCGGCCGTTCCTGATGCGGTAGTTCATATTGAGAATAAAACCACTGGCGAAACGGAGGAAGTGAAAGCCGATAGCAGTGGGAATTATGTAGCCAAGCTTTCTAGTGGCACGTATTTGGTGCAAGGCGAGAAAGATGGTTACCTTGATACCGCGAGCACGGTCTCTGTGACCGCCAGTGGCACCATTGCGGCAGCGGCAACTACTATGACGACGGCGAATCGTGTTATCATTGGTACCGTTACTGCGGGCGGCAGTGCCATTGTGGGCGCACAAGTAAAAGGACAGCAGTTGGGTGGTGACACAGTGGCTGCGACTACGGGATCTGATGGTACGTACACCCTTAATGTTACTAGTGGTGATTGGAAGGTTTCCGCCACCGCTGATGGTTATAGCGAAAAATCATATAGTAATGTGGTAAGTGTTTCTGGTAGCAATGTGTCTGGTATCACTATTGCGCTTAGTGGCACTAATACAAGCCTGGCGGCAGCGACATCACTTTCCGTGACGCCGCAAACCGGTGGATCGCTTGATGATAGTGCTGCTAACGTCAGTATTAAAGCGCCTGGTTCAGCCATCTCGAGTAGCGCTAATAGTTTTTCACTATCGGAAAAAGAAACTTCTAACGTGGTAGGAAGTGGTTCCGGCAAGCCAATTGGTGGTGAGGCTAAAGAGGTAACGAGTTACAATGGTAGTGATAGTAGCTTGGTGACAACACTGAGTAATAACGTGAGCGTGAGTGCGTCGTATTCCACGAGTGAACTGGCGAGTTCCTTGGGAACGCTATCAATTGCTAAGTTGGAACAAGTCAAAATGGGCAGCTTTGATTCAACCTCGGATAATTGGGAGCATCTCCCCACTACAGTCGCGTATAAGGATTCGAGTGGCAACTTTGTCGAGCCGAGCAGCAACCTATCAAATGTCGCTTCGGTTTCGTATACTGGCCAGACCCTTCACCTGTCAGTCTTTAATCCCATTCAAGGATCTGATGGTTTGGCCCCAGCTGCTCCGACGGGAGTAACTGCGACGGCCGGCAGTGGCTCGGTAACAATTACTTGGATTGCGCCGAGTACTAACTCCGATAGTTCAGCCCTGAGCGATCTGCTGGGTTACGAAGTTTATCGTTCTACTAGTGTGAATGGAACCTATACTCAAATCAATAATTCCGATATCGTCGGCACTAGTTATACCGATTCCTCGGCCAGTAATGGAACAACCTATTATTATAAGGTGACAGCAGCTGATACTGGTGGTCTTGAATCAGCTTTATCTTCGGCATCAAGTGGTGCTACACCGAGCGCCAGCTCTAGTAGTTCGGGTGGCGGCGGCGGAGCCCAACCCACAACTGGTATCCGCGATCCACTATTAGGGTCACCATCAGTGGTGGTAACGAATGCAATAGCAGGTGCGGTGGCATCACGGTTATTAACTTTAACTTTAAATGTTATTAACGCTACGCAGGTGATGATTTCCGAGAATGCGACCTTCAGTGGCGCGCAGTGGGATACATACGGGGCCAGCAAACAGTTCGTGCTTTCAGCCGGCAATGGTCAGAAAAATTTGTATGTTAAATTCCGTTCGGCCTACGGTACCGAAAGCGCATCGGTTCTGATTCCGCTTACGATGAACGCGCCGGAGAATGAGGTTTTACCAACGCTGACTTCAGTGGCACCAACTCCAATTGCTGCGGTTAGTTCTAAGGCTACACCGTCGCAAATGCAATCCAGTTCCGCTATTCGCCTCACAGCGCCACCGAAAGTTAATTATCAGCCGGGCGAAAAACTCGCCTTTACCTACCAGTATGTAAATGCTGGTAAAAAGACGGTGACCGTTAAAATTGTTCGTCAGCTGGTTAATGCTAAAGGCAAGGCCCTGACTTCTACTACGGTCACCAAGACACTTAAAGCTAAAGTTGTTTTTGATGGTAAAGTTGATGAGGCAGTTGGAGCCAAATTGTCACCCGGAGATTATGTAGTGAAGATTAAGATTCTTGACGCTAAGAATAAGGTGCTCGATGAAAATAGTTTCCCCATTACCGTTGAGAAGCTTAAGAAGAAAGTGTTTAAACTTGGTGCAGTAGCAGCAGCGGATAGCGCTATCAGTTTCGAAGAGAAGAATTTCTCTAAGGTGCCACGCACTGGTGGACTTCCTGTTATTCTTAAGCTTACTTATACGTACAGCAATACTGATAGCGCGCCACATAAAGTCAAAATGGTGCGCGAGCTCCTTGACTCTGTCGGGAAAGTAATTGCTACCAAGACCGGAAAATGGGCTATGAAAGTAGGAGAGCATGACAGTCAGACTTTTACGCAACCAGTAACGCCAGCCTGGGATGCGGGCAACTATAGCATTAGACTCCGGGCCTATGACGCGGTGAGTGGTGATGTCTTGGCCGAGAACAGTCTTGGTTTCTCAATTGAATCAGAGTAACAAAGCGAAAAAACATCCCGATTTGATCGGGATGTTTTTGTTTGCTACAATGAACTTTGTTTGTTATGCTGAACGGAGCTTATCGTAGAATAAATAGTATGATCACCTTAACTGTTAAATCAGGTCGTGTTGGGCCAATTCGCGGTCGGCATCCGTGGGTGTTTTCGGGCGCCTTGAAACATATTCCCGAAGGGCTTGCGAGCGGCGATCCGGTGACGCTTGCCGATGAACAGGGTAATTTTTTAGCCTTAGGTTATTTTAATTCGTATTCGCAAATCGCAGTTCGGTTGTGGAGTTGGGAGAAAGATGAGGAAGTTAATAAAACATTTTTTGAACAGCGAATCAGACAAGCGTACGAGTTGCGCCAGCAGTTCGTCGCAAGTAAAGAAACAAACGCTTTTCGTCTGGTGCACGCGGAAAATGATTTATTGCCTGGGTTGATTGTTGATAAGTATGGTGATTATCTTTCCCTACAGTTTCATACGCCGGGGATGGAGCGTTGGAAAAAAGAAATAGTGAATGCGCTTGTAAAAATTGTGAAGCCGCAGGGAATTTATGAACGTTCGGACGTGAGGGTTCGTGGCATCGAGGGTGCTGAAAAGAAAGTTGGTCTCCTCTATGGTGATATGCCGGAGCGTGTTGAAATTCTTGAGAATGGTTTTAAATTTTATGTTGATATTATTAGCGGACAGAAAACGGGATTTTTTTTGGATCAACGTGATAAACGACAAGCGCTTACGAAGTACGTTAAGAATAAAAAAGTCTTGAACTGTTTTTCGTATACGGGCGGCTTCTCGGTTTATGCGCTGGGCGCTGGAGCCAGCCAGGTGGTGAGTGTGGATGCATCCCAATCGGCGCTTGAGCTGGCAGAACAGAATGTTAAATTAAATAAATTGCCCGAGAAAAAATGTGAATTTATTTTGGCGGATGTGAAAGAATATTTAGGTGACTTAACAACGGCTAACCACCCCTCGCCCTTCCTTGGTAAGGAGGGGATGTCGCCGGTGTCCCCTCCTGTCCCGAAGGGATCCCTTGGCGGGACCCGAGGAGGGGCGGCCCGCGCGGGCCGGGGTGGTGGGAGCAATCAATTCGACGTCATCATTCTCGACCCGCCCGCCTTTGTTAAAGATCGGCATAAAATTAAAGAGGGGCTCCAGGGATATCGCAAAATTAATGAGCTGGCGCTGCGAGCCTTACCACCCGGTGGGACTCTGCTGACCTGTTCGTGTTCAGCGCACGTGAGCTTGCAAGATTTTCGGTTTATGCTTACTGAGGCAGCGAGTCGCGCAGGACGAACGGTGCAGATTCTCGAGATGTTTACGCACGGAATTGACCATCCGGAACTGGTGGCGTTTACGGAAGGGGAGTATCTTAAGTGTTTGATTGCTCTGGTGATATAAATAAGGTATAATCGATAATGTCTAATTCACCTAATATCTAATTCCTAATAAAATTTTTAATGACAAATGTTTAATTTGGTATTGGACATTATATTAGACATTAGAAATTAGGATTTAGAAATTTTTTTATGAACATCGCTATCAACGGTTTCGGTCGTATTGGTCGCCAAGCCTTTCGTGCGGCCTGGGGGAGGAAAAATATTAAGGTCGTGGGAATTAATGATTTGACGGATACCAAAACACTCGCGCATCTTTTGACGTATGATACGGCGTATGGCAAGTGGCCTGTATCAGTGAGTTATGATGAAACCAATTTGATTGTGGGTGGAAAAAAGATTCCGGTGTCGGCTGAGAAAGAGCCATCAATGCTTCCTTGGGGAAAGTTCAAAGTTGAGGTCGTTCTTGAATGTACCGGGCGGTTTACAAAAAAGGAAGATGCGGAGCTTCACCTTAAAGCCGGAGCCAAAAAAGTTATTATCAGTGCTCCAGCCAAGGGCGATGTGCCGACGTATGTTTTGGGAGTGAATAGTGAGAAGGTAAAAGGTGAAAAGGCCGCGGTGATTAACAACGCTTCGTGCACCACCAATTGTATTGCCCCGGTGATGGCGGTACTCCAAGAAAAATTTGGGATTGAGAAAGCGTTCATGTCCACCATCCATGGCTATACGGCCGACCAGAATCTGCAGGATGGCCCACATACAGATTTGCGTCGGGCGCGCGCGGCAGCAGAAAATATTACACCAACAACAACGGGTGCGGCCAAAGCGGTGGGGGAGGCGATACCAACACTCAAAGGAATTTTTGACGGTGTGGCTTTCCGCGTGCCGGTACCAACCGTATCATTATCAGATATTACAGCGGTTCTCAAAAAAAATGTTACCAAGGAAGAAGTGAATGCAGCGCTCGTGGCAGCTTCAAAAACGTCTCGGTTTAAAGGAATTTTGGCGGTAACGGATAAGCCGCTCGTGTCATCCGATTTTATTGGCGATATTTCCTCCTCCATTGTTGACTTGAGTTTGACGAATGTGGTTGGTGGAAATTTGGTGAAGGTTGTGGCCTGGTATGATAATGAAGCTGGATATGCGCATCGGCTGATTGACATGGCAGCTATGTTTGCTTAATTAAGCGGTAATTTGAAGTGCCCCGAGTTGTATTCTCGGGGTATTTTGTTAACATTGCCAAGCTGAGGGTGATTTGATAGAATGAACGCAATGTTATAAGTTACTCGTTATTTGGAATTAGTAGTTTTTTTCATCTCGTAACTAATTATAAGCTTATAACCAATAATTTTTATAGTATGGGTGAACGGATTCTTTCAACTGAGATTATATCTAAGGCAGGGCAGGAAGTGTTGCTTAAGGGTTGGATTAACGCCCGTCGTAACATGGGAAAAATTGTGTTTTTGGATTTACGCGATCGTGCTGGATTGGTGCAATTGGTAGGTGTGCCCAGCCAGATGACGCCCGAGTCAGTTGAACACCTTAAAGAGGTCCGGCCAGAGTGGGTCATTGAGGTGCGCGGGATGGTGCAGGAACGCGGGGAAAAACAAAAAAATCTGGATATGCCAACGGGCACGGTCGAGGTTTTGATTAAAGAATTGACCGTATTGAATATTGCCGAGACCCCACCATTTGAAATTGATAAAGATACCAAAAATATACATGAAGAGTTGCGTTTGAAATATCGTTATCTGGATTTGAGGAGTGAGCGGATGCAGCGTAATATCAGATTGCGCGATAAAATCATTACCTTTTTTAGAAACTACATGCACCAGAATGATTTTGTGGAGATTGAAACGCCAATTCTCATGAAAGGTACGCCGGAGGGCTCGCGCGAGTATATTGTTCCGTCGCGTCTTCACGCCGGTAAGTTTTACGTATTGCCGCAATCGCCCCAACAATTTAAACAACTCTCTATGGTAGCCGGGTTTGAGCGGTATTTTCAAATCGCCCGCTGTTTTCGTGATGAAGACCAGCGCGGTGACCGTCAACCGGAGTTTACGCAACTTGATTTTGAAATGTCATTTGTAACACAAGAAGATGTTTTGCAATACACCGAGGCGATGTTTATTGAGTTGGTTCGGTCTTTATTTCCTCAGAAGAAACTTGCTTTGGCGCCATTTGTACGCCTTAGTTATGCTGAGTGCTTGGAAAAGTATGGCACCGACAAACCAGATTTACGCCAGGATAAGAATAACCCCAATGAGTTGGCGTTTGTGTGGATTGTAGATTTTCCGATGTTTGAACGTGATGAAGAAGGAAATATCGCTGCTACGCATCATCCCTTCTGCTCTATTAAAGATGAGGACAAAGAAAAATTTATGCGCGGTGAGGATTTAATGTCGATTCGAGCGAATGCGTATGATCTTGTTTTAAATGGATACGAATTATCATCAGGGAGTATTCGTATTCACGAACGTGAATTACAAAAACGGATTTTTGATTTACTGAAAATTAGTGAAACAGAACAACAAGCTCGTTTTGGTCATATGCTGGAAGCGTTTACGTTTGGGGCGCCGCCTCATGGCGGGTTTGCGCCAGGAATTGATCGGATTGTTATGCTTATGGCAGGTGAACCAAATATTCGTGAAGTGATTGCTTTCCCCAAGACTGGCGATGCACGCGATTTGATGATGGATGCACCAAGTGAAATGCCAGAGAAGGCGCTGCGAGAAGTGCATGTTAAGCTGGAATAAAGGTAGCGACACTGGATAATTTATTTACATTTGAATTATGTTAGAAGCAACTAGAGAAAAAGGCACAGATTTTTTTGTTTTAAGAAGACAATTAGAATCACTTGGACTTACTATCGATCCTGCCACCGCCGTGTTCGAAAAAAGTGGTACTACCACAATAATGTGGGCTAGCGGTGATGGAGTAAGATGCTTAATTCTTAAAAATGAAAATAAGGGTTTATACAGTGTAATTTTTTTAGAAAGCCCCAAGTCAATTGAACAAGGCACATTTGCTGATTTAGATAAAGATACTCTCGTAGAGCGCCTCCGTCAGCAGTTGGAAAAATAGTCTTTGTATTATTTTGTTTGAATGCGAGACCTTCTTGTTATGATGATGGGAATTAAATCCAACCAATTTGAAGGTCCACTGGATCTACTCTTACAGCTTATTGAACAAGAAAAGTTGAGTATTACCGACATAGCTATTGCTGAAGTTACCGAGCAGTTTTTTAAACACCTCGCTACTCTTCAGGAAGACAGTTCCGAAGAGTTAGCGGATTTTTTGGTGGTTGCTACGAAGTTGGTATATCTTAAATCCAAGCAGTTATTGCCGTATTTGTATCCGCCTGAGGATGAAGGGCCTAGCTTGGCAGAGCAGTTGAAGCTCTACAAACGGTATGCCCAGGCGAGCAAACTTATTGAGAAAATGTGGGGGCACGGGTTGGTAGCGTACGGGCGAATTGAGCCGCCATCACCGCGCTCGGTTGAGTTTGTTCCTCCACCGAATGCCGCGGCGAATGATCTCCATGCAACCATGGTGTTGCTTTTGAATCACCTCAAACCGCTAGTTGCCTTGCCCCAGGTGACGATCGACCATTCGGTATCGGTAAAACATAAAATTGAAGTGATTTTTAATAAGCTTCAGGAGTTGAAAAAATTCACGTTTAGCGATATTCTACGCAGTGCCGAGAGCAAAACTGAGGTGATAGTGAGTTTTCTCGCGCTCTTGGAGTTGGTGAAGCAAGAGAGAGCGTTTATTCACCAGACAAATGCGTTTGAGGAGATGGAAATACGGAGAGTCTAATTTTCAATTTTTAATTTACAATTTTCATTCAATCACCAATGTTTCAATGATCATTGAAAATTCAATGAAAATTAAAAATTGTAAATTGAAAATTATGTCTGTCATTTCTCAGCTCGAATCAATTTTATTTGTCGCCTCCAAACCTTTGGCTGTTAAAAAAATTGTCAAAGTTCTTAACGCTGTTCCTGAAGATATAATGCCAGCGCTTGAGGCGCTCCGTCAAAAATATAATCAGCCGAATTCGGGAGTTAGTTTGCTTCAGAATAATGATGAGTGGCAGCTGACGAGCAGTGGGGAGAATCGCGAAATCGCTGAGCAATTTGTAAAAGCTGAAATTTCCGGGGAGTTGACCCGACCGCAGCTAGAGACTTTGACGGTTATTTCCTATTGTGGTCCGATTACCAAACCAGAACTCGAACAAATTCGCGGCGTCAACTGCAGTTTGATTTTACGCAATCTCATGATGCGGGGGCTTGTGAAAGAAAATGATGATCCAAAAAATTTATTACCCGCGTATGAGGTGACGATGGACTATGTGCGACATTTGGGGCTCACGAGCCTTGCACAGTTGCCAGAATATCAAGAATTGCATCGGCACGAATATATTACGAAGGCATTGGGTGAATTAGAAGTTTGATTATGTCCCGTAAATTTTCTGATTTTATTTTTTCCTT
>JAHFHX010000017.1 GCA_023246655.1 Candidatus Magasanikiibacteriota bacterium
GGTGTCAGAATTCTATCAAGCCGGGTGTCTGGGGGCAGGGCGGGCCACAATCGTATTGGAAATTTCCCGTGCCGGCCCAGGATTTTAATGCCGTGACCGCCAAATTAGCCGAGATCAAAGCGGGCGCTCAGAATGGTGGCTTGTATTTATCATCATCGGGAAAAGAGGGATGGCGATTGCAATTTACCTCTGACGGGAAAGTGAAAGCGTACAAAGTAAATTCTACCAACTGTTATAAAGGTAAGGATGTGGGGAGCAACAATTGGATTACGCCGTGCATTGATATTAAGACGCTCGGCACGCCAACTGCGTATACCATTCCCGCCAGTAGTTATATATATGTGGAGGATATGGCGTGGGTTGATGGGGTGGTGAACGGGCGCGCGACCGTGGGAACAGCGGCTGGCAAATCAGTTATTATCAACGGCAATATTACGTATCTTGCCAAGGATGGCAACCATGTTCTTGGTCTGATTGGTGAACAGAATATTTTAATCCCGCACGATTCTCCGGATACCCTGGAAATTGATGCCGCCGTTTTGGCGCAAAAAGGGGCGGCAAAGCGCTATTATTATGCAGGCAATCAAAAGCAGAGTCTAACAACGTATGGCTCAATTATTTCGTATGGTATTTGGACGTGGAGTTGGGTAACACAGGGGGGTGCAGTTGTGTCTGGTTATAGAAATACCAATTCAACCTATGATGCTAATTTGACGTATGGTCCGCCGGCTGGTTTCCCGGTAGGGTCGGAATATAACTTGCTGAGTTGGGAAGAAGTGAAGTGATAGTTAAAAGTTTGTAAAGTCCATAAAGTCGAAAGTCTATAAAGTCTTGTAAAGTACGGTTGCGGAAACGAGGGGGGTTTGGTATAGTAGATTAAGAATTTTCAATTTACAATTTTAATTTTCAATGAATTTTCAATTGTTCATTGAAACATTGGTGATTGATTGAAAATTGAGAATTAAAAATTGTAAATTTTCCGTATGTCTTCCATTCGAAAACTCGTCATCCCAGTCGCTGGTCTTGGTACCAGATTTTTGCCAGCTACCAAAGCCAGCCCCAAAGAAATGTTGCCGGTCGTGGACAAGCCTATTATCCAATATGTAGTAGAGGATGCTGTTAAGTCCGGTATTACCGACATTATTATGGTTACTGGTCCGAGCAAACGCGCGGTGGAGGATCATTTTAGTCCTCATTACGAACTCGTTAGTTTGCTTAAGAAACAAGGTAAAAACGAAGTTGCTGAAGAAGTAAAAAAAATTGCAGACATGGCAAATTTTATTTTTATTCGGCAAAAAGGTCCATATGGTAATGGTACCCCGGTTTTGTGTGCTAAAGATATAATTGGTAATGAGCCATTTGCCGTTATGTGGGGAGATGAGTTTTTTTACACTCCGAAAAAGCCTCAGCTTAAACAACTCATTGATGTGTATGAAAAGTATGGTGATCCAGTCTGTACCACATATAAAGTTGATGATGAAGGCACTAGTCGGTATGGCATTATTGATGGTATTGAAGTGGAACCACATGTGTACCAGGTAAAGGATATGGTAGAAAAACCTGGCCCCAAGAAAGCGCCATCGCGCCTCGCGACTCTAGGTGGTTATGTACTTACTCCTGATATTTTTGATGCTTTAGAAAATACTAAAATTGGTAAAGGCGGTGAATTGTGGCTTGTAGACGCTGTGTTTAAGGTATTAAAAAAGCGTCCGCTCTATGCTCGGCTTATTGAAGGGACATATTATGATACTGGTTCTAAACTTGGCTACCTTCAAGCTAATGTAGATTTCGCCCTTCGTGATAAGAAGCTAGGCCCAGAATTTAAAAAATATTTGAAAAGTGTGATATAATATACTTAATTTTCAATTATTAATTTTTAATTTTCAATCAATACCCAATGGTTCAATGAACAATTGAAAATTCACTGAAAATTGGAAATTGTAAATTAAAAATTCTCAGGTTGTAATGATATGCAAGGAAAGTGGAAATTAGTAAATTTAGTAATTATTGTGGCAACACTAGTATTGTCCGGTTTTGGTTGCCAAGGTTTATCTAAAGAGCAGCAAGCGGCCACTAAGCCGGTTGCCCTGGAATATTGGACAGTGTTTGATGATGTGGAGGCGCTCCAAGCACTCATTGATAAGTATCGGGCGGATCGGCCGTATCTGTCTATTACGCTTCGGCAATTGCGCTCGGACGAATTGTATCCTCGTTTGGTAGAGGCCTTGGCAGAGGATCGCGGTCCGGATATTATTTCTATTAGCAGTCGTACCTTAGGGCAATTTCAAAGTAAGTTAGCCACCATGCCAGCTTCGGTACCAGATGCGGTGGTGAGTGTTCAACGTGGCACGCTGGGGACTAAAACCCAAGTGTTTACTCGAACAAGCCAACTTCCCACACTCGATCAACTCGATCGCGAGTATCTTCAAGCGGTAGGCAAGGATGTTGTTCGCGGTGGTAAAATGTATGGTTTGCCGCTTTCGGTGGATACCATGGCGGTATATTATAATAAAGATTTGTTGGATCGAGCGGGGGTTGCCGAACCACCCAAAAATTGGGACGAGTTTCAGGCGGCAGTGAAGAAGATGAGCCGATTTGATAAAGCTTCGGGAAAAATTTTACAAGCCGGTGTCGCTTTTGGCACTGGTAATAATATTCCCGGAAGCGATGACATTATTGCCATGCTTTTTAAGCAGAGTGGTATTGATATGCTCAGTCGCGACGGACAGGTGGTATTTAATATCCCCCCCCGAAATGGTGATCGGAATTCGGCTACTCCGGTGATGGCAGTGATGAATTTTTATACAGATTTTGCTAATGTTAACCGGGATACCTATTCTTGGAACGAACAAATGGGGAACGCCCTAGATGCTTTTGTGAGTGGACGAGTGGGTTTTTTCTTTGGTTATAGTTATCACCTGCCCATTATTAAAGCCCGGGCACCGCAGCTTAATTTTAGAGTTTTACCTTTGTTTCAACTTAACCCAGATCAACCCGTGAATATAGCTAATTATTGGATCCAAACGGTGGTAGGAAAATCCAAACACCAGGATGAAGCTTGGGCGTTAATTAACTATTTAACTCATTCACCAGCTACGCAGGAATACGTGGAGCAAACCGGACGACCGACCGCACTACGAGCCTATATTCCTAAACAAAAAGAGATATTAGATTTACAGCCGTTTGTGGAAAATTTATTGGTGGCGGAGACGTGGTATCGGGGTAATAATTATGAGGCGGGCGTGCGGGCGGTAAATGATATGTTGCACGATTGGTTGCAAGATCCCCCTAATCAGGATTATATTAATGAGTGGCGTCAGAATATTTTAGATCGCGCCGCGGCGAAAATTAGTCAGACATTGTAATAGGATATGAAAAGAATATTAGGAGCATTGGTAATAGGTTTTTTGGCCATTATAATTCTAGGCCATTCGCAGCCGGTACAGGCCGCCGCCGATCAGTGTTTTTGTTATTCTGAATTGTCCAAATTGAATCCAGCTGACACCGAACAAAAAGATTTTGCGGATAATTTAGTTGGTAGTTGTAATTTTAAATCGGCACAGAAAGGTTGTGCCGATATTTTAAAAGAGAAAAAAGCTCAATTTCCTTCGCGTCTCTATTTAGTTTGCGATCCGGAAGCATATGAATCGGAAGTTTGTACTAAGAAGCGAGAGGATTGGAACCAGCAGAAAACAACTAAACTTAAGGAAGTAAAAAATTTTAAAGAGGGTAGTAAATTTTCGGGGAGTGTAATTCCGCCCTGTTTATTTGAAGAAACCTTACCACAGCCATGCCGAGATATAAGTCTTTTTGTGACACTACTTATTAATTTTGCTCGTTCCTCTCTGGGCATAATTGGCGCTTTTGCCTTAGCGTATTTTATTTATGGAGGCTTCATTCTTATTCTTTCTCAGGGTAACCCGGAAAAAATAAAGAAGGGCACCGATACAATGCTTGCTGCAATTATTGGTTTATTTATTATATTTGCTGCTTATTTATTAATAAGATTTGTTGGAGAGGCGCTCGGTATTCGGTCGGAATTTAGATTACTATAATAGTATGCGATGGTATTATTTTTTTTGTAGCACAGTACTAGTAGTATTAGGAAGTTTTTGGATAGTCGGTTCAGTATCGGCGGATATCTTAAAGTGGTACGGGGCGTCTCCCTCTGAAGGACCAACGGGAGGGAAATGTGTTTGTAGCACCGATTCGGCGGATAATGCAATTGTGCAGAATGAAATAACCAAAGCTAATTGTTTAGCTAATAAGGTAGGTGATTTTAATGTCAGTGCTAGGGCAACAGCTGAAGAATGCAAAAAGAAGGACGATCGTTTTCAAGGAAGTTGTAGAGCCTGGAATGGTAGAGATTTAGGGTCAGAGGCTGCTTTCGAGTATGCTAAAGATCGGAAGGGGGGCTATACCGACGGATATATTGGTTGTGAATGTTTTGTTGATAAATCTATGAAATGTAAATGGCAAGCAGATTTTTGTTGTTGCCAGCGAGTAGGAGATAGTTTGCAGTGCGTCCGCAGCACTAATTATGCAGGTGAAAAAGCCGTCTGTAATGCCGCGAGCTATCGAAGCCCTGATGTGGCCAACAAGCCAGAATATAAGAAAGTGGGTGACAATGAAACAAATTGTGGAATATTTATTGATAACGACAAATCGGGAAACAATGTATATGATACCCAATACGTAGGGTACTTTCAGCGGTTTAGTAATTGTTCATGGGTTGGGGGAGGATGTTGGTGTGATGTAACCTATCAAGGGAATAAACCTCCAGGGGTTAAACAAGAAATTAGCGATACCAGAAGTCAAACAGGGTTTATTGTTCAGCCTTTAAAAGATGATGGTTGTAACTATGCAACGTCGGAGAGCCAGTTAAAAATTGATTCCTCGATTTTACAAAAGGAAGCGGCGGAGTTAAATCAATTACAGTATTTGACTAAAGGCAAATCGCCTCAGGGGGCGGTTCGGGCGCTTATTGGTCAGGGGGTTAAACTTTTGTTATCATTTATTGGTTCAATTGCCTTGGTACTGTACATTTATGCTGGTATTTTGTGGATGTCTGCAGCCGGAAATACTGAACAGATTACTAAAGCCAAACAAGTATTAATATGGACTAGCTTAGGAGTAGTGGTAATGCTGGCGAGCTATATTATTGTTCAAGCTATTTTTGGTGGCATTATTGGTTTGTCTGGTGTTTCTTCTAGCCTGTAGACTATGAAATTTTTTAGCACCATTTTTATTGCATTGGTTCTCATGGGGAGTGTTCCTCAGTTGGTGGGGGCAGCACCAGATAGCAAGTCACCGCCGGCCCCGAAGCAGGATGATGCCTGTAGTGGTGAACCCAAGACGGTTCCTTGTGACCCGGCGCATCCCGAGAAGGGGCAATGTGTCAAATTATGTAATCCAATCGAAAGTGGGACCATTGATATTAAAGTGATTCTTGGAGGTATTATAAAATTTGCTCTTGGAATCGTTGGATCTTTAACCTTGCTTATGTTGGTGTGGGGAGGGTTCCTTTGGCTTACTTCTGGTGGTAATCCGGAGCGGGTAAAAAAAGGTACTCAGACCATGCTCTGGGCAACCATTGGGGTAATTTTGGTATTTGCGAGTTATTTAATTGTGCGTAATTTTACCGAATATTTAACCACCGGTAAGTTTTTTTCACCAGGAAAGGCTGCCGGTCAATAAGGAACTTGTTCCGGAGTTAGGGAGCCCAACCTTCGTTGTTGGCAAAATAAGCAGTGCTGTGGTATAATAGTAAAATTAAAATTGATCGTAAAAATATGAAAAAATTTGGAAAGGAGGTGACAATATGAGTAAAATGCAGAAAATTATCTCTAGTATTTTGATGTCCCTTACGATGATGACGATGGTGGCTGGTCCGGCCATGGCACAGGTGACGGGCACCATTAGTCGCGATGAATTATTGAAAGTGGAAGGCAAAGAAATTGGATCTTATGCTGGGCTTGGCACCAAGGATTTGCGTATCACTGTAGCCCAAATCATTCGGGTAGCCATGGGGCTCCTCGGTATCGTCGCCGTTGTTATCGTTTTAATTGGTGGTTTTACCTGGATGACAGCTGGAGGTAACGAAGAAAAAGTAGCCGAAGCTAAGAAGTGGATTTTTGCTGGTATTATTGGTTTAGCAATTATCCTCTCTGCCTATGCGATTGCCAACTTTGTCATCAGCAAGTTGGTGGAAGCAACCACTTCAGGCGGCGGCTTATAATCCTTTTATTACTTTTTGATGGGTCTTTTCCCGCACCAGCTTCTGTTTAAGAAGAAGTTGGTGCGGGGTACCCCGTTTGTAGAGCTATGAAAATTCATTTTTCCACACTTTCCTCATTAAGAGCAGCTATATTCGTAGCGAGTATAGGAGCTCTGGTTTTGTCTGCTCTTGTTGGGGAACACGCATTGGCCCAGCCCTTTGGTGGTATTTCTGATGAAGCTCTTGGCCTGCATTATGGAGCGGTCACTGGGTTGCCGGCCACTGATATCCGGTTAACCGCCGCCCGGATAATTCGCGTAGCCATGGGACTCTTAGGGACGGTCGCATTGGTAATAATACTATTTGCTGGTTTTACTTGGATGACAGCGGGGGGAAATGAGGAAAAGATAGCCGAAGCTAAGAAGTGGATTTTTGCTGGCGTTATTGGATTGGCTATAATTCTCGCCGCCTATTCCATTACCAATTTTGTGGTGAAAGGTTTGGTCGCCGCAACTCAGGGCGGATGAGACCAGAAGAAATATCTAATATCTAAGTTTACGAGTTGTGCTAATTAATTCGCTTTCAAATAAGCCACATTCACTGTCATTCCGAGCGAGGCTTCGCAGCCGACGAGGAATCTCTGTTCAACCAACGATCGTGTGAGTCAGAGATCCCTCACAGCAGTTCGGGATGACAAAGCGTTGTGTGATCGAAAGTTGAGAGAAAATTAATTAGCACAACTCGTGATTTAGAAATTGTTATGCAGTGGACGAAACAAGCAATAGTCATATTAGTAATGATGGGGAGTATAATTTTCCCCAGTTTTGCTTTAGCCGATAACTACGGCATTGATGACACTCAGAAAGCAACTGGGGGGTTACTCCCCACTACCATTGCCAGTCAATCCAGCATCCCAGGAGTTATAGGAAAGGTGGTGGCCGTAGGGCTATCCTTAATTGGGATTCTATTTTTTCTTTTAGTGCTTTATGCGGGGTTTCGTTGGATGATTGCCCGAGGGAATACTGAAGATGTAACCAAAGCGAAAGATATTCTAGAAGCCGCCGCGATTGGATTGGTACTGGTATTGGCGGCGTATGCAATTTCGAGTTTTGTATTTACTAGTTTGGGAGCTGGTGATGGTGGAACCAAATCGGCACCAGTTGTAGCAGGTAATAAGTGCGAAGGCAAAAGTTCGGATGATGTGTGTGATTTAAATAGCACTTGTCAATTTGTTAATGGGCAAATAACTTGTCAGAGTAATTGTGAACGGGACCGTGGAAAGTGTGGGCCAGCGGCTAATTGTGCCACTAAGATTGAAAAGAATTTGTGTCCAGGTGGAGGGGACAATGTTTGTTGTAAATCGTAATAAATTGGAGTTTTAATTTATGAAATCTTTTTTATTGGTATTTTTTATAGTCGGTCTGTTGTTGATGTTTGGTCTACCAGCCCAAGCGCAGCTGAATCAAGCTGGAAACAAATTAAGTGCGGCGGTGAAAGGCACTGGGCTCGAGAGCTTTGGCAGTGGTGAGGCCGGGCTCTCTACCGTAATTGGGAGTGTGGTAAAAGCAGCGCTGTCTTTGGTTGGTACCGTTTTTTTATTGTTGACTATTTATGCCGGGATTCTTTGGATGACTGCCCAAGGGAAGGAAGATCAAATTGAAACCGCGAAAAAAATAATTACGGCCGCGATTATTGGTTTGTTTATCACTATGGCAGCGTATACCATTACCTTCTTTGTAACGAGTCGGTTGAGTGGTGTTGGCCAAGGTACGGCGGCTCCGGCCGGGGCTCCAGCCCAAGGTGGTGGGGGTGGCTTAACTGATGATCAATGCAATAAACAAGGAGGAAAATGTGACTATCTTACTACGGTTGGCGAAACATGTGATCCTAAGGGCGTTGATGTTTATAACGGGTCAACACCAGATCATTGCACAACCGATGCTAATACGAATCAACCTCGTATTTGCTGCCTTTTAAAAAATAATGAGGATAAGTGTGCTTTAGCTGGAGGAACCTGTCAGAAAGATCCGTGTAAGGTTCTATTGCCCAATCTTAATCAAATTGACGCCGGATTTGCTTGCGAAGAAGGGCATACCCCCGATTGGTATTGTTGTAAAAATGCGAAGTAGGTTGTTTATTATGATAGTATGTTATATCTAAAGAATACATTAGTAATATTAGTATTAGGGCTAGGGATGATGGCGACAGTTGTACCAGCGCAAGCCGTTCCCGATATTGGCATTGGCGGTGGTGGACTAGCGGGGCAGATTGCCAATAAGGGAGGATATGATACCGCTGGGATCACCGATACCACATTATCCCAATCAGTTGGGCGGCTTATAAAGGTTGCCTTATCTTTGGTCGGCACGGTTTTTTTGGTACTTACTATCTATGCCGGAATTTTGTGGATGACAGCACAAGGTAATGAGGAACAAGTAACCAAAGCCCAGGGGATTATAAAAACAGCCACCATTGGCCTGATGGTAGTAATTGGCGCCTATGGATTAACGGTGTTTGTGCTTTTGGGAATTACCACGGCGTCTGGTGTGCCCGGGGCACAAGTGGGTGGTTCTGGTGTGGGTGAGTCAGGGTTTTGGAAGAGTTTTGGTAGCCAGATAAAAAATGGTGGTTGGCAATTATTAATTCCGTAAATTATGAAGACGATAGCCAAAATTTTTGTGGTAGCAGTAGTTGCGGTGAGCGTCGGTGGTTTATGGCTGAAACCAGTCTATGGTGAAGGGGCGGGGGCGGATATTGCCAAACAACTCCAGGCGGCAGCTGGTTCCCAAGGAGCAGCACTGGGCGACCCTGTTGACCCCCGAGTTACGATAATTTTTATTATTCGAATTCTTTTGGGGTTCACGAGTATTGTATTGGTGGGGCTCAATGTATATGCTGGGTTTTTATGGATGACGGCCGGGGGCAATGAAGAGCAAGTAACCACGGCAAAGACTACCATTCGTAATGCTACAATTGGTTTAGTTATAGTTCTATCAGCCTATTCAATTACGATATTCGCCGCTAATTTAGCGCGTGGGGTCTCTACCGGCGGGAGAACACCATTACAAGGTGCTTTTGGTACGTTTTTTAAAGAGGGCAAGTAGACCTATTATTTTATACACATGCAACCCCGACTGATTCGGGGTTGTTTTTTATGTTTATTTTAGGTAGTATGTGGTAACTTGTTACCAGCTCTATGATTTCTATTGTTATCCCGGCTTTTAATGAAGAAGATCAACTTGGTGAATGCCTGGAATCGCTTGCGCGGCAAGAGTGTGGTGCGCCACTTGAAGTTATTGTTGTTGATAATAATTCTACGGATAACACCAATCAGGTTGTTGATGCATATAAGGCTCGATTGCCGGTGCGTGTTATTGGTGAGCCTCGACAAGGTCGTGGCCAGGCACGGCAGACGGGGTTTAGGGCGGCGCAAGGCGACATTATTTTATCTACCGATGCTGACGCAGTGATACCACCGGCGTGGATTAATACCATGACAGCTGCACTTGCCCACGGAGACTGTGTTGCCGTAGCTGGGTCGAGTTGTCTTAAAGATGGCAGCCGAGCCACCCGGTTGCTCTTTAACTTTTTTCAACCACGGTTAGCGCGAGGGTACCGTTTGCTGTTTGGTCATTATTGGTTGCCAGGGTTTAATTTTGCTATTCGTCGAGATGTTTATTTTAACTCCGGTGAGTTTGACGCAGCGATGGATGCTTTGGAAGATAATGATTTAGCTTGGCGGGTACGGCACTGCGGTATTATTGGATTTGTTAGCACCATGCCGGTAGCTATTTCTGGGCGCCGGTTTATACATGGTTTTTGGTGGGGGATGCTCGAGTATGTGATAGCTTTTATCAAATATTTTTGTTTCAAAAATAAACGAATACGGTGGTCAAATATACGGTAGGTATGATGTGAACTTAGAAAAAATGGGAATTCACAAGTTCTTTTTTATCTTCAAATAAAAAACTCTGCCGTATCACAGAGTTTACTTTATGTGGGTGCCCAACCGGAATTGAACCGGTATTGCGAGAGCCACAATCTCGCGTAATAACCATTATACCATGGGCACCATGTGCCCGCTGCGGCGGGAATTCCTAAATCCTAATCTTTTATTCCTAAACACCAGGATTGTATATTATTTTTTGAGTAAGGTCAATTATTATGTGTCGTTAGGTAGCCAACGATGAGGTACATGGATCATTTGCTAACCACCTATCAGTTAACTTGTTCTGTCGGCTTAATAGTTCGAGGGTGATTTTATGGCGCTCAAGCTCGGCATCTTTAACCCTGCCAATATCTCGCGGACTAAAAAATTCTCTCACTGCTTCTAACCTACCCATATGAAAGGTGTTAAAATTAACGTTTGCGTGTCCTTGCTAGGAATCGAACCTAGATTTAGAGCTTAGAAGGCTCTCGTTCTATCCATTGAACTACAAGGACAAAACATTTTTGTCATGGGGGATGGTCTCCAGGCACCTGTCCTGTCGAATGACGGGGTCCATTGTCAGCCACAGGCTGATCCGCCTTTGGCGGAAACTACAAGGACAAAACACTCCCTATTCTATTGCATTTTGAGGAACTTAGCAAGATATGGTATACTATATCTGCTGTTGTTATATAAAGTCGCACCAGGCTCTATGAGAAAATTGTTAGCGTACAAATTTATCATAATTAGTTTTTTTATATTCTTCAATTTTGTCCCCCCAGTAGTTGGGGCAGCTGATTATGGATTAGGGGAGACCGGCAAGCATATTGGATATAATGCCCAAGATACAGTGTATGTGGTGGTGAATAAGGTGGTGTCAGCTTTTTTAGGAATTATCGGCATCCTTTTTTTTGGTCTATTGATGTATGGTGGTATTCGTTGGATGCTGGCACGTGGTATTGAGGAACACACCACGAAAGCAAAAGAAGCAATTACGGCAGCAATTATTGGTATGATTATTGTGGTGGCGGCGTACGCACTAACTAGCTTCATATTTAAGCGCCTTGGTGTTTAGGGTTGACATTTTTTGGTTTATCGGGTAGATTGAAGAGGTTCATTTAACCCACCTGATATACTTAGCTAGTAGGCGCGCGGCAAACTAGTCACGGCTTAATAACCAAGCAGGTCGGGACCGAACCATTGAGACACATGCTCTTAATGTGCTCGGTGAAAATTAAGCATGTATGATGGACGTAAAAAAGAAACAAGCGATTATTAAAAAGTACCAAACGCATGCCGGTGATACCGGGTCGAGTGAGGTGCAAATTGCCATTCTCTCTGCCGAGATTGACGAACTCATCAATCACCTCAAGATGCATCCGAAAGATCATTCGTCGCGTCGTGGCTTGCTTCGGAAGGTTTCGAGTCGTCGTCAGTTGATGCGATATTTGAAAAAAGAGAATCTCGAGAGTTTTGATCAACTGGTTAAAAAGCTTAAACTCAAGGCAGCACGCACGATTACAAAACTTGGTGGAACGGCACCGGCTGTGGAAGAAGAGCTGGACGAGGAACTCGAGTTAACCGATAAGGAGCATGAAGCCGTTAGTGAATAAAACACAGCATCCCTTAAAACACCCTGATCAGCGCGTCGGGGTGTTTATTGATATTCAGAATATGTACTACAGTGCCAAAAATTTGTTTGGCCAAAAAGTACATTTTGGCAATATTGTAAAGGAAGCGACCGCCGGACGAAAATTGATTCGTGCAATTGCGTATGTGGTGCGCACGGAAACAAAAGAGGAACAACCTTTTTTTGATGCCCTGTACAATTTAGGAATCGAGACGCGGGAAAAGCCGCTCCAGGTATTTTATGGTGGTGAGAAGAAAGCCGATTGGGATGTTGGTGTCACGGTAGATGCCATTCGGTTTGCGCCGAGTTTAGACGCGATCATATTGGTGTCCGGTGATGGTGATTACGTACCCCTTGTTGAATATCTACGTAATCAGGGCAAACAGGTGGAAGTGATGGCGTTTGGTGGCACTGCATCAAGCAAGCTCGTTGAAGCGGCCGATGATTTTATTGATTTGAGTCAAGCGAAAGATAAGTTTTTGATTTACGATCGACGGTATGCTCCTCGGGTGGTGCGGCGGAGCCAACCTGGAAATACAAAAATATAAAAAATAAAAACGGCATTTAAATTTTCAATTTACAATTTTCAATAAATCACCAATGTTACAATGATCAATTGAAAATTCATTGTAAATTAAAAATTGTAAATTAAAAATTAATTACTAATGAAGTTGATTGCGGACACACAGACCTATTATCCAGGTCTTTAGCTCGCAACCAACTTCTCGCCCCGTCATTCGACGGGGTTAAAAAAAGCATAACATATGTCAATTCAACGTTGGTCCCTCGAATGGGCCGGCCGTCAACTGACTGTTGAGACCGGTAAATTTTCGTTACAGGCACATGCCTCCTGTACGGTACGCTATGGTGATACCGTTATTTTAGCGACTGCCACGATGAGCAGTAATGTTCGCGCTGGTCTTGATTTTTTTCCATTGATGGTGAACTTTGAGGAGAAGCTCTACGCCGCTGGGAAAATTAAGGGCAGTCGGTTTATTAAACGGGAGGGCCGGCCGACCGATGACGCAATTTTATCTGGCCGTCTTGTTGACCGAACCATTCGGCCGCTGTTTAACCAAGACATGCGTAATGATGTGCAAGTAATTTTGACGGCGCTTTCCTATGATGGTGAAAATGATCCGCAGATTCCGGCTTTGATTGCTGCCTCGGTTGCGTTGTCAATTTCACCAATTCCGTGGAGCGGCCCGATTGCGGGTATTCGGGTCGGCAAAGTTAATGGGGCGTGGAAACTCAATCCGAGTTTTATGGAGCGCGAGACGGGGGAAGCTGATATGGTAGTCGCTGGCACCGATGATACAGTTATTATGGTAGAAGCCGCCTGCAAAGAAATATCGGAAGAAGAGATTGTTAAAGCGATGCGAATGGGAGCAGAAGCCCTTGGTCCGATGGTTGCCTTTATGAAAAAAATTCAAAGTGATGTTGGCCAACCTAAATTTAGCCCCAGTGATTTAGGACAACAGCCTCATACTCAAGAAACGCTCCGCCAAGCTGAACAGGAAGTTGAGGCGTTGGTGGCGAGTCATGTGAATGATTGGATGTTTGATGCTCCAAAACCAGGCCGGGCGGAGCGGGTGGCGATGGTGGAGCGATTTAAAAAGGCTACCACGGAATTGCTCGAAACCAAAGCCGAATTACCAGACGAAGTAAAAAAAATAATTTTAGGACGGGTAAAGTTGTATGTGGAAAAGCATATTACGCAGCAGATTCTTACCAAAAATCAGCGCCTTGATGGTCGCGAGCTCACCGATGTTCGCCCTTTGCATATTGAAGTCGCCTTATTGCCACGTACTCATGGATCCGGCATCTTTCAGCGCGGCGACACCCAGGTTTTGTCGGTTGTGACGCTTGGTGCCCCGGGGGATGTGCAGACGCTTGACACCATGGAAGAGGAAGGTACCAAACGCTATATGCATCATTATAGTGATACGCCAGCAACATATGGCGAAACAGGGCCGCTCCGGGGACCGGGCAATCGGGCTATTGGCCATGGTGCCTTAGCGGAGCGCGCGCTTGAGCCGGTTTTGCCACCAGAAGCAGATTTTCCCTATGCGATGCGCGTTGTTTCCGAAGTGTTAGGTTCGAATGGTTCAAGTTCAATGGCTTCTACCTGCGGTTCAACGTTGGCGCTTATGGATGCTGGTGTGCCTATTAAAAAACCAGTGGCTGGCATTGCCATGGGGCTGGCTTCCGACGAAAAGTTGAAGCATTGGAAAGTGCTTACCGATCTTCAGGATATTGAGGATGGCCCTGGCGGTATGGATTTTAAAATTGCTGGCACCCGGGATGGTATCACGGCTATTCAGATGGACACCAAAACGCACGGGTTAACCTGGGATATTGTTGAGCAGACCTTTACACAATCGCGTAAGGCACGGATACAGATTCTTGATGAGATGACCACAATCATCGCTGCGCCGCGACCAGAACTTTCTCAATATGCACCACGTATCATTACCATTGTTATTAATCCCGACAAGATTCGCGATGTCATTGGACCTGGCGGCAAAATGATTAATAAGATTATTGCCGAAACCGGAGTCAGCATTGATATTGAAGATGATGGCCGCGTGTTTGTTACCAGTGATGATGCGACTCAGATGGAAAAAGCCGTGAAGTGGATTGAGCAACTGACGCATGAAGTAACCTCGGGTGAACAGTATGAAGGCACCGTAGTTCGACTGGAAGATTTTGGCGCCTTTGTACAGATTCTCCCTGGCCAAGACGGGTTGGTGCATGTGAGTGAAATTGCGTGGGCGCGAACGAATCGACCAAGTGATGTGCTTAAGCTTGGTGACAAGGTAAAAGTAGTGGTGAAAGAAATTGATAACCTTGGACGTATTAATCTTTCAATGAAACAGTTGCTCTCGAAACCAGAGGGATTTGTGGATCAAGGATTTGACCGCGGTCCGCGGGGCGGGGCCCAGCGGGGTGGTTTTCAGAGGAATGGACGGTAATTCTTAAGCGTGTCATTGCGAGGAGTGAGGAACGAACGACGTGGCAATCCCCCTGACATAAGGCTAAATTAAAAAGACACCTCATAGCAAAGGTGTCTTTTTGTAATTGTGATACTTTTTTGGCAGCAAAAAAGTATCCAAAAAATTGCTGGGGGCTCAGAACTCGCTCGGTTGTCAGGTGGCTCGCATCTTTCTGTATGATGGGGCGCTTAGACAACTGAGCCCCCCAGACCCCGGGGTGCAGCAGCCAAACTCTGGTGAGTCTGTAAGTTGATTTTTTCTTTTATTCATGGTTAAATAGTCTCCACAAAGGGCAAGCCGACGTGGTGAAATTGGTATACACGCGTGCCTTAGGAGCACGTACCTTCGGGTGTGAGAGTTCGAGTCTCTCCGTCGGCACTTGTTTGTATTCTAAGGGTAATTAATAATCATGTTTTTATGAATTTAGAAATTAATCCAAATAGCCGAATATTCATCATCGAAGGGATTGCTGGGGCAGGAAAAAATACTCTTCATCAACAACTTAAAGAAAAATTGTCTAATAAATTAGTATACGACTACCCTGAAGAAGCGATGCTGTTTAGCTGGAAGCATGGGTGGATCCCGGGTATAGATACAATGCGCCTTACTTTTTACGAGCATTTTTTAGATTATTGCGACCAAATACTATCCGAAAATGTAAATAGTGTTTTTATCGTAGATTGGTTCCATATTTCACACCTCATTTTTTTAAAACTTACAGATACAAAATCAAACAATCGTTTCAGGATAATTATTGAACGACTAAAAAAATTATCGACCTTCGTCTTTATTCCAATAATAGATGATTCTTTAATCGAGGCACGCTCGGCGCATATTGAACGAGTTGAGCCAATATGGCAAATACACCTTCAAAAAAGACTAAAGCAGAGTGGTTGTACCACCCTAACAGAAATGTATGGGGCCGAACAGAAAAAAATTATTAGTTTAGCGCAAGCACAAGATCTACCGTATAGTGTGGTAAACGTCGATATTAAAAAAGTTTAATATGGTTAAAGAAAAATCCTTTGAGACTGGTGGAGAAAAGCAAGAAAAACAGGATTTTAAGCTTACTATCGTTGTACATAGACATGGCGAAAAGGCTTCTTTAGCTGGAGGACTCTCAGAACGAGGCAAAGAAGAAACGGCTAATTATTTCAGTAATGCGTATCAAGGCGTGCCTTTAGATTTACCAGAAGGTCAAGGCGTTGATGTAGAACACTCGCCGATTGATCGAACGGAACAAACAGCCTTGCTGTCAGCGCATTACAGCGGACCAAAAGTTGACTCCATACACATCGATGAGCGTTTGAGTGAGGGCAAGGTAGCTCATCACAAAGAGTTGATGGACGCATGGGGTGGGTTGGGTGGGCGATGGATTCCAAACTGGATGAATTTAAAAGAGCGTCCAGCTTCTGATGTCAAAACTGCCGAAGAAGTAGTTAAAGATTTTTCCCAATGGTTGCTTGAAAAAATAACCGCAAGACGTCAAATTGGTGGGACGCAAGAAATTGACGCTTTTTCTCACTACCCAGTAATGATTGCTTTTCTAATCAAATTAGAAGAACAGTTTAGTATTAAGTTGTTACCGGAAGGTTGGCAGAAAGAAAAGGATTCCAGCAAATTAGTGAATTTTCTTGAGTCATTTAATTTTTTTATTGATTCAAAAAACTCCAAGGTCGTTTCCTTCAGTTTTAGGGGTCAAAAGCTTGAAATACCGCTTTCCGCCATTGAACACTTGGCTGGTGCAAGATAGTTTTGGAGCTTAATATTTTGACACCCAATTTTACCTTATTATACAGCCAAGTGAATTCTGAAAAGACGAACTCCGGGGCACGAATTTTATGGATAATGCAGAGGCAAAAATTTTGGCTGCACAGCTCCGTCGTGATCTTCCGGAACTAGATTTACATGGATTTTATCCCGACCAAGCCCTCGAGCAATTAGGGCTTTTTTTATCGCGTCTACTGGAGAAAAATGAGAGAGCATCTCGTGTTATTTATGGAGGTGGCAGTGGGAAACTTCGTAATTCGGTTTTTAATTATTTGCAGCAGCAGCCGTTTGTTGCTACAATACAAGATGAAGGAGGGAGTTGTTTGATCTTATTGAAGTGAAGATATTGGAAAAAGATATTAAGTGAATATTTTATATGAAACTTTTTATCGATACTGCTAATCTCGAGGAAATTAAAACCGCTGTTTCGTGGGGCATTATTGATGGTGTGACCACGAACCCAACACTCATTGCTAAAGAAGGTAAGGATTTTAAGAAAACTGTACTCGAAATTACCAAAATGGTGGATGGCCCCATTAGTGCCGAAGCCGTGAGTCTGGATGCCGAAGGGATGGTAAAAGAAGGTAAGGAGTTCGCTCAGTGGCACAAAAATATCCACGTTAAAGTGCCGTGTACTAGCGAGGGGATTCGGGCGGTGACGATGTTTAAGAAGCTTGGAATAAAGACGAACGTGACGTTGGTTTTTTCGACCAACCAAGTTTTACTTGCAGCCAAAGCGGGTGCGACGCTCATCAGCCCATTTGTAGGGCGCCTTATTGATGCTGGCGAAGCTGGAATGAATATGATTGCCGAAGCGGTTCAGGTGATTGAAAATTATAATCTTACTTCACAAATTCTCGTGGCGTCAGTGCGCGATCCACGCATGGTCACCGACGCCGCTCTTTTGGGCGCTCACATTGCCACCTGCCCGTTTAAAGTGCTGGAGGCAATGTTTAAACATCCATTGACGGATGTGGGGATTAAAAAATTTCTTCAGGATTGGGAAAAAGCTAAAAAATAATGGATTGTTTTATCCACATTCTTACGCTTGACAAAACGGTAGTGGTTTTGGTATAATCGGCCCTACGGTAATTAATCCCGATCCGTCTATAACTACAGTAAGGCGGATACAGTCGGGACCATGTCCACATTGTCAGATGTCGGAGATTAGCAATCCGATCGTTTGGACCTCTGGGTTAAGAACTTAGTATATCGGTAAAGATTCTCAATTATCTTTAGCAATGTTTACTAAGACGACAATTCTTTACTCAGAATTTCCAAGCGGTTAAACATACCTCTGTATCTTGAGGGCCGCTTACGAGCGGTTCTTTTTTTAGACACGGATTGAGCAGAATTGCGAATCTAAAGATTACGCAGATTCCAATTGGTCACCCTGAGCCCATTCAACTCGCTTCGCTTGCTCAGGGTAAACTCCGAAGGAAATAAAAGTCAACATTTTGATCAGCCCAAATCGGCGAGAGATTTCTCCCCGCCCTGGGCGGGTCGAAATGACAGTCACGGGTGAATGGAAGGCACTTTGACAATTTAGCAATAGCAACAAACAAAGGGTAGCCCTGTACTAATCTTAAAGGAACAAGAATAGTATGGGGAAAGCAATGAAAGCACATTTGAGTGTTTTCGTTGTACGCAATTTCAACAAGAGCGTATGGTGGATGCCTTGACACTAAAAGACGATGAAGGACGTAGCAGGCTGCGATAAGCCTCGGGGAGCTGCCAAGCAAGCTTTGATCCGGGGATTTCCGAATGGGGGAACCCAACCGCGCTTCACTAGCGTGAAGCGCGGAATGTCGAATGACAAATTTCGAATGTCAAATAAAATGTCCAATGTCTATTTGGAATTTTATTCGTCATTCGTCATTCTGATTTCGTCATTCCTAGCTCGTTTCCATGACCAAAGCGTTTCATGGTAGCGAAGCGCGGTTACTATACACTGAATCCATAGGTGTATAGAGAAGACCTGGGGAAGTGAAACATCTCAGTACCCAGAGGAAGAGAAATCTATAGAGATTCCCTTAGTAGTGGCGAGCGAACAGGGAAAAGCCTAAACCTCATACATGTTTTTACAGTAATTGGTTGATCTCACGATTAACTTTGAGCTGTGATTTAAAGGACAGGCCGTTGTGTATGAGGGGTTGATAGACACCAATGCCGGTTACCTGTTAGACCGGGTGGATTTGGATATAGGTAATGGAATGCTCTGGAACGAGCAACCATAGTGGGTAAAAGTCCCGTACATGAAACGTGTATCCGATCTATAGTAGGTGTTCGTAAGTAGGGCGGAACTCGTGAAATTCCGTTTGAAGCTGGGCCGACTATGGTCCAAGGCTAAATACTTTTAGTGATCGATAGTGGACAAGTACCACGAGGGAAAGGTGAAAAGCAGCCCGGTGAGGGCGATGAAATAGTATCTGAAACCGTACGCTTACAAAGAGTCGGAGCCTCCGTATCTCACTAGCGTTCGATACGGCAAGTCGAAAGTCTATAAAGTCTATAAAGTCTATAAAGTCATGAATCAATCTGACTTTACGGACTTTTGACTTTACGGACTTGATGGACTTGCCCCGTAGCGAGCGGCAGCGAGATACGGGGTGACGATGTTCCTATTGAAGAATGAGCCTGCGAGTATGATGTGTGTCGCTGCTTAAACCCTTCTGGGGTGGAGGCATAGCGAAAGCGAGTCTTAACGGGCGTATTATAGTGGCACGCACATTACCCGAAACCGGGTGAGCTATCCATGACCAGGATGAACCCTCTCGAAAGAGAGGGGGAGGTCCGAACTCACGAGCCGTGCAACACTCGGAGATGAGTTGTGGATAGGAGAGAAATTCTAATCGAACTCGGTGATAGCTGGTTCTCCCCGAGATAGTTTTGGGACTAGCCTCAGGAGTTCCTGTTGGTGGTAGAGCACTGGATGAGACTCGGGTCCTTCGGGATACCAGTTTCAATCAAACTCCGAATACCAGCAGTCATATCCTGGGAGTCAGACTGTGGGGGCTAAGCTCCATAGTCGCAAGGGAAACAGCCCAGATCGCTAGCTAAGGTCCCTAAATCCATGTTAAGTGTAAAAGGTGGTGTTAATTCTTATACAACCAGGAGGTTGGCTTAGAAGCAGCCATCCTTTAAAGAAAGCGTAACAGCTCACTGGTCAAGAGTTTTCGCGCCGAAAATGTACCGGGGCTCAAACATGGTACCGAAGCTGCGAGCTCGTGCGAAGCACGGGCGAGTTTAAAAGTTCATAAAGTTCATAAAGTTCATAAAGTATGATGTGAACGCGAGCGAGCGATTCCATTGCTTTATAACTTTACAAACTTTCAAACTTTATAAACTCGCGCGTGCTGAGCACGAGCGGTAGGGGAGCGTTCCAAGCCGCGCTGAAGCCATAGGCGTGAGCCGTGGTGGAGTGCTTGGAAGTGAGAATGCAGGCATAAGTAGCAAAAAGACATGTGAGAATCATGTCCGCCGAAAATCCAAGGTTTCCTGGGCAACGAGACTCGACCCAGGGTTAGTCGATCCTAAGGCCAGGCCGAAAGGCGTAACCGATGGACAGCCAGGTTAATATTCCTGGACTACCGATTGTTTGATGTTGAGTGCGCATCGCGAAATTCCCAGCGTGTTTTGAATATACACGTTTCGCAAGATGAAGATGAAGCCTTCGGGTGGAATCAACTGGGGAGGCAGTGGTGCCTAGAAAAGCTCAGCATCGTTAAGCAATGGGTAACCGTACCGTAAACCGACACAGGTGGATAGGTCGAGAAGACCAAGGCGTATGAGAGAACCCTCGTTTAGGAACTCTGCAATACAGCGGCCGTAACTTCGGGATAAGGCCCGCCCCGACTTAGTCGGGGTTTCAACAAAAGACGCACTGCGACTGTTTACCAAAAACACAGCTCCCTGCAAAAGCGTAAGCTGACGTATAGGGAGTGATGCCTGGCCAGTGTCAGAACGTTAAGGCAAGAGGTGCAAGCCTCGAACCGAAGCGCTGATGAACGCCGGCGGTAACTATAACCGTCCTAAGGTAGCGAATTCAAGCAATTGAGTTTACTAGGATTGGGACGGATTTATAGAATAGCAAGCAGTCGAAGATTGAAGCAGAGCAATCAAAATAATAGCCATTCGAAAAGCTACCTTGTTTCACAGTAATGTGAAATGTAATCCGTTCATAGCTTATGAGAGACTATACGCTATGCCCCCCTCCATAAAAAGTCGGGGTGAAGATATAGTCCTTCGTCATTCAACAGGAAACGAAGAGCGAAATTCCTTGTCGGGTAAACAATTATTTTCTTGGTCGGAGATAACTTGCCCGAGTGTTCTAGCGATAGAACATAAGTATACTGACTCATAACGGTGGAGTCCTTTGTGATATTATCAAAGGATAATACCGTGGGAACCCCGCAGGTGTAGGGACCCGTAACGACTGAGCCGAAAGGCGAGGTTTGACCATAGTAATATGGCTTACAACACGTCAGCTCTTGTCAATCCAAGAGTGTCCATGAACGATGCATCGTACATAACAGGACTGGTGGACGGAGAAGGAAGTTTTCTTATCTCTTTCCAACAGCGAACCAAAATGAAAACCGGGGTCGAAGTTCGACCCAGTTTTACCCTTAGTCAGCACCAAAGAAATCTAGCCCTGCTAAAGTGGTTACAAAATTTCTTCGGTTGCGGTAGTCTGCGCTTCAACAAAAGCGATCAGACATATAAGTATGAAGTTCGGAGTCTAAAAGATTTAGTAGATGTGGTTATCCCTCATTTTGAGGCGTACCCTCTGCGGTCTTCAAAATTCAAAGATTTCCTTACCTTTAAGGAAGTTTGTAAAATCATACAACAGGGTGGTCATCTCACTAAAAAAGGCCTGATTGCCATAATCAATGAAGCCTATAAGATGAACAATTTTGGCGCCAGACGGTACGACCAGCAATCACTTCTAAAGACGCTGACAAGATGAAGGTATAGTCTGAACACCTTGGTAACATGGTGATAACACAATGGAGTTCCGACCTGCACGAATGGCATAACGATAGTGCGACTGTCTCAACGAGGGACTCAGTGAAATTGCAAGGGAGGTGAAGATGCCTCCTACCCGCAACTAGACGAAAAGACCCCGTGAAGCTTTACTACAATTTGCTATTGGTATACGCGTTACAATGTTGAGCGTAGGTGGGACCCGCAAGGGGCCAATGAGACACCACCCTTTGTGACGTGTATGCCTAATTTCCTGCCGTGAATCCGGTGGGGAAGACAGTGGCTGATGGGTAGTTTAACTGGGGCGGATGCCTCCTAAATTGTAACGGAGGCGCTTACAAAGGTAAGCTTAGCGCGGATGGAAATCGCGCTGGACGTGCAAACGCACAAGCTTGCTTTACTGCAAGGGCTACAACCCGCGCAGTCGCGAAAGCGGAAGTTA
>JAHFHX010000004.1 GCA_023246655.1 Candidatus Magasanikiibacteriota bacterium
CCACAAACTCCCAGCATCGGTACAATTTCTCATTAATGACCCTAAGGTTCTGGCTGGGCTCTTTATTGGCGGCCTCTTGCCCTATTTCTTTGGTGCTATGCTTATGGAATCGGTTGGTAAAGTAGCGGGTAAAGTGGTGGAGGAAGTACGCCGACAATTTAAAGAAATTGTTGGAATTATGGAAGGCAGTGCCAAACCAGATTATGCTGCCTGTTCCGATATTGTCACACGAGATGCCATTCGACAAATGATTGTTCCATCACTACTACCCATTGTCGTTCCAATTCTGGTTGGTTGGCTCCTGGGTGTTGAGGCGCTTGGTGGCCTCTTGGTTGGAACAATTGTAACGGGGCTGTTTGTGGCTATCTCTATGACCACCGGCGGAGCAGCTTGGGACAACGCCAAAAAGTTCATTGAAAAAGGAAATTATGGTGGCAAAGGTGGCGACGCTCATAAAGCCGCCGTAACGGGTGATACGGTAGGGGACCCCTATAAAGACACGGCTGGTCCGGCTATTAACCCAATGATAAAAGTTGCTAATATTGTTGCGCTTCTTATTGTTGGATTACTCATAAAATAATAAGCTCACCATAGATATTTAAAGACGCCTTGTGAAGGCGTCTTTTGGCTGCAGGCCACTCTTACTATAGATACTTAAGAACTATCTATAGTGAGTGAAGCGGCCTGCCCTGTGCGGTGGTGTGGTCATGGGGTGTGCCGTCGGAGCGGGCACATGCGTTCCACGGCCCAGCCGTCCTCGTCACAGGACGGGAAAAAGGGGCGTGGTTCGGGTTCAAGATCCGGATCTGGATCAGGATCCGGTGGGTCAGGTTTTGGTTCTGACCCTTTGTCTTTATCTTCATCCTTTTTTTTGTCCTGCTCTCCTACGCTAGCATCAACGCCAGCATCCCCACCGTCTTCTGCGTCGGCCTCACCACCATCGGTGATGGCCGAAGGGTCATCGTCCTCTCCGTCATCTTCCTCACCCCTCACGAACGTGAGGGAGAAAAAAAGAGACAGACAGAGGATTCCCAGAATCAAACGCGCGAGGGACATGGTTGCCTCCTTTCCTCGCTGGTTACATCCTTGGGATAAGGATGTTACTTAATATTTATCATAACATACTCTGCAATGATTGTAGACAGTATGATTTTATACTCAGTGCTGGCAAACAAAAATACCCGCAAATCATTACGTTACTATCCAAAACTATTTAGAGAGTAACGTAGTGGGCGGGTATTTTTGTTCTGTCCCTCCGCTACGGCAACCCGAGTGGTTGCGCCGCTCCGCATTCCTCACCCTCCCATACAGCGGGAGAAGAGGAAGCTCGCCGCAAACATAATGGCCACCAGGGCGACGGCGAGCCGGAGCTCGGGGGTGAAAATGAAATCACGCATCGGGGGCCTCCTTCTTGGAGTGCTTCTGAAAGTACTCCTGCGGCGTCATGCGCCCTTCCACCGGGAGCTCCTGCCACTCCCGGAAGAGCTGCAGACACCGGTCGGAGCAGTCCAGGATGTGGCCGGTCTTGCTGAGAGACTGGCCACACATGACACAGGTTTGCAAGTCCACCTGGGGCGAAGAACCCATGGGAATCTCCTTTGCCTGAATGTGCCGCTCGGCAATGAGCGGTTATCCATCCAGCTTATTAATTAATACTCTAACCTAATTAAAGCCTTGTCAAGAAAATTATCCACATACAAAAATATCCCGACTGAATCGGGATACTTTAATTTTGCACCATCGCCTTCCGCTGGTTGCACATAATATTGCAACAAATGGAAGAGTGGGCGATGGTGCGGGTCGGCTTGTGTTGCGGGCATTGTCTGCCGCTAGTTGCTGGGGTAGGTGATTCCGCGGATCCGCGGGCGATGAATTGCACGCCCGCCAATCTCGAGGTGATCGTCATCGACCCCCGTCACCTGTCCCCGCACTGGCCGACGACGGCCGAGATTGACCACAACGGACTTCCGGTCCGTGCGGGCGGCGCGGAGCCGCGGTAGGTGTCTCATCCAGGGTTTGAGTTTCAACTTCTTCCCTCCTTTTCCCCAATTGATTGGGGGGTCACTAATATATAGCATCTTAAAAAAATTCAATGTGAATAACTTTAGTCTTAACTATATAATTGACGAATCCTGCTTTTTCCGCTAAACTGGCGATATTCAATTAATAATCGAGGGCGAAATGCCGTTTTGTCATCCCGAGCGGAGCCGAGGGATCCCGTGTCGTTGCGAGATTCCTCCACTTCGGTCGGAATGACAATGCGCGGTAAATATGTAAGTTCTATAATTGTTAGTTACTAAATATATAGCTATGAAACACGAACTTAAAAAATTGGAAAAATCACAGGTGGAAATTACTATTACAATTCTGCCGGAAGATTATAAAAAAGAGTTGGCAGCGGCAGCTATTCGTTTGTCTGAACGCGCCGCGATAAAAGGATTCCGACCAGGGAAAGCCCCATATGATATTGTAAAACAGCAACTGGGCGAACAAAAAATTCTTGAAGAAGCGTTGGAACATATTGTGCAGCACACCTTTTTTACCATTGTGAAAGAGGAAAAGTTGGATACCATTGGGATGCCAAAAATTAGTGTTGAGAAAATGGCGCCGGGGAATGAACTTGTCTACAAGGCTACTGTTGCCTTATTACCAAAAGTGGTATTGCCAAATTTGAAAGAAATTAAAATAGAGAAAAAGAAAATAGAAATAGGAGATAAGGAGGTAGAGGAAACGTTGACAAATCTTAAAAAGATGCAGCCGAAAGAAATTTTAAAAAATGGCGTCGCCACCAAAGATGATAAGGTGATTGTGAAAATGGACATGTTTATTGATAAAATCCCGGTGGAGGGTGGGCAGGCAGATAAACACCAAGTATATTTAAGCGAGCCGCACTATATTCCCGGATTTGCGGAGCAGCTTGTGGGCCTTAAAAAAGATGGTGAGAAAGAATTTACCCTTAAATTCCCAGCTGACCACTACCAAAAACATATTGCCGGCAAGCAGGTTGATTTTAAAATTAAAGTCAACGATGTATTTGAATTAGAATATCCTACGCTTGATGATGCGTTCGCCAAAAACTTGGGCCAAGAAAGCCTTGTAAAACTCAAGGAGCTATTGATGGCTAACCTGGGGCGGGAAGCAGAGAAGAAAGAAGATGAGCGTGTTGAAATTGCCATTTTAGAACAAACGATCGAAAAAAGCACCTTTGACGAGATCCCGGATGTATTGATTGATGCTGAAAAACGCAAGATGTTTTATGAACTCAAGGCGAGTTTGGATCGGCAAGGAATCCCGATGGAAAAATATTTAGCTGATCTTAAAAAGACGCAAGAAGAAATTTTTAAAGATTTTACTGAACAAAGCACTAAACGCGCTAAAGCGGCATTAGTCTCTCGCCAGGTAGCCACCGAACATGCTATTATGGTAGAAAAAGATGAGCTTGAAAAAGAAATTGCTGCCATTAAACAAGCTTACCCCAACGACAAAACTGTAGAGGAAAATTTGAAGCGCCCGGAAGTAATTGATACAATATCGGCGACTGTACAAAATAAGAAGGTGGTGGGATTGTTAAAAGAGCTGGTATTAGGGGGTGGGGCATAAAGAGTAAAGTATGTTCTTCGGCGCTCATGTTTCTATTGCCGGCGGAATTTTCAACGCCCCGCTCAATGCGGCGGCTCTTGGATGTGAGGTGTTCCAAATGTTCACTCGCTCACCCCAAGGCGGGCAGGTGCCGGAATTAACGCCAGAGGTGGTGGCGTTATTTAAAACTAACTGTGAACTCACTGGGCAACGGGAATGGTATATTCACTGCCCATATTTTATTAACTTTGCTTCAGCTAACCCACGCATTAAACATGGCTCCATTTCCGTGGTGCGGCAAGAGTTGGAACGTGGAACGCTTCTTGACGCCAAATATATAATGGCACACCTGGGGAGTTATAAAGATTTGGGAGAAGACAAGGGCTTTACTCAACTCGTAGACGGTCTCGCGGAGATGTTAAAAGGATACAAAGGCTCGACTCAATTTTTAATTGAGATTTCGGCAGGGGCAGGCGCCGTGATTGGTGATACATTTGAAGAGATTAAAAAAATTATATACCACCCCAAATTAAAAAAATATGACATTGGCGTATGCTATGACATTCAACATGGATTCGCGAGTGGCTATGATGTGCGAACGCCAAAGGCGGTGGCCGCAACATTTGACAAGTTTGACCAATTAATCGGTTTGGAAAAATTAAAAATGTTTCACTGCAACGATTCCAAAGTGGAATTTAACTCTCATAAAGATCGCCATGAGCATATTGGCGACGGCCATATTGGTCACGCGGGGTTTGAAGCACTCCTCGCCGAACCGCGCTTGAAGGATAAAAATTTTGTGCTTGAAACGGAACCTAATCGGGTGCGGGAAGATTTATTACTTCTTAAACAGCTGCGTACTCAGCATACTTAAATATGCCGTATCGTGATCTTGAGGGTGAACCTTCTGAGCTAGCACGAAAAAGTCCTGCTATTCTGGAATTAGAACAACATATCGCGGAGCTGGGTACAATTGGCATTCAAATACCGGAAAATGTTTGGGTTGGTTTTATTATTAACTTTCCTCCTGGTTCTGATAGCAACCCCATACAGTTGCGGGATGTTCGACTTTACTGCGAACAATATGGTATTCTTGAACCCTCTACAGCCTATAATGCCACCTTAATTATGTGGTATAGTAATAAACTAAAAAAATGGGTGCTTAAAACAACCAACAAAGGAAAGGTCTTAGAGGTCAAGAATGAAGGAATTTAAAAACCATCCCGACTGAGTCGGGATGGTTTTTCGTTTCGGCATCCAAATTAGTATCTTAGAATTTTTGGTAGTTGGCGACGCTCGTGAAAAGCCTCGCCTCACAGCGAGGCAGGCGTGAGTTGCAGAGGCGGCGAGAACGGCCGGCGCGGGTCGGGGCAGGATGCGCCCTCCACCGTGTCGACCATCGCCGGGTCGGGGATGAGCCACCGCATCCAGCCGGTCACTCCTCCCATGGTGACGGGTGCGTCCCCGCTGGGGGACGAGGCCAGTGGGCGCTTGGGGGCGATGAGGAGGCGACACTTGCCCTCCGCATCGAGCGGGAGAACCCCACGGATCCGGCCGTCCTTGTACAGCCGGACCTCCTTGAAGACCGGGTTGGGCGGCGGATCAAACCGCCAGTACCCCAAGATCTCCGTACCCTCCCGGACGAGGGCCTTCTCCCCCGCGGCCCTCATGTCGATCTCTTTCTTCTCCACCTCCTGCTTGGTGAAGGAAAGAAAAGCGACTTTGGGCGCGGCCCCTTCGACAGGGAAGCCAACGATCATCACCCCGAACCAGAAGCGGGGTGCCGCGTCGGAGGCAGGCGCCGGGATAGCGGGAGGGCGTGGCAGGGCCACGCTGCGCGGTGCAATACAGCCCGCCGCGAGCGTGGTGATAAAAAGCAAATGACGAGCGTTCATGGGGTGCTCCTTTGCGCTCTATTAAATGGCGAGCGCCAACCACCGAAAATTCTAAATTGTATTTTCAAAGAACAGAATAATTTACTTAGTGCCTCTGGCAGGCGGCGGTGCTGTGGGAACGCCACGGACAGAGCGATTGATACTACTACTGCGTCGGGCAGTCAAGCCCGACAAGGCCCTCGACCGTCGGGAGAAAAACGGCGCGCATCAAGCGGCCGCTCAATCCGCCGGCCGCAATGCGCAGCGGCTTCCCGTGCCGAAGGGCGGTTTGTAGCAGAAACAGCACCTGGCAGCGGTGCCTTTTGCCCCACACGGCCAGGTAGATGTTTCCGTCCGGGTAAACCCGGAACTCCTGCTCCAGAAGCGGGGGTGGCGGAAAGAACCGCCAGTACCCATCCTTGCCCTCGCCGGCCTGGACGACGACGACTTTCTCCCCCCGGATGGGAGCCGTTCCCCCGTTGCGCCGAAGATGAAGGCGAGGCGAGGCGCCTGCCCAGGCGCCACGTCTTCCACCACCATCAGCCCATACCAGCGGCTGGGCTCCATCTTGATGGTGGGGGCGGTGGCGCAACCGCCCAAGATGAGCGCCAACAAAACGAGGATCCTGCTCATATCGGCCTCCTTTGCGCTCACCACGAGCGCCGGCCACCAGAGGTTCTAAATAGTGGGGTTGTATTGTATAATTGACTTGACCCCTACATTACCACACTACCTTACCCTTGAATTTTGTCAAATTTTCTATGCACCTGGCAGTTCATGTTATCCCTCGCTCCTCTAAAAATAAAATTATCCCAACTGAACCGGGAACAGATATTTTGAAAGTAAAATTAACTGCTCCGCCAGTGGATGGAAAAGCAAATGAAGCTTTACTTAAACTACTCAGCCAGCACTTTAGGGTGGCGAAAAATAAACTGAGGATTATACAAGGAGAAAAAGGAAGAAAAAAGATAGTAGAGATAAACATCTAATGTATGCGAAAACTGATCTTTTTTGTTTTATATTTGCCTAAAAACGCACTTTTGTTATTAATAAAACTATATCAAAAAACCCTTTCTCCTGATCATGGTTTTTTAAAATCCCGCTTTCCCTATGGTTATTGCCGTTTCTATCCAACTTGCAGTGAATATACTCTCCAAGTTATACAAAAAAGAGGGTTAATGATTGGCCTTATGAGCGCTGTTTGGAGGGTATTGCGATGTAATCCGTGGAGTAAAGGGGGGGTTGACTTACCAAGGTAAGTATAAAACAAGGAAAGGAGTGGAAGTTGCCGAGAATGGCTTTCTAAAATTTTCAAAGATATTAAAAAATATTATCTTTGGAGGCTGCCTGATTTAAAAAGTAATAATTTCATTTCTTCTCTAATCTCAGAGTAATTTTTTTCCAAAATGGGTTTTTTGGCAACAAAAAGCAGGTAGTAGCCGTTTTGGAGCTGGTGGTCCTTAATAAGGAGACGAACAACTTCTCGCATTTGGCGCCTGACGCGGTTGCGTTTGACAGCGCTTTTAGAAATTTTGACCCCAACTGTAAAAACTAATTTGAGCTGTTTTTTAAACTTTTCTGGATCCTCTTTTTTGGGAAAATAATTTTGAATTGTGCCTAATCTCAGCCATTTTAAATCACAAAATGAGCCATTAACCCAGCGGCCATATTTTATGATGAGGTTAAAATCACGAACTTTGGCGAGGCGATTAATTGACTGTAACATATGCGAAAAATGCATAACGTGGAACGTTTTGACAGGTTGCGCACTCCACGTTATGCGAGATATCTTACACTAAACAAAAACCACCCGCAAATTAACGAGTGGTATCTGTAAATCTAAATAACAACTAACTCTTAAATCTCCGCAACTTGCCGGTAATCTCATCGGACACGGTGAGTTTTTTTCGCTGCTTGGCACGACGACGACTAAGAACCTCGCGGCCTTGTTTGGTCTTCATGCGTGCTCTGAAACCATGAGTTTTGGCACGTTTACGTTTTTTTGGTTGGTAAGTGCGCTTAGGCATAATGAAGTTATTGGTTATTGATAAATAATAAAGTATTGGAGAAAAAAAGTCAAGCTTTTCCACACCTTGTCCACACCTTGTCCACGTGTTCTTACTCATTGTTCATTTGTCTCTCACACGAACTGTGTTACAATGGATCAGGTTTACTTTCTTCTAACTGGGCTCATTTTAGGATATGACAAACGGCGAAATTTGGCAGGCGGTTCTGGGAGAATTAGAGCTTACTATTTCCAAAGCTAATTTTGTGACTTGGTTTAAAAACACCGGCGTTGTTTCATACCAAGACGGACATGTTTTATTGTGTGTCCCCAATACCTTCACTAAGGCCTGGCTTGAAAAAAAATACCACCACCTTATTATTAAATCACTCGAGAGAATCACCGGAAAACCGCTGCGTCGCTTGGAATATAAAATTGATAATATTAAAAACGTTGTCGAACAACCCCCAGCCCTGGCAACAACCTCTTCTCCTACACGTTCGCTAGAAACTTCATTTGTTTCTCGCCCCCCAACTAACGATCATGGTGGTTTTTCTCTTAACCCTAAGTATACCTTTGAGAGTTTTGTAGTTGGTAAAAGTAGTGAGCTGGCTTATGCAGCGGCCCAAGCGGTGGTAACGCGCCCTGGGGTAGCTTATAATCCGCTCTTTATTTATGGTGGAGTTGGCCTTGGTAAAACGCATCTTATTCAAGCGGTGGGAAATGAACTCCGCCGCAACAACCCACAACTGACTGTTGTGTATGTGAGTGCCGAAAAGTTTTCTAATGATTTCATTACTTCCATTAAAGAAAAGACGACCAAGGATTTCCTCGCTCGCTATCGTACTACCGATCTGCTCCTGATTGATGATATCCAGTTCATCGCAGGCAAAGAAGGAACACAAGAGTCGTTTTTTCACACTTTCAACGAATTGCACCAACAAAATAAACAAGTAATCTTAACTTCAGATCGTCCACCAAAAGCTATTCCGGCCTTGGAAGATCGACTGAAATCTCGTTTTGAGTGGGGCATGATTGCTGATGTTTCGACACCTGATTTTGAAACTCGAGTAGCCATTCTAGAGCGCAAGTGTTTGGAAAAAAACTTTCCTTTACCTATTAAAACCCTTCAATTTATCGCCAGCAATTTTCAAAGCAATATTCGTGAGTTGGAGGGGGCGCTCAATAAAATTATCGTATTTCACCAGCTCAAAAATTGTGTTCCCACCCTAGAAACAATTAAAGAGGTTTTGATTTCCGCCAGCACCGTTTCAGCTCGTCAGTCACTTACTCCGCGTCAGCTTCTAGAGGTGGTTGGTCAATTTTATTCTTTAACAACTGATGATATTTTGAGTAAAAATAGAGAAAAAAAAATCTCTCTCCCGCGACAAATTATTATGTTTTTAATGCGCGAGGAGCTTAAAATGTCCTACCCCGCGATTGGTGATGAGTTGGGGGGTCGGGATCACACCACAGCCATGCATGCTCATGAAAAAATTGTTCGTGAACTTAACCAGGATCTTAAACTAAAACAAGATGTTGATTTATTAAAACAACGCTTGTATGTTAACAATGTATAAATTTAGATGGACAACTAGTGGACAATCTGTTAGTAATTCAATCTTTTCCTCCTCACCCACCCCACATATTATTCCCAAATCAATTTTCTTTTCCACTCTCAATTTTTACCCCTTTCCCATGTCCACCGTTTTTCCTCTTTTGGCCGTTTTTTCCCCCACCGTTTTTCCACAACAGTTTCCTTTGTATTTTCTTGGTCTCCTTGACTTTTCCACACTTTCCACAGGCCTTATTATCATTATTAATTATATATATACTTAAACTATGAACTTTACGTGCACCAAAGAAAACGCTGTGCGCGCCCTTGCCCTCATGAGTGGGGTAACTGGAAAAAGTGTTAACCTACCCATTTTGAGTAATGTGCTTATTCGAGCTGATGAACAGAAGGTCGATTTTATTGCTACCAACCTTGAGGTAGCCCTCACAGTAACGATTAGAGCTAAGATTGAGGCGCCGGGGGCCTTTACTGTTCCCGCCAGAACGCTCGTAGAGTGTGTTGGTTTGGCGCCAACCGAAAAAATTGTTTTTGTAGTTCATGATAACGAGTTGGTGGTTACAGCCGGCAAAGCCGTTACCAAAATTAAAGGAACTGGTGCCGAAGATTTTCCTGTTATTCCGACCTTGGAAACCGGTTCCGGATTTGTGCTCGAGGCCGCCGCGCTTCGAGAAGGGCTTAATCAGGTTTTACCCGCTGTTGCTAAAAGTGACATTCGACCAGAGCTATCGGGGGTACTTTTAGAGTTAGATGGAGAAAAGCACTTGGCGACCTTAGCTGCCACCGATAGCTATCGGCTGGCTGAGAGAAAATTTTCGCTACAGCAGGGCAGCACCCATATACGAGTGGTCGTGCCCGGAAGAACTGCCCAAGAGATCGAACATGTGCTTTCTCCTATTTCTGATGGCACCGAGGAAAACGTACGAGTTTTGGTGGGTGATAATCAGCTAGCCTTAACTTTTCAGAACATCCAACTCGTTTCGCGTTTAGTGAGTGGAGAATATCCTGACTATACTCAAATTATTCCTACTGCTTTTACTACCACTGTTGAAATTTCTACTGATGCACTTGTTAAAGAGCTTAAGGCGGCTGGTTTATTTACGACAAGTGGAGTTAACGCGGCGACACTTACTGTTGAGCCAGAGTCCGGTGCGTTAAAAATTTTTTCAGCATCACTACAAACTGGTGAATATGCCTCTGAGCTCCCCGTTAAAATTACTGGTGTGCAAACTACCACTGTATTAAATTATCGATATGTTCTTGAGGGGCTAGCACGGATGGGTGCACAGACAGTAGTAATGAAATTAATTAATAGTGACAGCCCCTGTATATTTACACCGGCCGGAGAAAATAAAGAAGCATTTATATATATCGTGATGCCAATTCGTCAATAAGAGATATTTTGGCACCAGAGGAATTTTGGTGCAAAGATAACAAGATACGCAAAATGTGTTATACTAGAGGAAGTTTGAATTCTAATTTTTTAAAGATATGAAACAACAAATTTTTTTACGGACACTTTTGGTGTTGGGAGTTGGTATTTTAATTTTCAGACCAATAGCGCCAGCTCAGGCGTTTTGGCTGGGAGTGCCAAGTCATATCCAGTCTTTGTGGCAGCAGGTGAAAGCAGAGGAGGGTGGACAGGTATCGCCTCCGCCGGCTGGTGGTGGGCAGCAAATGCCGCCTCCATCTGGAGGTGTACCGGGACAAGCACCTGGTGGCCAAATGCCATTGCCCCCAGGTAATATGCCGGGAGGGCAGTCGCTGGGAGTTCCGAGCATGCCCCCGCCACCAGGCGGAATGCCCGGAAAGTTGCCGGGTGGTAAAATGGGGCCTCTCCCAAATGGAATGATGGGGGAACAGAGAGGGCAACTAGAGGGGATACGCCGAGGTGGTTTTGAGATGGAACGAAATCTTGGGAAGTTTGAGCGCATGATGCAAGAAGAACAACAAAACGGGAAACCACCATCAGCTGAAATGCAGAGTCGCATGAATCGTGCGCACGGTACAGTGGAACAGGTAAAAGGGGCAACATCACTTGATGATTTTAAAAATACTGAAATGAACCAGCTGGGGGATGATATGCAAGCGATGGAACAAGAACGGCGTGAACGCCAGATGCAAGAACAACAATTGAAAATGTTGCAGCGCGGAATAAAGGGGATAGAGCAGGGTGTGACAGGGTTTGAACGCCAGCTTACTCGGCTTACCAAACAAGGGCTTACACTCCCTGGTGACGTGAGCGAAAAGTTGAGTAAAGCTAAAGAAATAATTGGCGCTGTAAAAAATGCTAAAACCTTTGAAGAGGCTCAAAATGCTGGCATGGAAGACTTGCAGGATATAATGCAAGATTTAAATGATAGCCGTCAGCAACTCGAGATGCTCGCTCGTTGGCCACAGACACTAAAACAAATTGATCGGCAACTTGCTCAACTCCAGCGTGAACTTAAACAAAGCAAGGCGATTGTAGAAAGGTTAAAGAAAAAGGAAATTGATTTAAGCAGCACGTATAATGCCTTTGCGGAGGCGGTAGCCAAACTAAAAGGTGTCCGTGATGAAGCAGATATAAAAGCCAAGGCCGGCGACATGGAAGCTGCAATGGAGTTATTGCAGGAGGATTTTTTTGGACAGCTTGACGATATTCGTCAGAATGAACAGGTGATTATTACCATGAGCAACTTGGGTCGATTTATGAGCGATTTTAAACGCTCACTCTCCGAGGCCGAGCGTCAAGTGCGCCAGGCCGAGCGCAAGAAACTTGATACCACTGAGCTCAGGGATTTATTAAGCCAGGCACAGGCCAAAGGAGCAGAAATAAAAGCAATGCTCCAAGGCGGTGGTGAAATTGATGAGGAGGAAATAATGAGTACACTTCATGAGCTCGAAGACATTAAGCAACAGTTTCAAGAAAAAGCCCAGGATTTATTAGGTACTGGTCAAGATCAACTACAACAATTTCAGGGTGGTGGACAGCAGTTTCAAGAGCTTCGCGTATCACCCGATGTGCGCCAGTTACTTGGTAATCGACGGACGGATCAACGTGGTAACACGGAAGAATCAGGGCCGGCCGCACTGCCGGACAGGCAATAAGCGGATTCAACGTTACTACTAAAAAAAGCGTCCCATTCACGGACGCTTTTTTATAATAATATTTTTGTTTGGTGTGGTAGATTACCACTCTAGTGTTCCACCGACCTGATATTCAGTTACGCGCGTTTCGAAGAAGTTTTTTTCTTTATTAAGATCAATCGCCTCACTCATCCAGGGGAAGGGGTTGGGGGTGTTATATTGAGCGGGGAGATTAACACGCCCTAGGCGGCGATCTGCAATGTATTCAATATATTTACGGAAACCCTCGGCGTTCATTCCAAAAATTCCTTTGGGAAAAACCTCAGCAGCAAATTTTGCTTCCAGATCTACCGCTTGTTTGACTAGATCAATAGTATGTTCCTGAAATTCTGGGGTCCAGAGTTCGGGCTGCTCCTCTTTAATGGCATTAATAATATTGATGCCAAAATTGAGGTGCTGTGACTCGTCGCGCATAATATATTGAATTTGCTCAGCGGAGCCGATCATTTTATTTTGGCGTTGGAATCCAAACATAACTGCAAAGGAACTATAGAAAAAGATTCCTTCCAAGACAAGTGAGAAGACCACCATGTTTTCTAGAAATTTTTGATCCGCGTCAAATGTTCCAGTTTTGAAGTCAGGATTAAAAATGCCCTCATTAAAACTAAGGATAAATGCGTCTTTGTTATAGATTGAGTCCACTTCGCGGTACATGTTGAAAATCTCTCCTTCATCGAGACCGAGACTTTCGACAATGTATTGGTAGGCATGGGTATGAATGGCTTCCTCATAAGCTTGGCGAAGCAGGTACATGCGGCATTCCGGGGAGGTAATGTGACGGTACATGGCCAGGACTACATTATTGGCAGCAATGGAATCGGCGGTTGTAAAAAAGCCTAGAACGGTTTTAAGGGCTTTGTGCTCATCTGGAGTGAGAAGGGTAGGAGAATTCCATTGTTCAATGTCTTTTTGCATGCTAATTTCCGTGGGGAGCCAGTGGTTGGCATTGCCAACATTATAGGCCTCCCAAGCCCAGGTGTGTTTCATGGGGTAGAGCTGAATAACGTCCGCATCCGCGCCGTTGATGACGCGACGGGCATTGATGTCGACCTTGTTAGAGGTTTTGGTGATAGGCATATTGAGAATGATTAGGAAAGTAGAAAACGGTAGGCAGTAGGCTAGTTAGGAGGAGAGGGAAAAGTAGGACTACTGTCCTTACCTAGTTATCCTTGGCATGATTCACAACCGGGGTCATTAATCGCGCAGGCTTTGGGTGTGGAAGTGGTAGAAGCAGTGGTGACCGTGGGCGGTGGGGGAGGCATGGAAACGGCTTGCGGTTGGCCCTTTTGCATCTGGCGCGTGTGCGTGCTACCATAGTCGGACGTATTGACGGTTGATTTTTCTACCTGTGAGGCAGCCAGGGTGCGAAGGTAGTAGGTGGTTTTAAGTCCCATTTCCCAGGCATACATATAGATATCGCTTAAATCTTTACCAGAGGTGCCCTGGAAGAAGATATTGATAGATTGCGATTGATCAATCCATTTGGCACGATAAGCTGCTGATTTTACAATCCAGCGTGGGTCAATTTCAAAGACTTCTTTATATTTAGTTCGTAGCGATCCAGGAATTTCGTGAATTTCCGAGATATTACCATCATGGTATTTAATTTTGCCGAGCATCTCAAAGTCCCAGAGCCCTAATTTTTTTAGATCTTCTACGAGGTAAGAATTGATGATGACAAAGTCGCCAGCTTGATTGGATTTGACATAAATATTTTTATAAATTGGTTCCACCGTGGGAATGCAGCCAACAATATTGGCCGTGGTAGCGGTTGGAGCCACCGCCATACAATTGGAGTTGCGCATTCCGTATTGTTTAATCGCGCCACGGACAACGTCCCAATTAAGGGTGGTGGTGCGCTCTACCGGAATAGCCATGCCCCGTTCTTTTTCCAGAAGTTCAATCGTATCCAGTGGCAGAATTCCGCGATCCCACTTGGAGCCGCGATAGGTTTCATAGGCGCCGCGTTCGCGGGCTAACTCCGTTGAGGCGAGGATGGTGGAATATGATACTACCTCCATGCTGTAGTCTGAGAATTTTACACACTCTTCACTATCAAAATTAATTCCTAGTTGATAGAGTGCGTCCTGGAAGCCGCGGAGACCCAAGCCAACCGGGCGGTGACGAAGGTTTGAACGCCGGGCATCTTCGGTAGGGTAATAATTGATATCAATAACATTATCAAGCATGCGCATGGCAATTGATACCACTTCTTGCACCAACGCGGTATCAAATTTACCGTTGGTAACAAACTTGGCAAAGTTTAAGGAACCAAGATTACAAACTGCAGTTTCATTTTCTGAGGTGTTTAAGGTGATCTCGGTGCAAAGGTTGGAGTTGTGGACAACACCGATATGATCTTGAGGGGAGCGCAGGTTTGATGGATCTTTAAAGGTAATCCATGGATGGCCGGTCTCAAAGAGCATCGCGAGCATTTTTTTCCAAAGGTCTCGCGCCTTCAGGCGTTTAAAGAGGGTAACTTTACCATCATCCGCCATTTTTTCATATTTTGTGTATTGTTCTTCAAAACGTCGTCCATAGATATGGTGTAAATCGGGCGTTTCATCGGGGCTAAATAATGTCCAATTACCATCTTCGCGAACTCGCTGCATGAATAAATCAGGGATCCAGTTAGCAGTATCCATGTCATGGGTTCTAATGCGGTCGTCGCCAGTATTTTTGCGTAGCTCTAAAAACCGTTCAACATCATAGTGCCACGTTTCCAGATACACACAGGCAGCACCGCGCCGACGGCCGCTTCGGTTGATGGCGACTGTTACATCATTGGCAATTTTGAGGAAGGGAATGACGCCTTGAGACTCGACACCCGTGCCCTTAATAAAGGCTCCGGTGCCGCGCAGGTTTGTCCAGTCGGTACCAATGCCCCCGGACCACTTAGAAAGCTGAGCGTTATCCGCATAGGTTTTGAAAATATTATCAAGCGAATCAGAAACGGTATTAAGGTAACAAGACGAAAGCTGCGGTTTGGGCGTGCCGGCGTGAAACAGCGTGGGGGTAGAGGGGGTGTAGAGGAGCTTCGACATGATGTCGTAGAATTTAATGGTCCATTCAGTTTTCTTTTCACGCTCCTGCAGTGCCGTGCCCATGGCGATGCGCATCCAGAACATCTGAGGTGTTTCCAAGGTTTGTTTGGTGGTGTGGTCACGAATAAAATAGCGATCGTATAAAGTTTGCAAACCAAGATATACAAATAAATCATCGCGGTCAATTACCAAGGCATTACTGAGCTGTTCAAGGTCAAAGGCCAGTAGGCGCGGGTCGAGTCGTTCAATTTCTACCCCCTGCTTAATATTTTTGATAAAAGCAGCCCGATATTGTGCCTGTAATTTTGAGAAATCAATGACCTCGGCTCCGATCGTATCTTTATAATTAGTAAAGAGCAATAAGCGCGCGGCGACTTTAGCATAGTTTGGATCTTGCTCAATCATGGCCCGGGCTGTCATTATAAGGGCCTTAGCAATATCGGCAGTTGTAATACCTTCATGGAGTTCCGACCGGCATTGATTAAGGACGGCCTCGATATCCACGCTGGTTTCTAATCCTTTTATGGCGTAGCTTAATGACCGGCGTAGTTTCTCTAGAGAAAATGCTTCTTTGTTGCCGGCACGTTTGGTTATGAGGAGCGTGTTTTTTTCAATTTTTTCAAGGATTTGTTTTTTCTTTTCGGCGCGTTCTTTGGCATGTTCATAACGATACAGAATGTAGGCTTTGGCAACGTCATAATACCCTTGTTGCATTAATTCACGCTCCACAAAGTCCTGGACATTTTCAACGGCCGGGGGAGTATCAGCAAAGAAACGTTCAATAGTACCAAGTACAGCATCGACGACCAACTTTGCTTTGTCTACTTCGAGCGTACCACGCACTTCTTGAAAGGCCTTGCTAATAGCGAGGGAGATTTTTTCAGCATTAAAATCCACCATGCTACCGTCGCGTTTTTTTATTTTAGTAAGAGCCCCCATATGATTGGAGTTATTAGTAATTAATTATTAGCAGCGATATCGTTACCAATAATTAGGAACCAATAATAGTTTAATTGACCACAGGGTGCCAAACATTTCGCAGTTGATGGGTCCCGGCTTGTCGTCGGAACCGATCCTCTCGAGATGTCTAGCGCGCTATGGTCAAAGAGATTAAAAATCTCATACTAATATTAGTATGAGATGGTCCCGATTCAGCCGGGACGCTTGTGAAAGGTCTAGGACGTAGTATACCACACCTTAAATACTACATGTAGTGGTCAAACCTGTGGATAACTACTATATGTGGTATTATTGGTTACTAATGGTTGGTTATTGGTAGTAATAGTTACTTGTAATTCGCTCCTAACCGAAGGCGCTACTTTCCTAGCCGGCGCTCAGTTTGTTCGTATGTTTTAAGTGCTTGGTGAAAATCCTCAACCGAAAATTCCGGTAACATCTTGTCCGTAAAGTACAACTGGGCATCGGCCACATCCCACATCATAAAACCGGTGGAGAGGTGTGGGTCGCCGCCGGTTCTGATAACGAGATCAACGGGAGGCAGGTCTTTGGTGTAGAGATGTTGTTTGATAGCGGCCGCGGTGATTGGTTGACTCCCTGGTAGGGGTGAAGCACCATTCGTTACGGCGCCCGTGACAATATTTTGGATCGCTGACGTCATTTCCTCGGTACCGTTGTACGCTAACAGAAAGGTTAGATGGCGTTCTGAGTAGGTTTTAGTGGCTTCAAGCATACCATTAATTGCTTTTTGGCACTCCTGGGAAAAATAATCTGGCCATCGGCCGATGGCCCGGATGCGGACACGACGCTGGTGGATAGCTTTGGCTTTGGTCAATTTTTTAAAATAGCGAGTAAATAATTTGTACAGAAATTGTATTTCAGTGTCCGTTCGTTTGGTAATATTATTAATGGAAGCCCCCCAGAGCGACAAGTGACTCACGTTTAATTTTAAGGCTGCTTCAAGGATTTTTTGTATTGCTTCGGCTCCTTTTTTATGCCCTGCAAAGGCAGGGAGCCCACGTTGTTTTGCCCACCGGCGATTGCCATCAGGAATTATAGCAATATGCATATATCAATTTACTATCACGTTGAATAATCTAGATCTCATCAAACAACCCACCCTTACCAAGTAGTCCAACATTATGGCTATAATCTACCGGTACGTCGATGATGACCGGTCCTTTGATTTTGAAAGCTTGGGCGAGGGTAGGGGCAATGTCAGTAGGTTTTTCAGCACGTAGGCCGGTTGCGCCAAAGGCCTCGGCATATTTAACAATATCAGGATTCCCAAATTTGGTACCGGAGATGCGACCATGAGAGACCATTTGCTGAATTTCTACAAGGTTGTAGCCGCCGTCACGCCAGACAATGTGGACCAGATTGAGTTTGCGTCGAACCGCTGTTTCAAGCTCCATCGCGCTCATGAGGAATGACCCGTCACCAGAACATGAGACAATTCGACGAGTCGGCTCAGCGAGACGCGCGGCAATAGCCCAGGGCAAGGCGACGCCCATGGTTTGAAAGCCCATGCTAAAGAGGAGTGTTTTTGGCTCAAAGGTAAAGTATTCCCGGGCGAGCCACACCTGGTGGGAGCCGACGTCAGAGATAACAATGTCGGTATCTTTGAGGGCACGGCGAATTTCCGCGACGAGACGGGCGGGATGAGTTTTTTGGCCGTCGTGGGCCAGGCCACGAGCCTGCTCTTTGAGGAGAATTTGTTGGGAAGCTCGCTCGCTTTTTGTTAAACTCCAGTGACTATTTTTAAGGTGAAATTGTAGGCGTTTTAAAATTGCAGCAATATCGCCAATTAATTCGGCGGCCGGAGTATAGTTGCTGTCAACATCAGCTGGGAGACGGTCGATATGAATAATTTTGGCTTTAGTTGGCCACATGGTGGGAGCATATTCCACAACGTCGTAGCCAATGGTGAGCACAACATCCGCTTCGCGGAGGGCTACATCGCCGGGCTCTTCTACTGCTAAGCCAACGCGACCAAGGAATTGCCCTACTAGCTCGCGGCCTACCACGCCGGCTGCCTCAAAGGTGCCTACGGCAGGGATGCCAGTTTTTTTGAGGAAGACTCGTACGGCGGTAGTTGATCGATGATCAGCGGACCCGACGCCGAGGAAGACAACCGGACGCTTAGAATGTTCAAGGCATTTTGCAATCTCGGCCAATTTTTCATCATACACTTCCTCGTTTTCTTTAGTGTCAGGGAGTCGTACAAGTGGTTTTCCAGCATGTGTTCCGGTGAGAATGTCGGTTGGAAACGCTAGATGCGTGGCGCCAGCGCGTGGAGAAGCGGCTGTACGAAAGGCTTGGGCTACTGCTTCCGGAATTGCGGCGGTGTCTTCCAGTTCAACGCTCCACTTAGTAATAGGGGCAAATAGTGCGGCGGCGTCAATATTTTGGTGGCGATTTTGGAATCGATGGGCACGTGGAGTTTGCCCAGTGAGGGCTACCACCGGATCACGGTCAGCTGTGGCCGTCGCTACGCCAGTAACAAGATTGGTGGCACCCGGACCAACGGTGGCTATACAAACACCCGGTTTTCCGGTAAGCCGGCCCCAGGCCTGGGCCATAAATGCGGCATTTTGTTCGTGGCGACAGACCACAAATTCTGGCCCACGGTCATGGAGCACATCTAAAATTGGCATTAGTGACGCTCCGGGGACACCAAAAATATATTTAACATCGTGCGCTTCCAGGCAATCTACCAAGAGTGCGGCGCCCGATTTAGCGATGATTTTTTTGTTTTTTGGCATAGGGAAGCGTGCTTGGCACATAGGTGCCTGCGCGAATTACCAGGAGGGTACAGCCCAGCGGAGAGCGCGAGGTGTGCACTGAGTTTTTTGAGTTAATTTTAAAGGCACCTTTTTTGTAGCGACCAAATTCATCTTGGAGTTCGCCATCAAGTACATAGACCCATTCAAAGTTGGTATGACGATGGGTGGGAAGCACAGTTCCCGCCTTAATACGGACGAGTTCGGTGCGGAGTTTAGTGGTAAAATCTTCGGCAAGAATTTTGATGGTGACGCCAGTGGGGCGAATGGATTGAGCGGTTGGCATAGAGCAATAAGAGCGCCTGTTTTGGCGGCAGTATTTTATCACGCCTGTTTTTTTTTCACAAACCAAAAAGCCGCTCTTGTGGAGCGACATATTTTTTGGTGTGGACCGATGGGGATTCGAACCCCAGACCCTCGCGTTGCAAACGCGATGCTCTACCAGCTGAGCTATCGGCCCGTGATTAGTTTAGAATCTGTAAAGTCATAAAGCCCGATTTAACTTTGCAGACTTTAAAAATATATCAGTAGTTCGTGTGAAAGTCAATTGTATGGTATTATATTCCTTGTATTTTTAATGTTTTGATGAAATATGCAGGAATTTTATTTTCTTGGTCAAATTATTATCGCGGTTATTTTGGGCGGCGTGCTTGGTTTGCAACGTGAACGATGGGGCAAGCCAGCGGGGCCGCGCACCTATGCGTTGGTAACAGCTGGATCAACCTTGTTTACCGTTTTGTCTCTATATGGGTTTGGTGGCGGCCAAAACGTAACCCATGTGGCGGCGCAAATTGTTACGGGGATTGGATTTTTGGGTGCCGGAATGATTCTCCACAAAGAGAACCGGCTGGAAGGCCTGACGACCGCAGCCGGTCTTTGGATTACGGCCGCAATTGGGATGGCCGTGGGACTGAGATATTTTATTCTTTCGGTCGGCACAACAGCCATTATGCTACTACTCTTAATGTTTGATGATCAACCGTTTAAGAAAATGGTGACGGACAAAATGAATAGTCCTAAGGTTCAAAAATAATACGATAACCTTTTAGGTGGTTTGTGTTTGGGTCTAAAAAGGGTACTGGTGTACTCTTTTTATTTATCCTTTAAGATAGAAGCGGCCAAGCCAGAATAAGATGATGACATAGAAAAAATCAAAATGGATGCGCTTGAGAAAATTGAGGGTATACAGCACGCCCACAAAAGGTAGGCCAATAATTTTGAGCGGGTTACGCCAGAGATGGCTAGTGGATGTTCGAAAGAGCGACTCGGCATCACCGGTGGAAGGAATGGCATGGAGGCCAATAGCAACGGCGAGCCAGGTATAGAGGATTTTGTGCCAGTCTATATATGGCGCCGTGAGTTTTGCGCACAAAAAAAGAGTGAGGAGTGAATTAGCTATGAGTGGCCCAAAAGAAATAAAAATTGCTTGGTAAAAGTTGTGTGGTTCATCGTGGGTAACAAAGCCGGCCGTGGTTTTATCAAACTGAAATAGTTTTATTTTATGAATTTTTATTCCTGCTACCCAGCAAAAAAAAGCGTGGCCGAGTTCATGGACGACGACTCCGGGGGCAGTTAATAGACTGAAAATATAATACCACATACCTTTTGTTTATTCAGTTTGTTGCTTCATTGTTCGATTGTCTAACAATAGAGTAATGGAGCCATGATAATTTAAGTAATTGAGTCTGTTGTTACATAATATTGATGTGAGGATATGACGATGGCTGCCAGTATCCAGAATAACATCGCGAGATCATTTTTAAAATAGGGCACATCGATGAGGCCGTGCAGTATGATGATAGTAAGAGCTGTAATGAGACTGGCACTGAGAAGCTTGTCGGAGTGTTGATATATTTTATAACAAATAACAAATAACAAATAACAAATAACAACGAACGAGCACATTCCGACGAGACCGATTTCTGTCCAAAAGTTGAGGAAGATGTTGTGTGGGTAGATGAGGCGTTCCATTTTTTTAACATCATAGTGTGGTTTTTGAATTTTGCGAAAGAATTGGCGAATGCCGGTGCCAAAGAGGAAGTTTTTGGGTGATTGTGTTAAGTAATTCCACGAATAGGACCAGAGAGTTAAACGATTGGTGAGTGATTGAGATTTTTGTTGCGGGAAGTAGGAAGTAGGAAGTAGGAAGTAGGCGGCGATGAAAGCGATAGTTATGAGAGTCGCGATAAGCGCGATTTTTTTGTGACCAATGAGATAGGTAAAGAGAACTGTTCCGAGCACGAGGGCGGTGAAGGTGCCGAGGGATTTGGTAAGGAGGATGACGAGTGTGGAAATGAGAGATAAGGAGATAAGGAGATAAGGAGATATTGTTTTGGGTGGAGAGGTGTGATTGTTTTTTCGGTAGTGCAAAATTAAAAATAAAATGAGAGGAACAATCGGCCCGAGATATAATCCAACTGCGTTGGGAGAGAGGAAAAATGAGGTGATACGGTGGGTTTGGAGGGCAATCCAGTCCACATTGCCAATGTGCCAGCCGGTAAAGCGTTGGAGGATGCCGAAGATACTAATGCTGAGGGTGGAGAGGGCGAGGAACCAGATGAGGTTGGTTGGTGTTAGGGTGGTAGGTTGTAGGGCGGTAGCGCAGTAGGCTAGCATTCCCCGCTGGGGCGGGGTAGGGGTGGGTGAGGACGCCGGCGTGGCCGTTGGCGGAACCGCGAAGTGCCCCCCCCGCCCAAGCGGGGATTTGTCGTCGTCGACTCGACCAACGAGCATCACAAATACCAGCATCGGTTCCAAAAAGTAGGCCCGCCATTGGCCAAGTGAGTAATACCACATGTCGGAAACGAAGATGCCGGCGATTGAAGCAAGAAAGAACAAAGAACAAAGAACAAAGAACAACTTGTTAATTGTTAATTGTTCTTTTATGTGTGACCAGTCCGCGCGGGCATGCTTGACGAGCCAGACTAAAAATAAAACTCCGAACATGAGTTCGAGCAACGTTGATGGGAGGGGGCCGACTTTGAATCGAATGAGGTATGTGGGGAGACCAATAATAAACAGGCCAATGGCGAGGCGGAAATTTTTCCAGGCAAGGAGAGTAAAAGCAAGGCCGTAGAGAGTGAGGAGCAATAATGGTAACACAGGGACTAGGCTGTTAACATGGGGCGGCTAATACTCCAAAGTAGTTCAAAAAGTTGACGCATCGCGGTGGTTAGTACGGGGCTCTCAATGACAACGGCGGTGCCTTCGCCTTTGGTGGTGAAGATGGCGATAGTGGTATCCCACCACATAAAAGAGGCGGAAAAAGTTAGCTCGCGTGGTAAAAATTTAGTTTCTCGCAATTCGCGTGTATTGGTTTCGGGTGAATATTTTTTTATTTCGCGACTTTCTACGCGCAGGCTTTTAAGGCGGGTGCCTCGCTCTTTGCGTCGTCTGGAGAAATGCAGCTTCTCGCCGATTATTTCTTGTAGATCGTACGCTGCTACCATTTCATAAATAAGTTTGCTCTTGCAGTGTATTGCTTCCATAAAAATATCAGCCACCCGTTCACGGTGATAGATGCGCACCTTGGCTTCTGTAGTATAGCCGGATTTAAGTTTTTGGAAAAGAGGAGCCGCTTCTATAATTTCATACAGATGCCGCTCCAAAATTTTTTTTAATCCCGCCAAATCGGTAGCTTCGTATACATGACGAGATTTGCGTTTAGTTGCCGTGGCATATCCTTCCCGAAACAATCTTGTGGCTACCGATTCCACCGTGGTGGGGCGTAAGCCACAGTAGCGCGCTAGTGGGGTAATGGTTAAGGGGCCAGTTTCAAGAAGCGCCAAATACACTATTTGCTCTTTGTCTTTAAGGCCAAGTGAACTTAAGATTTCCTTTATTTCTTTTTGTTCCCCAGCTTTGAGGTGGTTGAATTTCATATTTACGAAAAAAATCGTAGTTATTTTTAATATTATTTGCTTTTATTTTAGCTATTTATTTAAGTCGTGTCAAGTTTTCCACAGAAAATTATGGAGATACTTTGTCAGATTACGTTATAGTACGCACGTAATCGATTGCAGGCTCTTTACAACCAAGGAGGAAATCATGCAGGTGATCAAGAAGGGTCGTAAGCAGATGGGCTGGGCGAAAGAATTTACTTGTACGGGTAGTGGTAACGGCGGTGGTGGTTGTGGGGCCACGCTTCTGGTGGAGAAGACCGACGTGTACCAGACGTCGCGTGGTTACTATGATGGTAGCACCGACTACTTTATCACCTTTTGTTGTGCTGAGTGTGGGGTGGAGACGGATATTAAGGCGCCGTTTTCCCCGCACGATCTCCCCAACAAACAGGCGTGGCACCGGGCTCACGGTAAGGAGACGTTCTAATGCTCCTTACAGTTGATCTGGCATTGACGGTGAACGGCGTTTACCTTGTGCTCATCAAGCGAGCTAAGCCGCCGTTTATGGACAAGCTGGTGCTGCCGGGCGGGCATGTGGAGGATGGGGAAACCCTGGCCGCAGCGTGCGCTCGGGAGGCCTTTGAGGAAATTGGATTCTGTGTGAACCCGAGCACCTTGCGGCTTCTTATGGTTCTCGACGACCCCAAGCGCGACCCCCGGCCTGGCAGACGCGTGTCGGCGGTGTTCACGATTGATGTGGCGTTGCATGCGCTGAGCGCGCTCGCGGCCGGCAGCGATGCTGCTTCGTTGGAACTGCGCAAAATCGCCACGCTCAAATCGGAAGAAGTCGGATTCGACCACTTCGAAGCAGTCAAACTCCTTGCCAGGAGGCGATTAAAATAGTCGCCTCTTAGACATAAAAGCCTTCCGAGCGGCTTACAATAGCTCGGAATCCACAAAGTGCATTTTGTTCGAATAAAAAACCATCCCGACTGAGTCCGGATGGTTTTTTGTTATAAATAATTACGCTTTGTTAATCTCGAGCTGGCTTCTTGGCGGCGTCTTTTTCTGCCTTTTCTTTTTGCAATTGGCTGCCTATTTCCCTTAAGAAATCCATGGCCTCGGCATACCGATTGCCGAGAACAAAAGTTTGTCGAGGATAATTTCGTAGAATATCAATGATGTGAGCAATGCTACTATCGTTCAGCAGCAATTTGCATTGCCGGTAAATTTCGGTTCGAATACGTTTTGCTACTGATTCATCAGCAGGCTGTATTTCTAATCGTTCTCGACTCTTTTTTATAGATAAGCGAGGGGCTGGCCATGATTGTTCGTTAGCTTCTGACATAATGTAGTATAGAAAAAATGTGCGTTTTTATTATAGCCTATCCTTGACAAAAAGCCAATTTTGTGCTATTCTATAAGGTTTTTATTGATGTAAATACGATTAAATCCCAGCCTTTTGTTATGAGTTATAGTCATAATAGTACGTTGACGACAACTAAAATTAATGGCTATCGCATAAGCCAATTTTTTTGGCTAGTTTTATTGCTATTTGCAGCAGGAGCTCCGGTTGATGTAAGCGCTAAAACTGTTACCTGGATAGGTGGGGGTGCCGATACTAACTGGGCCACGCCAGAGAATTGGGACCAAACACTGGTGAGCGGGGATGCGGTGATAATTCCGGCTGGTGTGGCCACAACCACTATAATTTCCGATCCAGCAGTGGTAATTAGTTCGCTGGTGCTTGAAAATACCTCAGTAATGGTTTTATCGGGGGCACTCTTAACTGTTGAAGGCCCTATTACCCTTACTGGCAGTACGATTGTTGGTGATGGGGCGTTGGCTCTTCACGGCGACGTCACCACCCTTATTTCTCCAAACCCCTCGGCCTTGAGCATAGCTGAGGTTTTGCTTGGTGGGGCTGATCGCAGTTTTACCGTAGGAAATGGCCCTGCTTATACTGATTTCACGTTGGCTTCACGTGTTAAGGATGGCGGCGCACCGGCCGGCATTATTGTTAATAGTTTGGCAGTTTATCAGGGACGATTTGATATCACAGGTAGTAATACCTTTACTGGTACCACGAGAGTTAAATCCAATTCAATTGTGTGGGTTGGCAACCCTTTGGGGCTAGGTGCTGCCAGTGGCGGCACTGTGGTGGAAAGCGGTGGATCGCTTGCAATTACTACCGCCGACCCTATTGCTGAGCCACTGGAGCTTCACGGCGCTGGATATTTGGGGTGGGGAGCCCTGATTGGTGTGTATGTAGATGCAACCTGGAGTGGTTCGGTTGTTATCCCTGACGCCAGTGCGATTGATGTGTCGGCTAATAATAATTTGCAGTTGACCGGTACGCTGAGTGGTTCTGGTGCATTAACCGCTGGCATCTTCCGTACCCACACCGGCACTATAGTGCTCACACAGAATGAGACGTTACCGGCGTTGACGGTGGCTTATAGCCCTGTTGCGGTAGCCACGGGGGCAACGTTGACCGTGGCTGGAGATGTAACACTGCAGGGGGGAATTATTACCGGAGGCGGTGCTTTAGCGCTGCAGCGAGATGTGGTAGTTGCCACTTCATCAGCCTCTGCTGTGTTGAATGTCGCTCAGGTATTTTTGAGTTCTGGTAGGCATGATTTTATTATTGGCAATGGAATGGCGGAACAAGATTTAATTATTAATTCAAACTTAACAACCACTGGTGGAAATGCTACCGTTGTTAGTCTTGGTGGCGGCGTTTTGTCGTCGCCCGCGGTTAGCAGCAACGTTGTGTTTCAAACGGCCGAGGCATTAGCACTCGCTCTTGCTACTACCGCGGCTAGTACCATACCCCCTGCGGGTGGTAGTGGCGGCTGGCTAACCGCTACTCTAGCTGATTCAGGGTTGTCTTCGAATACTATGGTTACGACCACCGCTATAGTTGTACCGCTGGTTTCAGATACCATAGTAGCTTTACCTACTACTACCTTCCGTGAGCCAATATCGGTGGGTGGCGGTGTAACTCAAGACGATGCTGCGGTTACGAGTTCGTCAGTAGGATTGCTTGTACCGATACCATTAAATAAAATAGAGGTTGTTGTTACCTCTACTTTAGATGTGTTGCTTAGTGTAACTCGCTTTGGAGAACGCCATGAGTTCGTTCGTATGCTTCAAGTTCAACTTCAGGAGGCAGGATATTTTTCTGCGGAGCAGCGCCCGACGAATTTTTATGGACCGATTACGGCGCAGGCAGTGCGACGTTATTTTATGAGTAAACCAGGTTTAATAATTCGCGAACTCCCGTTTGTGCTTCAGTCGGGTGATCGCGGTCCACTGGTACACCAACTGCAAATGTTTCTTAAACAACAGGGGTATTTTCCTTCCGCAGTACCGGCTACTGGCTGGTATGGCCCTATCACTGCTTGGGCAGCACTAAGGTATCAAGCTCAACTTGGTTTATAGAAAGTAAATACTTGGTCGAATAGTTCTTGGTAAGCTGAATATAATTTTCCTAGTCGTATTTGTAGATTTAAGCGCAATGAGGCAGGGATATCCGGATCGGTAGCCAGGAGCAATTGCTGAAATAGCAGCGCTCTTTGACCCTCATTAATTTGTAGCGTCTTACCACTTTTAGTGGCGAGTTTTTTGATGTAACTTGTTAATAGATCATCAATACGATTTTCACGCTCATTGCGAATCTGTTCTGGAGTTTTAAAATTTTTAGGTCGTCCGGTCTCAGCCATATTTTAATATCGATAATGCCCTGGTTTAAATGGTCCGTTTGCTGAGACCCCAAGGTAATCTGCCTGTTTCTTGGTTAGTTTTGTAAGCTTAACACCAAGTTTGGGGAGATGTAATCGTGCCACCTCTTCGTCTAATTCTTTTGGCAAGGTGTAGACTTTGCCACTCTCATATTTTTTACCTTCTTGCCACAACGAAAGTTGCGCAAGCACTTGGTTGGTGAATGATGTACTCATTACAAAACTGGGGTGGCCGTGGGCGTTGCCGAGGTTGACGAGGCGGCCACGGGAGAGAAGCACTAAACATTTTCCCGAATCCCACACGAATTTGTCGACCTGCGGTTGGATGTTTTCTTCTCTAATATTTTTTTGACTGGTGAGCCAAGCCACGTCGATTTCGGAATCAAAGTGGCCGATGTTGCAGACGATGGCGCCATCTTTCATTTTTGTCATGTGTTCGCCCGTGATAACGTCGCAGCAGCCGGTGGCGGTTACAAAGATGTCGCCGATGGGGGCTGCTTCGTCCATGGTGACGACTTCGTAGCCTTCCATGGCGGCTTGGAGGGCGTTGATAGGGTCAATTTCAGTGACGAGAACACGGGCGCCAAACCCGTCCATGCTTTGCGCACAACCTTTGCCAACGTCACCAAAGCCAGCCACCACCACTACTTTGCCGGCGATCATAATATCGGTGGCCCGTTTAATACCGTCGGCGAGACTTTCACGGCAGCCATATTTGTTGTCGAATTTGGATTTGGTCACCGAATCGTTGACATTAATTGCGACCGTGCCAAGCGTGCTACGCTCCATCATTTGGTACAGACGATGAACGCCGGTCGTTGTCTCTTCGGAAACACCTTTAAGTTCTTTAAGCATTTCTGGGTGTTTTTCGTGAACAACAATAGTAAGGTCGCCACCATCATCGAGGAGAAGGTTGGGACCTCGTCCATTGGAAAATTTTAGACTTTCTTCCACACACCACCAGTATTCCTCTTCTGTCTCACCTTTCCACGCAAATACGGGGATGCCAGCAGCAGCGATCGCGGCGGCGGCGTGATCTTGCGTGGAGAAAATATTACAGCTACTCCACCGCACCTCGGCACCGAGTTCCACAAGGGTTTCGATGAGGACAGCGGTTTGGATAGTCATATGGAGGCACCCGGCGATGCGGGCGTCTTTGAGTGGTTTTTTGCCTTTAAATTTTTTACGTAATGCCATAAGACCTGGCATTTCTTTTTCTGCCAGAATAATTTCCTTGCGGCCCCAAGCAGCAAGAGAGATGTCTTTAACTTTGTAATCATTTTTCATAACACGGATTTAGTAAATGATTTAGACAAATTGTGAGGCGTGTTGTTCTGGGTGTTACAAATTTTTTTATATAGACCGGTACACACCCCAAGTTTTTTGCGATGTTCTCTCTTATAACTTGTGCCATATTTAGAGATTAATTATTTCACCATATGTTTTTTGGTACCGTACGCAAAACGCTTCTTTTGTAAACGCATGTTCCTGTGTTCCATACGTCTCAATAGCATAACTCGCCGCGACGGAACCGATTTGGGCGCAGGTTTTGAGAGGGAGGTTGTTTTCAAAACCCACCAGAAAGCCTGCGCGGAAAGCGTCGCCGGCGCCGGTGGGGTCGTCCACGGATTGGGGTGGGCAGGGGGCGACGTTGATTTCCTCGCCGTCTTGCGTAGTAATGATGGAACCTTTTTCACCAAGGGTCGTGATGAGAATGTTGGTTTCTTTTAAAATATCCGCAGCGCTCCAACTGGTACGGTCTTGGAGGAGTTTCATTTCGTAGTCATTGCCAATAACAAAATGGCTTTTGCTTATCATACTCCGGAGTTCGATGTCGGTGAAAGCAGTTATTTGTTGACCCGGGTCGAACATGGCCGGGATGCCGCGTTCATGGCATTCATGGAGATGCTTCATCATGACGGTTTTGTCGGTGGGGGAGATGATGGCGAGGTTTACTTTTTTGTCATCCCGAGTGAGGTTCGCACCGACGAGGGATCCCTGTCCGTCGATTGGTGATTGAGCCAGAGATTCCTCCTTCGTCGTCGGAATGACAGTTGGGAGGTGAGGCGTTTCTTCGAGCGGCCCATTGTAAAAGGCGGTTACCTGGTTGTCATCCATGTCGGTGGTGATGTAGGCGGAGGCGGAGAGTTTGGTTTTGTCTTGATAGATGTGGTCAGTTGCGATGTCGAATCTTTTAAAGTGATCGAGGTAGTCTTTCGCGTCTTTTCCAACAGCAGAAACAATCATGGGGTTAGCGCCCAACATTTTTATCGTAAAGGCAATGTTGCCGGCGGTGCCGCCCCAACTGCGTTCTAATTTATCCACCACAAAACAGACGTTAAGAATATGAATCTGTTCTGGCATGATGTGATTCTTAAAGCTGTCCGGAAAATTCATGATGTAATCGTAGGCGAGGGAGCCGGAGATGAGGATGGACATAGTGTTAGGATTGTAGGAGAGTAGGAAGGTAGGCGGTAGGAAAATTATTTTTCTACTATCCTACCATCTTACCACCCTGCTGCCTTAAAGTCGCCTTTACTTTACCAAAATCAGTTACTCTTGTCTACCGCCACCTTTTCTATTAGACTGAACATATATGAAACAAAAAATAACAACTATTCGAGGAGTTGTGCGGCCAGGGCAAGGACGGGGCGCGGAGGTGGGGGCGCGGACAGCGAATCTTGATGTAGCGCTCGCTGACGGGCTTGTGAAGGGGCTGTATAGTTGTGAAGTCAAGATCGCTGGGATTCGATTTCGAGGTTTGTTATATTATGGCATCAATTCCCTCACCGGCGATGATTGTCTAGAGGTGCACGTGTTAGCATTTGAGGGTGAATTGGTAGGCAAGGAGGTCGTTGTTAAAACTCAGCAATACTTACGTCCGGAGAAGAAGTTTGCTACGGTAGCGGAGTTGCAGGCGCAAGTGAGAAAAGATATTAGCATGGTTATGAGTTGTTCTTCAAAATAGCCCAATCAATTAGTTTTGGTGGTTTGGTTCCAATTACATTAAACATTCTCTTTGAGACCACTGCCTGTTAAAATTAAAACAATCTTTGCGCATTGATTCGGTTGAGGTATTTTTGGCAAGGCAGCAACAGTGGCAGCCGCCGCTGATTCTACAAAGATTCCTTCAATCCGAGCTAAAAATTGTTGGGCAGCGGTAATTTCTTTATCCGTCACTGATACCAGCGCTCCGTCTGAAGCGCGCACTAAATCAAGCGTCAGTTTTCCATCAAGTGGACAACCAACATTCATGGCAGAAGCGATGGTTTTTGGTTTGCGAATCGCGCAGATGGGTTTATTATTTTTCCATGCAGCGGTAAGTGGATCGGCGCCGAAACCCTGGACGCCGATAAATTGGGGGCGTTGATTTTTTTTTGCAAAACCTTCGGCGGTAGCGCAACCAACGGTGCCATTGCCAATTGGGCATATAAATGCCGAAAAATTTATTCCGGAACAGGCCAACTCAATTCCAATGCTGCGTTGTCCTTCACGTCGTACTTCATAATCCCCGCAGAGGAGAAGATTTTTTTTCGCTGCCAGTGCTATTGCTTCCCCAACACATTCATCATAGTTGCCGTTTATTTTTACTAATTCTGCTCCGGCAATAGTTGCTTGGCGTAATTTGGTTTCTGGAGTAATGGTCGGTACAACCACGTAACATTTGAGACCAGCTCTGGCGGCGTATGCTGAGAGGCTTGCTGCCATGTTACCGGTCGAAGCACATACTACGCCTTGTTTGTTGTGCGACAAGGCAATTTGGATCTCACTAACACTGCCGCGGTCTTTGAATGACCCGGTGGGGTTTTGAAATTCACATTTTGCCCAGATTTCACCAGCCCACTCTAATTTTTTCTCCAGCTGTAATAACCGAATCAGCGGTGTGCTTCCTTCCCCCATGACACTTTTGTTGGCCGTCGACCATTGGCGGTACTCAAGCGATTGGCGGTACATATTTTTTTGGTTGTTTAAGTGGGCCAATTGCTTTTTCCACCGCCGACACCAATTCTTCCGATTGAATCATGGTTTTTATCATCTCTACGTATGGATACAGAATGGTATCCTCTTTTATATAAGGTACTTTACTTCGAACCAATTCATATGCTGCCCGAACGCCAGTGCCTGGCTTCTTTCCTTTTTTGAATTCGAGAGCTTGGCAACCAAGCATGAGCTCAATGGCGAGGACATATTGAGTGTTTCGTAAAATTCGTTGAATTTTGAGTGCGGCATTGGTGCCCATGGAGCAATCATCTTCTTGGCCGGCCGAGACCGGGATGGAATCAACAATACCGGGATAACATAAAATTTTATTTTCATTCACAAGCGCGGCCGAGGCATATTGCGGCATCATGAATCCAGAATTTAACCCGCCGGATTCGATGAGAAACGCTGGCAATATTTTGCTGTAATAGGGGTTATTCATTCGTTCCTGACGAATTTCAGATGCACTGGCATATTCTTGAAGAGCTTGGGCCATCGTTTCCAGTGGCATGCAAATAGGCTGTCCATGAAAATTTCCTCCTGATAGCACCTCATTGGTTTCAATAAATACCAACGGGTTATCTTGAGCGGCATTCATTTCAATTTCAAATTGTCGTTGTATCCATAACAAAGCCTCGCGACTCGCCCCTAAAATAACGGGGGCACATCGGATTGAATAACAATCCTGCACACGCGTTGGCGGTCCGGCCAAAATTTCACTATTTTTCATCAAAGCGCGGAGATTCCTCGCTGCCGTTACTTGTCCGGGGAAGCGACGGGCTCGCGCGATTTTATCAGCCAAGGCTTCTTGGACAACTTCGATAGATTCCATAGTAGCGGCGCACGCAATTTCTGACACCGCCGCAATCTGTATAGCGTCATATAATTCAAGCGCTCCAAGACCGATCATAAAAGTATCTCCATTTATAAGAGCCAACCCTTCCTTGGCTTCTAGTTGTAGGGGTGTAATTTTGGCACGGTCCAGAGCCTCTTTTGCCGGCAATCGCTGCCCTTCATAAAAAGCTTCACTTTCACCAAGCATTGGCAATGCCATCATGGCAAGTGGAGCTAAATCACCACTTGAGCCAACTGAACCCTGTTCGAGTACCAGTGGCGTGACGCGCTTATTTAACATGGCGACGAGTGTCTCTAACACAATTGGTCTGGCTCCAGACATGCCCGATGCTAAATAGTTAGCTCGGCAGAGCATGGTGGCGCGGACAACCTCTTCTTTTGCTGGGTCGCCTACCCCGGTACTGTGGCTGCGTACTAAATTGAGTTGTAACTGCGCTGCCTGTTCCTCATTAATAAATACTTGAGAAAATTCTCCGAATCCGGTGGTGACTCCATATATTTTTTCTTTGGCCTGAATTTTGCTTCGCAAAATTGCGCACCCTTCTTTACAACGTTTGTTGGCTTCTGGGTCAATGCGTACGGTTGCATAATTACGTGCCACCAGCTTAATTTGCTCGATAGTCAATGACCGTCCGTCGATGGTTACAGTTGTATTTTGCAGATTAGACATACATTTTAAGAATAAGAATTAATGAACTGGTTGAGTATAGAGTAATAACTTTCTAAGCTTTTGAGATCGGCCCACTCATTTTTAGCATGGTAGTTACGGCCAATTGGGCCAAATACTACGACAGGCAGTCCTGCCTCCGAAAAATATTTGGCATCAGAACCAGTGGCCGATTTTTCGAAAGCAGTGGTTTGGCACGTAAATACGTCCAGTAATTTTTTTAATCGTTGTAGATTACAATTATTTTTTGGCACGGTCATCAGTGGTTTTACCACGCAACCTATCTTTAGCCGCGGCTCTTTAATTTTTTTAATGCCATTTAGCAGTTGGCGTTTGTCTTCTCCGTTAGTGTAGCGGATGTTTAGAGTTGCCGTGGCAGTAGCAGGGATGCTATTTTTAGCTTCACCGCCGGCCAGGGTAGTTAAAGAAATAGTGGGGCGGAATTTTTTTTTGGTTTTCCACAAGGGCAAGTTTTGCAGTTGGGTAATTTTGGCTATTAATTTATCGAGCGCGTTAACCCCGTTTTGCGGTTCAGCGCTGTGCGCGGCCCGGCCGCGGTAGGTTAGGGTTACATTAACAGTGCCTTTTTGTTGTGTTACCAAATTAAAATCAGTCTGCTCGGCAACAATCGTAAAATGGGGCCGTAGGTTTAGTTGTTGTATAGCGACGCGCGCGGCCGTGCCAGTGCTTTTTTCTTCGTCATCAACTAAGAGCAGGCTAAGCGGCGCCGTTCCAGCAGGGGCATTTTTTATTACCTCAATTAGCACTGCTACCGACCCCTTCATGTCTATGGCACCGCGGCCAAATAATTTATTACCAATTATTTTTGGAATATAATCGGCGTAATTGCCGGGGACGACATCAATATGCCCGACTAAACATATAATAGGTTTAGTGGTGGTGTTAGTAATGTAGAGAGCGGAGCCAATTGGTGTTATGATTTTTTTTATTTTTAGTCGCGAATTTTTTAAATAATTAATAATAAAATTAAAACATTGTTTTTTTGCTTTTTGGTTGTCTTCAGTCGTAGGGAAACGGATGAGCTGTTTGGCGAGCTTAGTAATATTCTTTGTCATATTTTGTACTAAAGATATGGAGAGGAAGCGTGGAGAGGAGTCTCTCCACGCTTCCTGTTAGGTTTGTTCGAGCGACCGGGCAGTGCCGAGACGCAGGAGCCCCACGGCGAAGCCGATCGCCTGCCAGCCCTGGGGCATCCCGAAGCGGCGGGCGAGAGGACTGAAGTTGCCACCGCCGGCTACCTCGGTGAACTGCCGACCAGTCGTCGTGGTGTAGTCGGTTTCGAAAACCAGCCCTTCGTAGGTAAGCGGTCCACCTACCAACGTCCGCGACCAGCTGGCTTCTGGGTAGGTCGGGTTCAGGTCGAAGGGGGTGGAAGTCCACTGGCGGATGGTAGCGTGAAGGGGCGGCGGCACTATGCCCAGGATCTCGGCCAGAATCGGCTCCGTATTTTCCGACTCAGCGCGGGCGGTTTCGAGTTTGTCCATGAGCTTTCGTACCTTCCGCTGTACTAGGTACGGAAGTTTGCTAATAAGCTTCACGAACGCGTTATGGTTGTTCAGTCGTACCCGCGGCTGATTTTTCAATCCAATCAGCCGGAACGTCTCATGTTGGATCTGGAGCAGAAGTTTTAGCAACTCATCCGCAGTGTAGATACTCGGCGCCAGGATTTCCGCCTCGAGTTGGGGGAAAACCGGCTCACGTACCCCCGGTAGGATTTCGGTTTCCACCCGGGCATAGGCCCCCACCGAAAGGTACAGGAGCGGCTGCGGCGGCAGGTGCCGCAGGTTGGCTACGAAGCTGAGGAGACAGCTCCGCGACACCACCTGGCCGGTTGCTTCGTCCTGGTAGTGATCTTCGAATTCGCTGGCCTCATCCAGCGTGCAGGCGCGGTAGGTTTCGTAGTCGGCCACGCTCACCAGGAAGGCGGGGCAACCCTCCACCACCCTGAGCCCGCTTGCGAGTACAGCCGGGAGGTGGGCAATGAGCTGAAGCGCTGCCTTTCCTTCCGCAAACAGGGGGGAGGTCTCGACCGCCTTTTTCATCTGCACAAGGTCGTCCATTGTTCTCCTTTGTTGCCGGCTTGGTTGTGCCGGTCCGTGGTACTTGCCGGTTCTGCCCCGGCAACCCTCGTTTCACGTACGAGTGTGATTAGCTAATTTCACTAAAGTACCTTTTGAAAAATAAAAAATCCCGTTTGTACGGGATATGACCTCGGAAATGCGAAACTCTACCTAGAGTTTGCTACCCGAGGTCGAGAAGATGATGTGAAAATTGTACGAACGCTTGTTTCATATGTATTAACGTAGTACTACAGTAACACAGAGGGGGAATGGTGTCAAGAGAAAGGTGTGGATAAATGCCTCAATATCTAATTTCTAATATCTAACAAAATGTCCAAACTATAATTTCCAAACATTAATCATAATTGGGTATTGATTATTGGGAATTTTATTAGGAATTAGATATTGGGTTAATTAGGAATTTTTTAGGTTAGTTTTTTGGCTATTTTTTTCAGAGCAGTCCGATATCCTCCTTCCCCATGTTCCAGCCACCAGGCAATGCGGGTAACGGTAGTGGTGGACACGCCCGTTTTTTTGGCAACGGCGCGATAGGATTCGCCGTGGGCCAGGAGTTGAGCAATTTCCCAGCGCGTCCCCAGTTCTTTAAGCTCATCTAGGCTACAGAGGTCACGTAAAAATTTAAGTAAATCGTCCTCATTTTTGAATGACAACAAAGCCCGGGCGAGACGTTTGAGAGCAAGGGTTTTCCAGTTTGATGACATAATGTAGGGATTTTATTTGAACAATTTTTTGTGGAGTAGATACCCCACCGCGATGGCAGCACCAGCAATTATAATGGCCACCTTAATATGCTCAATCCAAGGGCCTACCCGCCCCCACAGCCCACCAAAGTAATAGCCAATAAGTAGAAAGACCGCACTCGCTGCAAATGTCCCTACCACATTAAAGATAATAAATTTTCTAACCCGCAGGTGGCAGACGCCAGCCACAAATGGTACCACCGGGCGCAAGGGCCCAATGAAGCGCGCCAGAATAATACTCATATCACCAAAGCGACGAAAAAATTCTTCCCCCTTTTTATGGTGGGCGGCACGGAACAGGCGACTGTGCTTAAGACGTTCAGCGTTATGTTGCCCGAGGTAAAAACTTATGCCGTCTCCCAGAATACCGCCCAGCGCCACAAACCAAATGAGATCCCCAAAATCAAAAACACCTTGGGCTGCTAAAAAACCAACAAAGATGGTGATGGTGGTACCAGGAATAAACAGGCCAACAAAAGCCAGCGATTCTAAAAAGGCTGCCAGAAGCACTACCCAGTAACCCCAGAGGCCAAGGTGCTGTAGTTTGGGGAGGAGAAGATGAAGATAATCCATAGGAGTCTGTGTATCATAACAAATTAGGGTAGCGATTTCAATTTTTATTATTAGGACTTAAAACTTATCAACAAAAGCTACTCTTGATTTTTTTCTTAAAAGAGCCTATAGTAATGCGTTGGCAATCTTGCCACATTGACCAATCCGCGGCCGAGCCGCGGTAAAGATAGGAGGTTCTACTAATGAGCACTCTCACTCCGCGTCTCCGGGCGCAGGTCGAGTTGGCCATCCTCGCCGGTATCCTCAAGCCGGTTGATAAGGCCAAGCCTCACTTTGGCGAAGGCGTCGTGGCCGTGATGTGCCCTGACGGCGATCAGGCGGGGAAGAAGCAATTTCTCGCTCAGCTCGTCACGGCGCAGCATGGGCAGGAGCGGGTCCACGACGTGGGCAAGTTCCACGGCGGCGCACTCGTGTTGTCGCCTACCTCGCCCTTGAGCAGCATGGCACCGTTCCTCGCTACGGCGCTTGCGATCCTCGCGCCGGACCGGGCAGCGCAGTGGGCCATCAAGCTCGCGCAGCCGCTTCTCGGTTTCGCGGGGCGAGCCATCCGGCTCGATCTGCTGCTCTTGTCCTTCCTCGCCATCGCGATCGACATGAAGAAGATTCGGACCGTGGTCCTCTACGTGCATGCGCCCTGCGGCGCAGCGCAGCATGCCGGCCTGGATTTCTTCGATGAGCTCAGGCACCTCGTGGCGGCCAAGCGTTTTCTCAAGCGCCGGCTTGGCCACCTTGGACTCAAGGTCCCCTGTTTCGTCCATGTCAACTTCGGTGGCGGACAGGAAGAGACCTACTTCGTGAAAACCCACGAAGTCGAAGCCTGGCTTGCGCAGGTCGCCCCTTAGCGCGGGGTGCAAGCTCCCGCCTCCGCTAGGCCCCCCGCCGGACCTAGCGTGAGGCACCCACACTGTGTTAATGTATAAAATATGAGATTTGAAACATTTGGTCGCATGCTCGGTTTAGTTGCTACCCTTAGAGGCAGCGCTGAAGCCAAACCACCTAAACCTATGGAACATATGCAAGCAGCAAATTTGGGTACTGAGCAACACCGTGAAGAGCAAGAGCGCGCTTTGTTTGCCAAGCTTGAGGAACGTAAAATGAATGCTCTGCGTAAGCAGGGCATGGGAAAATATGTGGAGAGTATTCCTCACCTTGAGCACGCGTTTCAGGAGGGTAAGACGGAAAGTTGTACCTGTATTGATGAACGGATTCCCGGCGGCAAGGTGCGGTTGGCCGGATCGGGGATACTTCTTTCCGGCGGAGCGGAGCAGGCGGCTGAATTACTTATTGCGGCTGGCGTTAAGGAGGTAACGAGCCATGAGGGTTGTGGTGCCGCTGCCTTGGCTGCCAAGCAAGCCCACGCCCCCGATGCCAATGTCTATGGGCAGGAATTTGCTAAGCGCGTGGCTGCACTTATGTCGCAAAAAATCGGCTACCCTGTTCGTCATCGCCATATTGCTGCCGCCGAGATGCGTCCGCCTAAAGATTTTTATAGTCATACAGAAATATCTAAATCTCCCGGGCACCACCCGGCACAAGCCGTGTATTATGATTTTACGGGTGGGTTTAATCCTACCAAGGTGCCAGAGTTGCCGCTTGGGTTTGTATCAAGTAGGCGATATGTTGGGCCAGAGACTGCTACCCACGATGCTCAATTGGCTGTTAAAATTGCCTTGGGGGCACATGGTTTAGGAAAAGATTATTTTCAAAATGGTCGTCAGGTCCGCGTTATTATTGTGGCGCGTAGCGCACAGGAATTGCAGCAGGCAAAGGCCGTTGAACTAGCCCCGGTGATGCAGGAGTTTGGAGAGACAGTAGCGATAGATGGTTTTGTAGTACCGAGGAAATTATTACCGCCTGCCGAGAATGCACTTAATTAGAAACGATTTTTAAAATAAAACATCCCGACTGAGTCGGGATGTTTTTATTCTAGAAGATGCAAGTATTTTGTATGCTCTAGATGCAGGGTTTCATTGCGAGGAAACCCGACTCTTGGCCGGCGATAGTGTTATCGCCTGTTTCTTTTCAGCCGTCGTTTGGCCTGGCGACGGATATATTCCCGCGTGGCGGGACTATGGGAGGTGCCGAGATTCTCGGGAAGTACGGGCGGAATGGGTACCGCCGTCGATTCCGAGCTCTCAGACTCGCGGTGGCGCCTAGGGCGCCACGTCGCTACCACCCGCGGGGAGTGGGCAGTAGGACTCGTTGCACGCCGGCTTGTGGGCCGGCGCGGCGGGCGCCGTCGGACGGTAGCCGGACGTGTCGATCACGTCGGCTCCGCCGGCCGGCAGGGGCGACCAGGGTCCGTGCGCCACGAAGGCGTGGACCATGATGGTCACCACGATCGCCACCAGGAGCGCGAACAGCGTCCCGGTGGAGATTTCCCGCCTTCTTCTCTTCTGAATGGCCATGTTTCACCTCCTCCTAAACTCCATAGTAATAAAGTTTAAAAGGAAATGAAAAACAAGCTAGCATACACCAAAAATACCCTTTTGTCAAGGATACTTGTATTATTTTGGCTCAGTTAAGCTAAGAATTTATCGCACTACATCATACCCAACCCGAACTGTATTTGCCCCGTTTTGTTTGATTTTACGGATCGTCATTTTGTTAATTTCTGATAGATTGTTAACGTGCGTGCCGCCACAGGGTATACCAAAATTCCCAAACAGTACCACGCGGGCGGGTTTGCCTTCAGGAATATAATCCGGGACAAAGGTGCATACGGTGTTCAGTTGTTCTTTTGGCAGGAAGAGCAATGTTGTTGGCCGGGCTTCGGCGATAAATTTATTACAGAGTATTTCTAAATCAACTTTTATTTTTTCTTTATCAACCCCTTCTAAATTGCCGGCATATTCTACGTATGGTCCGTCTGGAAAGTGGTAGCCTTTGCCCGGAATCCACGGGAGCTCATAGGTACTTACCGCCAGATCAACTATGTGGCCAGCAGAATGCAGGCGGCTGTAGAGCAAACGACGATCGCGGTTAACGTAGCAGGTAACCATTTCACCGCTCATGAATAGTCCATTTTGAAATTTGCCAATATGCCGCACCAGCCCCGCTTCAAAACGCACTTCTTCTACCAAAAACTCAGCATTTTTTGATACAATCATTCCTTGATCATAGGGCTGCCCGCCACCTTGCGGGTAAAAAATAGTTTGGTCCAGGATAACAATATCCCGCCCCTCTTCTTTTAGGGCGGCAACAACTTTGGCTTCGTCGGTTAGTAAATTAAAATTTTCAAGATAGCGCAGTGTTGTTGGGTTCATAGGGGATTTATCTTTATAATTTTATACCATAAAAGTTAGTTTTGTTGAATGCAACTATTAAATTTTTGTATGCTCGTATTATAGGTAGCGACCAGGGTTTTAAATTCGCCGACAGCGGTATTGTAGTGCGCAACTAATTCGTTGTATTGGTCTACTTTCATTTTATACTTTTCATATTCCTCTTCAGTTTTTGGTTTATCGGTCTCTAATTCTGCTCGTAATTTTTCGATAGTTATTTGTTCGGTGGTCAGGTTGGTTTCCTGGGTTTTAATTTCAGCCAGCAGTGTTTCATTAACTAGGGGGCAGCTGGCCAGGGGGTGGCCAAAATGTTGCACGCCAATCCACGTTTTGTGACCTTCAAAAATACCTTGGCCAACGGCCACACCAATTTCGGTGAAACGTTGATTGAGGATATTGGCCCGATGGCCTGGACTATTCATCCAGGCTGTTACGATATCGGCGTCGCTATCAAAATTTCCCAAGGCAAGATTCTCGCCAATGATAATAAAACGATAATTAGTTTGCGTCGTTAGGTCTTTAACTGCTACCCCACTGGGGGAGACATGTTCAAAATATTGTTGAGCAAACATATCCTTTAGTTTGAGTTCGGCAGAGGCATTAAGTTTAGTATTTTCTTTGAGGAGAGGAAGGCCAAGTTTTTGTCGTTCGCGATTGGTAGCAGTAATAACACCACTTCGAGTTAAGGTGGTTCCGGGTCGCTTGGTTGACCGGCGAAGCGGTGGAGGTGCAATAATTTCTGGTCGTAATTCCTGGGTAATTTTTTCAACCAAATTCGTTGTTGGTCGAATAAAGTTTTCCAACGGTGGTAGTTCCAACGTAAATTTTTGATACCATTGACGGATGTCACCGCGAAATAACCAAAGACCAGCCACCATTATAAGTAAGATGAGGAGTTTCCAGGTTTTCATAGCATGAATTGAAATTGTTGTAATACTTTTTCACACGTTGCCGAACACACAGCCCGCCCGGTTTGTTGATAGCATTTTTCACAACAAATAAAATGGGCATTGCAACTTTTGAGATCGCAGTTAACATAATTCTCGCTGGGGTTTGCACATTTATCACAGCGGCCCACAATTTGGTGTGGGGTGGTAGGAGAATTGAAGCCAATAGTGACGCGGCCGTCGAAGACGTACAGTTTGCCTTTGAAATCTTCTTCCGGATATTTTTCCATATAGGAAACAATGCCATTTTCCAACTGATACACATCGGTAAAGCCATTTTTGAGAAGGAAGCCGGAGGCTTTTTCACAGCGCACGCCGCCGGTGCAGACGGTTACCACGGTTTTATTTTTAAGTTGTTCTAGGGCGGGCAAGATTTGGGAGAGATTGCGGAAATTTTTAAGCGGCGGGAGAATGGAGTTTCGAAAAAAGCCAATTTTATGTTCGTAATCGTTGCGCATGTCGACGATGTAAAATTCTTTGTCGCTATGAATCCATTCGTGGAGCGTCTCTGCGGGTAAATGTTTCCCCGTCACTTGAGTAGGGTTTACATCAGCATCGCCCAAGTGTCCGCTAACTATTTCTGGCCGCACTTTAACGGAAAGGCGCGGGAAGGCGTTGCCCGTGCCCAGGCTTCGTTTAAAATTCATATCGGCGAAACGAGGATCGAGCTGCATTGCTTGGATATATTTTTCAGTATTCTCAGGCAGCCCTTCCACCGTGCCGTTGATACCTTCTTCGGCAATAATAATACGGCCTTTGAGGTTTAGGCGTTCGCAAAGTTCACGTTGCTCGCGCATCAGCGCGGCGGGGTTTTCTATTAAAGTGTATTTGTAGTAGAGGAGGATTTGGTGCATAACGGCGAGAATTTCTAATTCACCTAATATACGAATTGTTGCTAATTAATTTTCCCTAAATTTGGCTCAAATACCGTTTTGTCATCCCGAGCAAGCCTTCCGCCAAAGGCGGACACAGCGCGAGGCCTGCCCGCCTCTGGCGGGAGGGATCTCTCTGTCCGTCGTTGGTTGATTGAGACAGAGATTCCTCACCCCTGCGACGGGGATTCGGAATGACAAGTGTTTTTTGGCTAAAATGAAAGAGGTTAATTAGCATAACTTGTGAATTAGAACTTTGAAATTTTTTAACTTTGTTTCTTCAGTGGATGCAATTGTGCGGCGATGCTAAAAGCCAGGGCAATAATGACCAGATTTTTAATAATATATTGACCTTCCAGTGTTGGTACCAGAAATTTTTGCCAGGTGATAGCAGGAAGCAGAATGAGCGGTAGGATGGTGGTGATCATGTGCGGAACTAACAGCGCAATAGCAGCGCGTTCGGCTCGCGGAATAATAAAGAGTACGCCAATGATCATTTCATAAATACCAAAACCAATGATAAAAGAGTGGAATGTAAGAAAAGGCATTGTTTTGTCCAGCAACTCCGAGACGAGTGGATTGGCTGGACTGGCGCTGATAATTTTAAGTGCGCCAAACCAGAAGAAAACAATAAATAACGCCGCCCGAGCCAGCGCAGGGCTTATTTTTTTAAAAAACTCAATGAGGGTGCGGTCGGTGGTGGGGAGGGACTCAATCATATTAATGGTTTAAGAAGCGGAATAACTTAGTATGAGTTAAGTTATTAAAGAATTATAATCTTTTTTTGGTTACCTGCCAAGCAATTGACGGAAGCTATTAGCTATGGTACATTGTAGCCTCACAAACCCGAAGGAGGAAGAAAAAGATGGGCGAAATCACCATCGCTTTTTTTCAGACCAAGCAGGGAATCAAAGAGTCGGCTATGTTTTTTGGCCGGCTCAACCGGATGCAGGTGCAGAGGCGCCTGGAGGAAGTTGGCCGCGAGATTGCGCGGTTCGAGGCCTTCAACCTCGATCTCCTCAACGGCGGCAGCCTGCCGCAGGCCCTGCGGTTCATCCTGAACCCCATCATCGGCATGGACACGCAGCGGCGGCGGTCCCTGGAGCACAGGCTCTCCTTTGCCCTGCAGGCGGTGCTGCGCGCTACCCCGGAATGGTGGTGGCAGTACGCCGGGCCCCGGCGGCGCTAGCGGGGCAACCGGGGCAACGGCAACCGCTGCGCGACTAGCAGACGTCAAGTCGCGCAGCGGCCCTTCATACTTAATTATTTGGAGTTAAGATAGGCATGGATGATATTGTGAAAGGCAGGAGTAAATTGCGTGGGATTATTTTTGATATTTTCAAGGAGCTCAGCCCAAGTTATCCATATAGGTGGTTCTGCAACTTCTTTAGGGTCATGAAAGAATGGTCCAGGGTAAATTGCTTCATAGAGCGTTAACAGTTCACGGTTATTAGGGAAATCATTTTGAAAGAAGGTAATAATTTTTTTAATTTTGAATTTGGGCAAGTTATGATTATAAAAAAGTTCTTCCTGTAGTTCTTTGCGAATACCCTCGTCAGCAGTTTCTCCAGCTAGAATGTGGCCTCCGGCAGCATGTTGCCAGATTCCAGGATGTTTGGCCATACGTAAACTACGTCGCTGGATTAACGTTTCATTTCGTGATTTATCCCTAAAAATGAGGATGCTGGCACACTGGTGCAAAAGGCCTTTAGTATGTACTTCTGTCCAGGTGGCCGTGCCAATTTTAGTACCATTCTTGGCAACGATATCGTAAATTTCATCGGGCATAATATTAGGGAAATTGGTTCATGAATCCTCGTTTGTGAGAGACACCCTAACTGATTTTTTCTATCTCAGCAAGTTTATAATTATACCTTCTGAGCCTTTGACTTATACAATTCTATATGTTATTTTGGTTACATTATTCACCTAATTTTTAGGAATATGTTAAAGAGAGAAGGCACAGCGCCTCCACTAGTAGGCGCGGAGGGAGGCCAGGATGGCAAGAAAAGTTTGGCCCAGTTGGTACATGAATTGCACAGCCTTGTACCAGTTGAGCTGCTTGCTTCCAGTGAGGCCGCTGGGCCGACAGATCGGCTTGACGCTTTGGTAGAGAAGAACGCAGAGATAGAAACTTTATTAGCAGAGATACTACTGGCAGTACGAAACGAAGCCGCGGTGGCAGCTGATACTAGTAGTTCGGAGCGCACTTTATTAGATGACAAAATGAGATATATTGGGTTTCTAGAACGATTAGCTGATCTGTATGTTAAAGAACTTGATCGTTTTGGTAGAGCTGGAGAAAAAGATTTTGAAATGCATCAGTTAAAAACTGATGAGTCCTATGAACTTTTTAAAAATTTATGGGAAGTGCCACTTATTATTAGCCGGATTATTGACAGAATTTATCCTTCTAAGGAGGTAGGCACGGCTCGCCAGTCTTTAGATTCTCAAACTACCACTAATACTTCTCAGGCTGACTCGACGTTAGATGCTGACATTGGAAAAAGCATTTGGATGGTTAGCATCTTAGCACGTAATACGTACGGTACGGTATTGTTAAACTAAGACAATTGGTTTTCCGTGGTTATTTTCTTCTCGAGCAACTTCAATTTTTTTGCGAAACTCTTCATCCACGTCGCTGAGGTGTAGTAATTTTTCTTTTTCAACAAATTCAGGATCCACAAAACGAAATTTTTTATATCTTACTTCGTTGCTCAGCGGAAAATGACGAAGGGATTTATTTTTGAGAATTTGGAGAACTCGTTCGAGGGTCGGGTTTTTCGATCGGTATATTTTAGTCATAACCCAGTCATCGTCCTTCCAAAAATCATCAAAAGTGATTATTTTTTCATCCAGGGCTTGGCGTAAAACTTTAGCAAAGAGATACCATCGAGAGATCGACTCAAATCCTCCCCAGTGACTTGTTTGTCGCTCGAGAAAATGTTCTGCAAATAGGAGCGCCGTTGTCTTATCATGAAATACTATTTTTCCTCTCCGGGTTGTTATGCCTATAAGGCAGCGTTCCACAATGGGAGCGGGGAATTCGCGTAGCGCATAATCAACGCGATCGGCGCAGAGCCCAGGAAGTGGTTGTTCGAGCAAGGTAAAATTATGATAGTCGCTCATTTGGGTGGCAGTATAACCATATTGTTCAAGAATTTCGGGCAACTCTGAATTGGCAATAATTCGTTCGTGCTGTTCATCCTGGAAATTTTCCGTCCGACCATCACTTACCACCCAATCCACCGTATGGGAAAAGGCAGTATGGGAAACATCATGGAGTAAGCCGGCAATTTGTTCCGCTTCACTCGCTCCGAGTTTCAGTAAAAGGAGCATAACGCCCACCGAGTGCTCAAAGCGGCTAAAACCAGGGAGATGGTAGAATTCATCCGGCATTCCATATTGTCCAATTCCTTTTAATCGTTGTAGCGTCGGTGTTCCGAGGAGTGCAATAATAGTTGGTGAGGCAAGGGTGAACGTACCATAGATTCTATCTGTAATGGTGAGTGGAGGAGACATAGTATAATCTTCTCTCTAAAATTAGATTATGATAATAAATATAATCCAGTTGCCTCATCCGGTTTTCGCTCGATAGATTTTTTAAATATCTGCACGGTTATTTCGCAGGTGGCAGAAACAATTAATTTTTTTACGTGTCCACCACGCACTGCCAGAGTGCTAGTACCAAAGCTGCCATGCAGATGAATCATTGGTTTATTATTAAGAATAGCGATATTACCCAGGAGGCTCACGATTTCTAAGTCTTCCTTAAACTGATGATCTTCATAGGTTTTTGTTTCCAGATTATAATACGCCAGTATTACTTCAGCCGCCGCGCCAATTCCAAAAATGCTGCCCGCGCCAATATTGTTGGTAACGCACCAAGTAGTAAGGGTTTCCAATACTTCTTCACCGCGGTCGCAGCGGAGGAGGCAGACGTTTTCTTCATGCGTAATTATTTTCATAGCTAGAGGGTAATAAAAGTTATTGTATTTTCACAATACGCTAAAAATTTTTTTACTCCCGCTCGCGGAATCACGAGTGTCGCCGTGTTGGTAAGCGGGTGGGTTTGGATCGCCTCATGTTTCATAATATCCTCGTCTACAATAACATTAACTGCATGATGTACGTCGTTGATAAGCGCGAGGAACGTAACTGATCCAGGTGTGATGCCGAGATATTTCATGAGGCGCTCGGGCGAGGCAAAACTGAGTTTGGTTTCTCCAACGAGTGCAGCGAGCTTTTTAAGGTCAGCGCGTTTTTCGGCAGCAATGACGACGAGCCAATGTTTGTCGCCGGCACGATTCCGGAGAAACAAATTTTTGGTTTTGGCACCGGGGATATCTTTACAGATTTTTTCTGATTCGTCTACGGTAAATACTGCTGGGTGATTATAGCGGGTGAAGGGAATGGAGAGACTTTCTAGAAGGGAGTAGATATTGGGCATGCTATTTCAATTTAATGAGCGCCGATTTTTTAGCACCATATTTATATTTCATCCATTTGGCGCTTTCCTCAAGCATCCACTCACCATATTTATTATCCGGGACTAACTGAAAATCAACCGACCATTTTTCGTTTTTTTTAGTTGGTTTAGTTTTGAGGAATATCACAACGTCAATATCTTGCGGTCGTATTTTTGCGGTGGTAAAACTACCGAGCATGTGTACCGAAGCAATGGGGAGAATTTTTTCTAGTTTTTTCATTACCCGCTCAAAGTGTTTCCACATTTCTTTACGATATTTTGAGTTTAACAATTCTTTAGGAATGGTTGGCTTCATAATTTTAATTATTTTATTCATTCCCCTCCCCAACAAGGGGAGGGGCGCAGGGTGGGGTTATCGGGGAATTAATTTACTCCAACGACAACAACCCCCGCTCCAATCGTTTTTTAAAATTCATTTTGAGAAATAATGTTGCGAAGACGAGATAGACAAAACTAATACTAACGCTCGTTGCTAGTTTCGTCCAGTCGAGTTGTCCAGTTTGGATGACGCCACGCATACCTTCAAATATGTAGGAAGTGGGGAGGAGGCGGGAGATGGCTTGTGCCCAATGGGGAAGAATTGAGACCGGGTAATAAATTGCGGAGAATGGCGCGAGGATGACGCCGAGGGTCCAGGCAAAGGCTTGGAAGCTGGTGCCGTAGCGCAGAATGAGTCCGGCCACAAAAAAGCCAAGCCACCAGCCACACAGGAGGAGCGATAGGAGAAACGGAATGAGGTAGAATCCGTAGACAAAAATTTTTACCTGGTAGAGGAGAAAGGCAAAAGAGCTGGCGACAGCGGCCGTGATAGTTATTTTAATGAGGCCAAGGCACAGAAACCCGGCGATCCATTCGGAGAATCTAAGGGGCGAGCAGAAAAAGTTGAGCAGGCTTTTGTTCCAGAGCTCCTCGAGAGTGTCCATAGGAATTTCCATTTGGACGCGGTAGAGAATTTCCCAAAAGATAATGCCGGTGACGGTAGCAAGCACAAATACCGGCGAGCCAAACACAGCGTGTGATTGTGCTGGGGCGATGGAGGTAAAAAACGTGCTGGTCATGCCCCAGAGCATGAGGTTAACCAGCGGAAATACAAACACCTCAGCCCAACGGTCCAGGTTTTTGCGCAGAAGATAGAGGAAGCGGAGGATGATAGCGTAGATTCTGGTAGGGTTCATATTTTATTTTAGATTTGTCATCCCGAGCGAGCCTCGCGGCGACGAGGGATCCCTGTCCGTTATGTCCCAATACAAATCTTTCCATTTTGGGTTCATACTTTGAATTAATTTAATTTTTTTCTCTCGTCGCCAGGCTTTTATTTCTTTCTCACGATAGATGGCCTGTTTAATACCATTGTAATGTTCATAATAAACAGGTTTTTTGGTTTTATATTTTTTACTGAAACCACCACCTACCTCATCTTTGTGTTGTTCGACGCGTTCAATTAAATCATTGGTTACACCAACGTAGATCACATAACTAATACTCGCCATAATGTACGTGTAGAAATTGTAGTGTAATCGCGGCATAGCGGTTGATTGGACAGAGATTCCTCAGTCGCGCGAGTTTCTTCGGAATGACAGTTGGGTGGTCTTGATTGAGACAGAGATCCCTCACCCCTGCGACGGGGATTCGGGATGACAATTACGGTTTAGTTTGTACTGTCTGCAAGAAATAATCTTCCAAACTCGGTTTCGCAATGCTAATTTCGGAATAGGCGATTCCAGTTTCGGCGAGGGATTGGAGAAATTGGGCAATAGATTTTTCGGAAACATCAACGGTGATGTATTTGCCGTCAGCGTGATGCGGGAGGTTACTTTGAGCGCAGTAGGAAAGTAGGCCGGTAGGATTGTAGGCGAGTAGGGTGATGTGGGCCACTTCGATTGAGCGCGCGAGGTTTTGGGGTGTGTCGTCGGCGATGAGCTTGCCGTGGTTGATGAAGATGACGCGATCGCAGATTTCTTCTACCTCACTCATATTATGGGAAGTGATAATGATGGAAACATTAAATTCTTGGCGTTGGGTTTCTAGAAATTCGCGGATATATTGAGCAACATCGGGGTCGAGTGAGGCGGTGGGTTCGTCGAGCAGTAAGACACGGGGGAAATTAAGCATGGCCTTGGCCAGGCCGACGCGGGTTTTTTGCCCGGCCGAGAGACGACCGAATTTTACGTTTAGTAATTCGGTGAGATTAAAAATATCGATAATTTTTTCCAAGCGTTTTTTGCGATCGGAAATTTTGTAGAGATAAGAAATGAACGTGAGATTTTCTTTGACCGTGAGAAGCTCCGGGAGACCAACGTAAGTGGAAGAAAAATTTACCTGCTCGAGAATTTCTTCGCGAGAGTTAAAAAAATTTTTACCAAAATAATTAATTTCACCACTGGTCGGTGTCAGCACTCCTAAAAGCATTTGGAGTGTTGTCGTCTTTCCGGCTCCGTTGGGTCCAAGCAAACCTAAAATTTCTCCTTCATTTAAACAGAAGGAGATGTTGTCGACGGCAACAAATCGGGCGGGAAATTTTTTTGTTAGGTTGGAGATGGAGAGGATAGGCATGATTTTATCCAAATAGTTTTTTGTAAAGAGCCTGTTTCTTCTTGGCATCAAAATAGGCATAGAGCAAGTCGGTGCGCAGGCGGCCTTCGCGGAAGTTTTCGTTATGGCAGAGATTGATAAAGTCATCAAAAGGGATAAGGTTAGTAGTAATTTTTTCGCCAGCATCCAGCTGGGGTGGCTGCACATAGACGCAGTGGCGGGCAATATAGGTATGGACAGTCCACACTATTTTCATGTGGGGGTTAGTTTGTTTCCACAAAAACCAATCGGCCGTGCGGTAACCAGTCTCTTCTAAAAGCTCTCGCTCTGCTGCTGCCCGAGGCTCTTCACCTTTATCTACGCGGCCGCCTGGCAGTGATAAAAAGGGCGCTTCACCAGGTTGCTCTTGCTCTTGTAGCATAATTTTATCTCCTACCAATGCAATAATTTGTATCGTGTCGGGGCGTTTGAGCTTTTCAAAAGTTTCGGTAGTGCCATCGAACATTTTTTGTTGCCATTGATACACATCAAAAATGGTACCCGTGAAGACACATTGAGCTTGGGGAGGAAGTTTCGGTGGTTTGTTTGCCGTTAGCTCTTTTTTATTCATACAGCCTAGTTTAATTTAACAATTGTTGTTGTACAATTTGTTCGTTTGCTGGAAGCAACAGAACATGTTTCTTCTTTTTAAGAACCTGTTTGAGTGCTGAGGGCAGAGAAATTTTTTGGTGGAGGATAGGTTCGAGCGTGTCTTTAAATTTTGCCGGGTGAGCCGTACTCAAAACCACGATAGGATGACTAGTGCCACGCTGTTTTTGATAATGCCAGGCGGCCGCAATACCAACAGCCGTGTGTGGATCAATAGTATAGTTGTAATGCTGGTATATTTTTTTAATGGTCTGCTTTGTTAAAGCCTCGGAAATGCTCGTGCCGATGATATCGCGGCGTATAGCCAGCAGACTGTGTTTATAGAGTTCTACTAGGCGCGCAAAATTACTTGGATTCCCCACGTCCATGGCATTGGAGATAGTTTGGTGTGAAGGCCTTGGTTTAAATTTTCCGGTTTTGAGAAATTGTGGCACTACATTGTTACGATTAGTGGCAGCAATAAATTGTTTAATTGGTAAGCCCATTTTTTTAGCCATCAGGCCAGCTACGAGATTACCAAAATTGCCGCTGGGCACTACAACCACTGGTGACTCAAAAATTCCAAGGCGGTGCAGTTCAGCAATGGCATGAAAATAATAAAATGACTGGGGCAGCAGGCGCCCAAAGTTAATAGAATTAGCAGACGAAAGATTTTTTTTAGTTTGTAACTTTGGGTTATTGAGCAGTGCTTTGGCCAGTCGCTGACAATCATCAAATGATCCTTTAATGGCGAACGCGTGAATGTTGTTGCCATAAGTAGTAAGTTGTTGTTCTTGGAGGCGACTGACGCGTTTGTGAGGGTAGAGAATATATACGTGCACTCCGGGGACTTTATAAAAACCACTGGCTACAGCGCTGCCGGTGTCGCCGGAAGTGGCTACAATAATATTGATGGTTTGGTTAGTCTGTTGTAAATAATAGCTGAGGAGTCGTGCGAGGAAGCGGGCGCCAACATCTTTGAAGGCGAGGGTGGGGCCGTGAAATAATTCAAGTACGAACAGATTTTTGTCGAGTTGACGGAGAGGGATGGGGAAGTTGAGGGAATCCTGAAGAATGGACTTAAGTTTGACTGTGGGAATTCCTGCTAAAAATTCTCGGGCGATTGTATGTCCGATGTCTATCAGCGATTGTTTATCAAGCGCTTTTAAAAATTTTTTAGAGAGTGTTGGAATTTTTGCGGGTATGAACAAACCTCCATCTGGCGCCAAGCCGCGGGTGAGTACGGTGAGAAGATCAGTTGGTGATATTGTATGATTGGTGCTGTAAAATTTCATACGTGACGTAGTACTCTTTCAACAATAGTAGTAATGTCTAAATCGAGGCAGGGAATAATGTGGTGCGCGTAGCGCTCGTACACTGGCGTGCGCTCAGTGTAGAGACCAACATATCCTTTCTCTTTAAAGTCCACAATGCCGCGGCTGTTGTCGGCGTTATTGCCTAAGCGTCGTTGTATTTCGGTAAGGGGGAGTTCCAAGTATATAATTTTCGATTCGTGTTTTATTTTTTCCATCGCCTCTTGCGAATATATAATACTCCCGCCTGGCGAGAAGACCAAATTAGTAAAGGGTAGCTCTACGGTGAGATCATTTTCTAGTTTAAGGAGCGCTTCTTGGCCTTGTTCGTCAAGAATTTTATCATGACTGACGCTGGTTTTTTCTAAAATTAAAATATCAAGATCGACAAAGTTCCAGCCGAGTTGATGAGCAATCAATTTTCCGATTGTTGATTTGCCGGAACCCGGCATGCCGATGAGGGTGAGGGCGGACATAGAGTTAGGATGGTAGGACAAGAGTCGTATTCCCCGCTTGAGCGGGGTGGTCGCCTCAAGGCGACCGAGGTGTGTGAGGCCGGTGAGCGGGCGATTCGTCAATGGATGCGATTTTATTGCCCCCGGCGGCTCACACCCCCCTACCCCCCCCCTCACAGGGGGGAGTTGAATATCTATTTTACAAATCCTTGTGCAACTAACAGCTCCCCGTTCAAAATGCCGCCGCCGGCAGCGCCGCGGATGGTGTTATGGCTGAGGCCAACAAATTTGTAATCGAATACCGGGCAGGGGCGCAGGCGCCCAACGGTGACCGCCATGCCTTTATCGGCATCACGATCTTTGCGGGGCTGGGGGCGGTTATCTTCCGTACGGTAGATAATTGGTTGTACTGGAGCGGAAGGCAAATTCAGTTGCTGTGGTAGAGAACGAAACAATTGCCAGCTATTTTTAATTTCGTCGGGAGTTGGTTTTTTATCTTTGAATCTGATACTCACGCATGCTAAGTGCCCGTCAATCACTGGTACCCGGTTGCAGTGTGCAGAGATGGTGAGGCCGGTTCGAGGAAGAATTTTATTTTCAGCCATTGTACCCAGAATTTTGAGTGGCTCCTGTTCGGTTTTTTCTTCTTCACCGCCAATATAGGGCACGACGTTATCAAGAATATCTAGGCTCGCTACTCCTGGGTAACCAGCACCTGAGATCGCTTGGAGGGTCGTTACCACAACATCACTGAGCGTGTAGCCAGCTTGTTCCAGTGCATAGAGCGGTGTGAGATAACTTTGCAAACTGCAATTGGGTTTAACAATAATGCAGCCACTCCAGCCGCGTTGCTTCTGTTGTGCGGTAATGAGATTAAGATGAGAGGCATTAATTTCTGGGATGAGCATGGGGATATCCTCAGTCCAGCGGTGAGCGGAAGCGTTGGAAACTACGGCGAGGCCAGCAACTGCATAGGTGTTTTCGGTTTCTTGCAGTGCAGTTTTATTCGGAAGTTCAATGGCCGAAAAAACTAGGCGGCAATTTTTCGCGGCATTCGTTATATCTTCAACAGCGTGGACGGGAAGTTCTAAAATGGCTGTTGGTATATTATCGGCCAGGTGAGAACGGCCGGCGATGGCTTCGCGATATGGTTTACCAGCGGAGTTGGCCGAGGCGGCGAGGTGTGTTAGAGTAAACCACGGGTGGTTGGCTAAGAGTTGCACATAACGTTGCCCAACCATGCCCGTTGCACCCAGAATACCAACGGGGATTTTATGAGAGATCATATTTTGTTGAGTTATAAAATTTTAATCCCCCCTCGAGGGGGGTAGTGGGGGTGTGAGCCCTTTGCGTGGCTCAATCCAATCGACAATTCGTTGGGTTACATTGTCAATATCGCGACGCACCTCGTGTTCTTGAAATCGTAATACAATAAATCCTTGTTGTTCTAATTGTTGCTGTCGTTTTTTATCATATTCCATTTGAGCATCATGGCCAAAGCCATCGAGTTCAATTATAAGTTTTAATTCACGACAGTACAAGTCAACAATATAATTCAGTATTGTTGTTTGACGAATGAACTTGTAACCAAGTAATTGGCGGCCTTTTAGTTTTTTCCACAATAATACTTCGCCGAGCGTAGAATTTTTACGTAAGTCTCGAGCTCGATTTTTAAGATTTGTTTTATATAAAGAGAACGTTCGGTTTGTTTTGATAACCATATTAGTGACGACTCTCGGAAGCTCACACCCCCCGTGAACCCCCCTCAAGGGGGGATTTGAGCTCTTTAATACTTTGTAAAATTCCAGAGAGGACACCGGCTGCGGTAACCTCGGGGCCAGCACCAGGGCCGCGAATGACCAGCGGAGAGTGGTGATAGTGCGTAGAGGTAATAGCAACAATATTGTCGCTGCCGGTGAGATTATAGAAGGGATGATCTGGGCCAACGAGGCGAAGTTTTACTAAAGCGCGATTACGTTCTATGGTAGCAATATAGCGGAGCACTTTTTTATTGCGGGCGGCCTGTTTTTTTTGTTGTTCGAATTCAGCATCGTATTTTGGCAAGAGACGGAAAAATTCGGAAATTGAGGCGGCGTGCGCACAAGCTTTGGGGAGTAGATTATCGATTTTGACTTCCGATGTTTCCAGTTGCCAACCGCATTCGCGTGCGAGGATGACGACTTTGCGCACCACATCAACCCCGCCCAGATCAACGCGCGGATCAGATTCCGTGAAACCTTTATCTCGTGCTTCCTTTACTAGAGCACTCCAGTGCTTGGCGCCAACAAAGCTATTGAAGAGAAAACTTAATGTTCCTGAAAGAATTCCTTCAATTTTAATTATTCTGTCGCCACTCTCAATGAGGCGTTGTAGAGTGGTGATAATTGGTAGTCCAGCTCCCACATTGGTTTCATAATGCCACGGTGTTTTTTGAGCCAATGTTTTTAGGAGTTGATAGTTTTTGTTTGGCCCAGCAGCCGCCTGTTTGTTGGGGGTTACTATCGCAATTCCGGCCTCGAGCAATTCTGGATAGTAAGGAACGATATCTGCTCCGGCTGTGCAATCTACGAGGACGCGACGTGGGAGTAGTGATTTTTTTAGAGTTTCTAGAAATATCTTTAGATCGGGCGCTCTTCCTACCGTGGTTAACGTTTTTTTCCAGGCGGAACTCTGTATGCCTTGTTCATCAATGAGCATCGCGTGGTTATTTGTTAATCCGACGAGCTTGATTGACGGTTGATTTTTTATCATGTTTAACAATGTTCCGCCGACCACACCGGTTCCAACCACAAAGACAGCTGTAGTATTGGCAGTATTTTTAAAAAATGCCTCGTGAATAGCTTGGAGCGCTCTAATTTCATCCCGGCCTTGGATTACCACAGAAATATTGAGCTCAGATGACCCCTGGGCGATAGCCACCACGTTTATTCCGGCGTGCCCAAGCGCATTAAAAACAGTGCCACTCACCCCAGGCGTGTGGCGCATATTTTCTCCTACCACGGCGATGATGGAAAGGTTCTCGGTAATTGTGAGAGGTTCTAAGTAATGCCCAGAGAGCTCCAGGGCATATTCATTTTCAACCACGCGGCGCGCTAAAATAACATCGGCCGCTGCCACCGCAAAGGAAATAGAATATTCAGAGGAGGCCTGGGTAATGAGAATAATATTAATACCAGCTCTTGCAATAGCGCCAAAGAGGCGTTCGGCCATGCCAGCAACACCGACGAGCCCACTGCCGGCTACGGTGATCATCGCAATTTTTTGAATTGAAGAAATACCTTTTATCGCATAGGAGAACGGCTTATCTTCGAAATTAATAAGCGTGCCCGGGTGCCGGGGGTTAAAGGTATTTTTAATTAGAAGTGGGATGTTTGCCTCTAGCGCCGGGAGCATGGTGGGCGGATGGATAACTTTGGCCCCAAAATAAGACATTTCCATAGCTTCACGGTAGGTAAGTGAGGGCAGGGAGAAAGCGGTAGGAACTTGTTTGGGGTTGGCAGTCATCACACCATTTACATCGGTCCAAATTTCGATGACGTCGGCTGTGAGGGCGGCCCCAAAGAGGGCAGCAGTATAATCTGATCCACCGCGGCCAAGTGTTGTGGTTTGCCCAGCAGCGGTTTTACCAATAAAGCCCGTAGCGATGGGAAGGGAGGTTGGGTGATTTTTACACCAGGTTTGAATATTGCGATAGCTATGGGCGCGGTCAACGTGGGCATTGCCAAAGTGGTCGTCGGTCAGAATAACTTCCCGGGTATCTAAGTATACCGCTTTAAGATCTTGACTTATGAAAGCGGCCGTAATGATGGTAGCTGAGAGGCGTTCACCAAAGCTCATAATAAAATCCAGCATTGACGGTGTTAATTCTTTCACCAGTGAGACACCATGGATGATTTGTTTTAATTCTTTGAACATCAACTCAATCTGAGCCATGGCAGCAGGCTGCTGTTTTTCCCCGACGAGTTCTTGGATCGCATCCTGGTGTCGAGTATGGAGCGCTAAGAGAGGTGGTTGAAAATCTTCACTCCCCGTGCTGGCTCGTTTCCCGAGAGCGATAAGCTGATCGGTGATGCCGCTAAAAGCCGAAACTACTACCACCAGCTGCCGATGTTTTCTGCGGGTTTCCTTAATAATTTTGATGATTTGTTTAATAGCAGCCGGCGAGCCAACTGATGTTCCTCCAAATTTAAGTATTTTCATATCCTGTATATCAATTTATGTTTTTTAAATAAAACCGACTCCTTAAGGTTGAAGTCGGCTGTTTGATAGGTATGTATCAGACAAACTTCAACCACCCTACATGGTGGTAGTGGTGGTTGCAGTATTCGTATTGAGGTGATGCATAGACATGAAAATACTGTAACCCTGGCTTAGGTGTTTGTCAAATTAAGCTGTGAACAAAAATTGCCGTAGCTCAAACAACGCTTTGTCGTTTCTTCCCTTTCAATTATTTCGCTATTCTGTCATTTACAATTTCCAGCTTATAAATTTTTTCATCATCAAACCAATTTTCGTTGGTGCGCTGAGAGGCCCAGAGGTAGCCACCGTATTTGTTATCAGCGTTCTCCCAGGCTAAATCCCAGGTGCCTTCGCTCGCGATGTAGATGGCGCCTAGCAATTTTCCGGTTTTATCAAATTTGCCAATGCGATTGTCCACCGGAATCCAGAAGTAGTGTCCATCCCAGGTGAGCCCGCCACCGCCGTCAATGTCTTTGAGTTTGAATTGGCTCATTAATTTGCCCTGGCGATCCATTTTGTAGACGATACTGGTGGTCCAGCCCATGATGTAGAGATACTGGCCGTCCCAGGTGAGGCCTTTGGCGCCGCGGGTTTGGTCAGGGTTAGGGAATGAAAATAATTCTTTACCGGTTTCAGGATCAACGGAGTAGGTGCGCTTTTCGGCAAAGTCGGTGAGCCAGAGATTCGTTCCGTCGAAGGCCATGCCCCAGGGCTGGGCGCTATTCACTTTGAATTGTTTAAGAATTTTGCCGGTGTCGCCATCGAGTTTGTAGACGTCACCCGAGAGCGTGGCCGCCCAGACATTTTTGCCATCCATGGCAAGCGACCACGTGAGACCCAGACCGGTGCCAATTTTTTTCACAATGCGCCGAGTTTCGTCATCGGGGTAGACATATTGATATTTGTCCTTGACGCGATCGCCGGGCGTGTAGCCGAGGTCGAAGACTTTGGTGTCGGGGTAGTCGAAGGCAATTTCGCTGGCGCCGTCCCCGGGTTCATTCTTGGTGATCACCGAATCAGGGCAACGCAGCGGATTATCTTTGGCGACGATTTTATAATTGATCAGGGTGAGTTTGTTGTTTCCCTCGCCACACATAATGCCGTTGATAGTGTTATTGAGCATTGAGTTGTTGGTTGCCGTGACGGTGGACGCGTCGTCGAGCGACAGGCCGGCCGCGCCGTTTTCCTTTAGAATATTATTTTCCACCGTGGCTTCAGAGGCATCAACGTGGAGGCCGTGTGTGCCATTTTTTTCAAAGAGATTGTTACGCACGACTGCCTTGTTAAATTGTTCCATGGCCATGCCGTTGTAGCCATTTTGGTAGACGCGGTTGAATTCAATGAGCGGCGTGGAGTAGGATTCGGCGTAGAGCCCTTCCCAGTTGTTCCAGCGGATAATGGAGTGGGAGATGACGGCGTCCGATTGCCACAGGTTAATGCCCTGCTGGCCGAATTCCACAATGACGTATTTAAAGATACTCCCGGTTTTGCCCGCCAAGTGAATCATACTCCAGTCGCCGTTTTGGGGATTCCGATCGGCGGATGGGAAGGTGATTTGTTTGTCCGGCGTGCCCACGGCTTTGATGGTTCCAAATATATTCATCCCGAGTTTGTCCGGCCGCTTGTAGTCGCGGCTGGGTTTGAAGGCGATGGTGGTGCCAGGCTCAATTGTGAGCGTGACGCCTTTGGGAACACTGATTGCCCCAGTGATGAAAATTTTTCCGCCCCAGGTTTCGTTTTTGGAAATTTCTCCAGCGCGGGTGGTGTCCATAATAATTTTTGGAGTTGGTGCCGGCGCAACCACCACAATTTTTGCTTTGCGTTTGATGATTTTCTTTTTAACTTTTTTTGTCGCGGTAAAGGCGCTGGAGGTGATGAAGGTGGTGGCGAGGAGGGTGATGAGAATGAGAGCGGGGAGTTTTTTCATCATAATTATTTTGAGATATTAATTTATGGACAGAATAAGAAAGGCGCTGGTCGCGAGCGCGATGCCAATGTAGGTTGTGATGGATATTGATTCCCGTAACAATAAGAGCCCGATAATATTAGCAAACACAATCGATACTATTGCGAAGAGTGTTATGGTTTTGCCGAGTTGAATAGTTGTAAAGACGTAGAGCTGACCAAGCGTGGCTAAAGAGTGTAATAATACATATATAATAAACCAACCATGCAAAAAACTATTTATCGTAAAGCCATATTTGTGCATGAAGTGGCGACCGAGCACGTCACTGGCAGTGAAAACAAGCTGGGTTAAAATGAGGATTATGAGGGGCGATGTCATAGCATTGCTTAAGCTAGATAATTTTGTTAAGATGAACGCAAAGTTGTACATATCATATCAAGAATTTGATAGGTTGACTATGATGGAAAATGTCCTAAAAATTCTCATCCTCCACGACTATTTTCTCTACAAAGGCGGCGGGGAGCGGTTGGTGATTAGTCTTGCCAAAAATTTGGGGGCGGATGTGGCGACGGCGTTTATTGCCAAGGATGCTTTTGATCCGCGTGAGCACGGGATTAGGACGATTGAATTATATAAAGAGAAGGCGTGGTCGCGTGTGCCCGGGTTTCGATATTTGCAGGTGCAGTCGTCGTTTTTGTTTAAGACGGGGTTTGTAAAGAATTATGATGTAGTGATTTATAGTGGCGATTGTTTGACGGCAGCACTTCGAACTGGCGTATTGTCATCCCGAGCGAGGCTCGCGCCGACGAGGGATCTCTGTCCGTCGGTGAGTGAGCCAGAGATTCTTCGCTCTGCTCAGAATGACAGTAAAAAATCAGAAAGACGGCCAGTGAACATCGCTTACATGCACACGCCGCCTCGGCATTTGTATGATTTGTATGACGAGAGATTGCGCTCATATCCCTGGTGGAAGAAAATTATTTTTGTGCCGTTTGTCTTGTTTAACCGGTGGAGATTTTTAGCCTTGGCACGAATGATGGATAGGATTGTGACGAATTCGAAAAATACTCAAGCGCGGATAAAAAAGTATCTGGGACTCGATTCGATAGTAGTGTATCCGCCGTGTGACACTCTTCCGTTCAAAAATCTCCGTCATTCCGAGCGAGGCCTCGCGGCCGACGAGGAATCTCTGTCCGTTTCGTCAACGAGTGAGACAGAGATTCCTCCTGCGGTCGGGATGACAAGTGTTGGCGATTATTTTTTCTCCTGGGCGCGATTGTATGATGTGAAACGGGTTCACCTCATCGCGGAGGCATTTGCCAAGATGCCAGACAAAAAAGTAGTCATTGCATCGCAGGGCCCAGAGTTTGAGCGGATAAAAAAAATTGTTGAGGGGCACAGCAATATTACGCTTCTAGGTTGGATTGATGACCAACAATTGCTGGAGTATTTGGGCAAATCTTTAGCCACGATTTACATTCCCATGGCTGAGGATTTTGGGATGACGGCGGTGGAATCCATGCAAGCGGGGAAGCCGGTGATTGGGGTGGCGGAGGGAGGACTTTTAGAAATCATTGAAGATAATAAAAATGGGTTGATGTTGAAACCGGATTTTACGGTTGACGATTTACGATTGAAGATTTTAGAAATGACACCAGAGCGGGTGCGGGTGATGGAAGCAGCGTGTTATGAAACGGCGAAGAAGTTTAGTGAAGCGGCATTTGTGGAGGGGATGAGGGAGGTGATTGAGAAATACCAAATACCAAATACCAAATACCAAAGCTGTTGATTCTTTTTATTTCAATAACGCCGTCAACTTCTCCCGCACTTTTTTTAATTTTGGATTAATCACGGCCATGCAATACGCCTGGTCTGGGTTCTTGGCGAAATAGTCGTGGTGGTATTCTTCGGCTTCGTAGAATGTGGTGAGGGGCTCTAAAGTGGTGACGACGTTAAGGCCATCTTTTTTTAAATCCGCGATGTATTTTTCCGCGGCGGTTTTTTGTTCGTCGTTTGAGTACATAATGGTGGAGCGGTATTGGGTGCCGGTGTCGCCGCCGCGTCCCCCGTTCTCTTGGCAACAAAGTTTGTTGTTAGAAGAATAAAAATATCCCGCGACGTAACGTCGTGGGATATTCTTTTTAAGAGGAGTCGCAGGGTAAGACCTCCTCGCTTGGTGCGCAATCCCGATTTCGGGATGCCCGCTTCCGTTTGCCAACCGTAAGGCCGGCGGGATAGGAAGCGTTGTGGCACTGAGCACATTACACGAGAAGACCAGCTGTCTTACCCTGCGTGAGATGTTTTAGCATTTTTTAAATTATATGTCTAATTAACGATGTTTTGAGAAAGGGGGCACGAGAACCGTGCCCCCCTGTGGCTGCAATTCAGGGAGGGAGGTGGCCAGCGCGGATGGCCTCAAGGAGGAGGCTGTCGTAGAACGCGACGTTCCAGGTGAGATCTTCGGCCTGGGAAGCTCGGGCTCGTTCGCGGAGCGCACGATCATTCTTGCAGAGCATGTGGAGCTCACGCAGAAGATCGATTGAGTGGCCGACGTCGGCTTCGCAGTGGACGGTGAAGTACGGGCTCCAAGTTGCTGGTTCGCCAGAGCGTACGCGCTTGAGTGCAGTCATGAGGCGGGGGAATTCCCGCGGACAGATGAACTCCTCGGAAGCCATTGTAGCGAGTGCTCGTACGGGGTCGCCAGCAACGGCGTTTTGTAGCCCTTGGAGAATCACTCTAGTTCCGGTGAGTGCTGGCGCGTGGCGATAGGTTCGCAGGGACACTCCGACGGTTGCGAGCACTCCCTGAAAAAGCTGGAAGTGTTCGGCCTTGGGGTTGCCATTCCCCAATTCATCCACGATGTTCCTTTGGATGATGCCGTGAGCGCGGTTGGGAACCAACGGGTTATTCCGAAGTGTCGTGAGAATCCTGCCGAAGATCTCGTCGATCATGCCGGCTTGGATGGCCCAGACGCGCAGGAGCGCGAGTGTTGGTTGCGTCTCTATGAGCTTGAACCACGGGTGTTTCCAGAGTGGGTGCTGGAGAGCGCGGCGAGTAAACTGTTCCTCAAAAACGCGGTAGCGCATGTCCATTGCCTCCTGTTTTTGCAGCATTAAAAAACCGCCCAAGAGGGGCGGCGGTGATTTCTTTAAAAAAATTTATCTACAGAAATCAAAGCTGCCACTCTTGGGTGAGAGGGGCCTTCTTTGATTTGGTTGTGTTCGCAAATAGCGAGTAGTTCGTTTGCATATGTATATAGTTATCTTATCAACTGTAATTGGTATTGTCAAATTATTTTAACGACGACGTGTAGAAGACCCTCGGTAATGGGCAAAATCTTCGGGACGAAGATAGGCGTCGTCATCTCCTAAGAGATGATCACGCCGGTCATCAATGGCTGCACTCATCGCAGCAGATTGATCTCTTCGCAAACGTTTTTTTGCTTCAAGCCCCTCTTGTTCTAAACGTTTTTTCCTAAGTCTGCTTGTAGCAGCGCCAAAATAATTCCTCCTCAGGTGTTCCATCTTTCCTAGTGGAACTCCATCCAGCACTCGGCCAACCGCTGCACTGTCAATGAGCTTAAGTTTGTCTTGGAGCCGTTTAGCTTCCGCAACAATTTTATCAATAATGGTTGGATCAAGTGTCGGCATATACAATCACTATAGGGAATTTTTACCGTGAGGTCAAATAGTAATTCTGTTCTTTTTTAGAAAATTTTTCAATGGCATATCGTAGCATGGTGCGGGGCATTGTTTGATGATGGTGGTTAAGGAATTTTTTTAGCGTCGGCGGCGATTTTTTTCCCACTTCGCGTAGCATCCAGCCGCAGGCTTTCTGAATCAGATCGTGTTTGTCAGTGAGGAGGAGTTTGGAAATTTTGAGCGTTTCGTCAAAATGATTCGCGCGGATGAAAGCAAAGGTAGCAACGATGGCAATGCGACGTTCCCAGAGGTTGGTGGAGCGGGCGAGGGTGACGAGGACAGCCAACCGCGGCCGAACCCCCCTCTCTATCTCCCCCCTATAAGGGGGGAGAGGGCCATCAATGCCCTCCCCTACAAGGGGAGGGACGGAGGGCGGGGTTTTCGTCTCGCGCATTTGGTTGAGTAAGTACTCGCCGACAATCTGCGGGGCGGAGGTGTCGACTAAATCCCAATTGTTAATTCGTTTGGTGTTTTTGAGGTAGAAGTTGTAAATTTTTTTCTTCTGTTTATTATCCCCGATTTGAAATTGACGTACCAGGATGATAAGGCCAGTGAAACGCTCCTCATGAACTTTTGATTTGAGTAGTTTTTGTATGTCGGCGAGTGAAAGATCGTAAAATTTTTTGGCGATGGTTCGTTGCTTCGGTACGGTGAGCCCAAGAAATAGGTCGCCATGGCCGTATTCACCCGGTGCGGTTTTAAAAAAGCCAGCATAGATTTTGGCTTTGGTGGGGTTGGCATGGGAGCGAAGAATTTTTTTGAGTTCGGTGAGATAATACATGACAAGGACCCCTTATTCTTGGCTCGGATAAATTAATTTTCCATTATATGTCCCTCCAGCAGTATCTGGTTTGCGATCAATTTCGGTGTTGTTGGTGTTCGGTCCACAATCAGGACTCACCGGGGCAAATTCGAGACGGTTGTTTTCGATGGTCGGCTTAGCACCCTCCTCACAGTTTACGCCGAGCTGAGAATCGTGGAGAAAATTATTTTTAATGATGGTTCCCTGCGCTTTTTTTATTCCAATCGCCTGGTGCCAGCAGTGGTAGACTTCGTTATTTTCAATCCGAACATTGGAAGAGTAAGTATCAATACAACTCCAGAGATTATCGTGCACGCGGCTATTGGTGATGCTGACGTTTGTACCTTCAATGTTGATGCCGTTGTGAGAATAGCTGAGTTCGACATGGTCGAGTTTGCTTCCACTCGCGAGCACCAATTCATCCCAGTCAGCATATTCGGCCTTAGTTTGGGCGGAAGTAAAAATAATTGGTTGCTCCTTGGTACCAAGGGCAATGACTTTACCATAGATTTCAAAATGCGATTCATTATATCCCTCGTGGCCAGTGGGATCATTATGTTTAGTAATAAAATCATCGGCCCATTTAGTCCACGGAGTATTGGGGATATCGGAATTTTTTTCAAACAAAATCTTAGTCCCTGGTTCAATTGTTAATGTTGTCCAAGGGGCGAAGTGGACATCTCCAATAATATGAATAGTACCACTCCAGATTTCGGAGCGATGATGTAGACCGGAGCGGGTGGTATTGTGGACGCGAGCAGGGAAGAGTATTAACCCAGCTATGATAATTACAATCGCGAGCGGGAGTAAGATGAGAGCAGTAATTATTTTGTGATGTGAGAAAAATTGGGGCATAAGTTACTTTCTAAAAAAGACAACGCTTGTATAGACCATACTAATTGCGAAGTAGACAAATATGAGAGCAAAAATTTTAAAGATAACTGGAATGGCTTTGGGGTGAGATAATATTTTTCTAAAGCGTGAAAAAATAAAGGCAACGCCAGCAGTGGAAATAAACCAGCCAATTTCCACAAGAAGCAGAAAAATTAAATTGCCGAGCGGTAGTTGTTGGTTCAACAGTATTGCTTTGGGGATGCACACTGTAATCCAATAGGTCCAGAGTACACCATTAGCAAGAATCATGCCGGCGATTTTCCAAAAACTAAAATACACTTTTTCTTCGGTATCCAGTTTTTTTATTTTCCAAATGGAAGTGGCAATCCAAACAAGGATACCGGCGCCAAAAAAAGAGAGACCACGAAAAACGGACTCTGGCAGGCTGAGCGCTGATAAGGCAATGAGGCTCGCGAGTGCCACGGCAGTCTCCGTAGCCATGGCGAGGGTGATTATGCGAAAACTTTTCCAAAATCCATTCTGCAGTATCTCAGTAAAGGTGGCGGTGAGGACGGGCCCAGGGATTAAGCCGCCAATGAGACCTAAGACCAGAGCGCTGAGAAGCTCGTTGAGCATAGGTATTTAATCGTTTTTAGTTGATTTATTTTTTAATTTCACACCTCCCTCTGTGTCCAAACAGCTGTGATAAAAAAATGCGGTGGTGCGCAATGAAACGGTAACAGGCTTCGCATAGCATGGCAAAACCGGGGAGATGGTGGTACATAGAGAGGAAGGATTGGTAATGTCCGGCCAGCGCGAAGGCGTGGAGAACGGCGGCGGCACCGCTCACAGTTTCTCCATTGATGGAAATTAGTTGTACTGCTTTCTGGCACGCGGCCTTGGAAATTTGGGGGAAATCGGCGTGGCGTTCTTGGTAGGGCGCATAGTCAATCGCGGTGCTAGTTTTTGCACGCCAATGGTTAGTCCAGTGCTGGCAAAAGGCGCAGTCGCCGTCGTAGAGCATGAGAGGTTTTGTGAGGAACATATTATTTTTGAGAGGGGGCGGTGGTGAAAATCCCCGCTTGAGCGGGGTGGCCCGCGTCGCAGCGGGACCGGGGGTGTGTGAGCGTTCCATCCGTAGGCTCAAAGGATGTAATTTTTTTGTCCGCGGATGTTTTTTGATCTTTGTTTTGCTACAATCTAAGGTGGCGTTCAAGATTGGTTATTATGTTCGCCCTCCACACTTTGCTTCGGCCGCATCTAAGGGTTTGAGTCGTGCATTCATATTATTTTCATCATCCTTCATAATTTTGTCGGTGGTATCTCGCAAAGCATCGGTGGTGATGGTAGCTTGGGCACCGCAATCGCTTTTAGCATCGTCTGTGGTGGCGTTCGCGATACACTGGTCGCGTTGTTTTACAGCGTAGTCGACCGCGTTGAAGTGGAGGAGATCGATAACGTGAAGATTGTATCGGCGAATGTCTTCCAGTTTCGTCCGAGCCCGGTCAAGGACGCTGCACTGGGCACTAGTGAGTTTGGGGTAGGGCAAGAGTTTCCCGTTGACATCATCCGGGAAATTAGTGTCGGTGTAGGTTGGGATTTGAGAGGGCACCCCGGAGCTTACCGGGACAGGCGTGTCGGCATTTTTTTCTGGCGGGTTATTTTTTGGAGTAGTTGGTTTTGGTTCTGGCGTGTTAGGGGTGCTTAATTTTTCGGTGGGTGGAAGTTCGGCAACACTGCCGCATTTTTTTTGCAGTTCATCTAGATAGTGTAAATCTTTTTCCTCTTTTGCAAGCGCCTTGGCTATCGCATCGGTGAGAATGGTTTCGAGTTGTTTGAGGTTAGCGCGGTAATTCGTTTGGCATTCTTCTTTATCTGAATATCGATCAGAGATACATTCTTGGTAGGCTTTGCTCGCCACCTTGAGCGCGGCTTTGTGCGCTTTTTCGGCGGCGTCGGTTCGGTCAATAAATTCATCTTTTACATAGAGGCGGAAATCACGGATGGTGGCGCAGGTGGCTTTGGTTACGTCCACTTCGCCAATTGGGTCATTCTCGCCGTCGCCGCCAGGAAAACTCATGCCGGTTTTTTTCTTACAGAATTCCGCCAATTTATCTAAGTAATCCAAATTTTTATTGCGGACGTTGTTTTCTGTTTCCATGTCATCCACGTATTGTGAAAGTAATTTGCTGGTATACTCATCGTACTTTGCCGTGCAGGTTTTTTTATCGTCGGCATTTTTGGCGTTTGCCAAGCAGCTCTTGAGAGCGTCTTTATAAACTTTTGTTCCTTCGGTGTAGAGTTCCTCGAGGATTTTACTGTTGTGTTTAAAAACACTTTCCACCAGCCGCTGGGTGGCGCGGATTTCTGGGCAGGTAGTTTTGGAGACGTCTACGTGTGGGAGTGAGTGGTGCGGATCCCAGACAGGCGTGCCCGGGTCGTTGGGCGGCGGATTCTTTTTGGGAGCGGCACATTTTTTTTGCAGCTCATCTAAATATTTTGTGTCGGCATCATGCTTTTTGGCGAGCCAATCTAATTCCTTGGCCATTTCTTGTTTGGCTTGGGAGAGCATGCGTTCGTGGGCTTCATAACATTCCCACTCTTTGGGAATAAATTCTTGCCCTTTGCCTCTATCCTGGCTTTGCTTGTAGCAGGCATCCCATTTGTCTTTGGCGGCTTTATAATCCGCGTTGGCTTGTTTGTCCGATAAATTTTTGGCGGCTTTGTCGTAGGCTTGTTGTACGTTGTTCCATTCATCGTCGCAACTCTTGGCGTCGGAGCGGAGTTGACTCACCAATAAACATTGTTGCAGTTGTCTTTCGGAATATTTTTTGGTTTCGTCGTAAGCTTGTTGCACTAATTTTTTGTTGTAGGCATAAGCACCCTCCACTTGTTTGCGGAAGGACTTGATGGTGAGGCATTTAGCTTGCGTTACGTCCACGAGACGATAATCCAGGCGTGGCCCCTCGTCGGCTTTGGTGGTGTGGGGGAGGAGAAAGACGAGGGTGAGAATTAATAAGAGGCTCGCAGGGGTGAACCAACGAGGGAGAGTAGAGAGGTGGGGCATATTTTAAAAAGATTAAATGTGATGCGGATATTATATCATAAAGATGAGAAAATGATTATTGGGGAAACAAAAAACACCGTCCACCTACTGTATCGCCATATTATATAGAAATACAGTAGGCAGTGCGAACGGTGTTCTGTTGCGCTCTGCCGTTTTCATGTCTCCCTCGAAGGAAACGATTTTTCTTATTTTACTTTTCGTTCGCGTTTGGGGATTTTGAGGGAGATTTTGGTTTGGAGATTGTGATTATTACAGTAAGTGATGATGGCGGAAACGAAAGGTTGGCCGTATTTTGATGTTTTTAAATCACCGAAGCCGGAGATTTTGCGGATGTCGGTGAGGGTCATTGGTAGATACGTCGCGAGTTCGAGAATGGTGGCGTCGGAAAAAATTAAATACGGGGGAACATTTTCGGCGCGGGCGAGATTCGTACGGATGAGTTTGAGGTTGGTGAATAATTCTGGTTCGTGGGGGATGTGTTCTCCCTCCCCCCGATGGCCCCCCTCGGGCAGGGGGGCAGACGAAGCTCGTACAGCCGTTTTTATCAACATCACGGTTTCTTTCCCTTGTAGCACTGGGACACTTTTTTCCGTGAGCTTCAAAACTGGATACTCAACGCCACCGACACGGAGGCAGCCGAGACCCACGAGGTCTTTGAGATAGCGGAGCCAGAGTTCTTTGGGAATATCGGCGCCGGCGCCGTAGGTTTTGAGGGCGCGATGCTCTTCTTTCATTTTCTCTGATTTGGAACCGCGGAGAAAATCGGCAACATAGTGGAGGCCGTATTGACCTTCGAGGCGTGCGACGGCGGAGAGGGCTTTTTGGGCAATGAGGGTGCCATCGAAGCGTTCCACTTCGGTGAGACAACTATCGCAGCTGGCGCAGGCGTTGGGAGCGGTTTCGCCAAAATAATTTAAGAGTAGTTTTCTCCGGCACTCACGACTTTCGCCGTAGGCCATCATTTGGTTGAGTTTTTTGAGGAGGACGGTGTTTTGTTCTGGATTATTTTCAATTTGTATAAATTTTTTTAATTTCATCACGTCTCCGGCGCCGTAGAAAAGCAGAGCGTCGCTTTTGAGCCCATCGCGTCCAGCCCGCCCGGTTTCTTGGTAGTAGCTTTCAATATTTTTGGGAAGGTCGACGTGAATTACGAATCGTACGTTGGATTTGTTGATGCCCATGCCGAAAGCGATCGTGGCCACAATTATTTTTATTTCGTCTTTAATAAAGAGCTCTTGGTTGGCGCGCCGTGTTTCGGGGCTCAGACCCGCGTGGTACGGGCGGACGGAGAAACCTTGGAGATCAAGATTGTTAGCCAGATTCTCGGCCGAGGCACGCGAGAGTGTGTAGATGATACCGGAATCGTCCTTGTGATTGTCTAGATAGTTTGCTAGGCGCGCAGTGAGGTTGCGTTTGGGTTCTACAAAATAGTGAATGTTAGGGCGGTTGAAGCTAGCGACAAAAATTTCCGGATTTTTGAGGTGCAATTTTTCAATAATATCACGCCGTGTTATGTCGTCCGCTGTGGCAGTGAGGGCAATGGTGGGGGCGGTTGGAAAAAAATTTTTGAGTTCAGAAAGCAGGCGATACTCAGGACGGAAATCGTGACCCCAGTGCGAGATGCAGTGCGCTTCATCAATTGCAAAAAGTGAGATGTTGAGGGTTTGTAAAAAATCTAAAAATTCTCCGTTTGCCCCAAGGAGGCGTTCCGGCGCGACGTAAAGAAGTTTCAGTTCGTTGTTGCGGAGTTGGTCAAACACCCGTCTGCGTTCGTCGGTGGAGAGCGTGGAATTTAAAAACGCCGCTGGGATACCCATAAGGCGTAAGGCGTCTACCTGGTCTTTCATGAGGGCGATGAGAGGCGAGATAACCACGGTAAGGCCAGGGAAGATAAGCGCCGGGAGCTGGTAACAGAGGGATTTACCGCCGCCGGTTGGCATCACGGCCACAACGTCTTTTTGATTGAGAACAGTATTGACAATGGTTTCTTGATCGTGACGGAAGGAATCGTAGCCGAATTTGGTTTGGAGCAATTGGAGAACTGGAGACATAGTGTTTGTCATAATAACAGATTTTGGAGGAAAAAACTACGCCTTGAAATATTATGATAAAGGAGTATTATAGGGTCGGGCTATTTACGTATTAATTTTACCAATTATGGTTCACCCATTACAAAAAACTGCTCAAAAAATTTTAGATCTCGCCGATATCAAAATTAACGGCGACCGCCCGTGGGACATTGCTGTGCTTAACGACAATCTGTATGCTCGCGTGTTGCGCCACGGGTCGCTGGGCTTGGGTGAAGCCTACATGGATGGCTGGTGGGAATCTAAACAATTGGACGAGTGTATCTCCCACTTATTGCGTGCTCACATTGATAAAAAAATTAATCTTAAGTTAAAAAATCTTCTAGAGTTTGCTCGTCAAATTATTATGAACTACCAACGACCAGCCAAAGCGTTTGAAGTCGGCGAGCATCATTATGATTTAGGCAACGATCTTTATAGGGCCATGCTTGACCGCCGCCTCACGTATACCTGTGCTTATTGGAAAAATGCAAAAACGTTAGACGAGGCGCAGGAAGCGAAGCTCGATTTAGTTTGCCGTAAGCTTAATTTGCAACCGGGCCAACGGATCCTTGACATTGGTTGTGGGTGGGGTAGTTTTATGAAATATGCTGCAGAGAAGTACGGTGTTACCTGTGTGGGTATCACCGTAGCCGCAGAACAAGTCAAACTCGGACGCGAATTGTGCCGCGGGCTCCCCATTGAAATTCGTCTGGAGGATTATCGGAAAGTAGCCGGTCAATTTGATCACATCATCTCGCTGGGCATGTTTGAACATGTTGGTTTAAAAAATTATCGTACCTACATGGACGTGGTCGCACGCTGTTTAAAGAACGACGGCCTTTTTCTTTTGCACACGTTTGGTTTTCCAATTTCCGATCGCCACAGCGACCCCTGGATTGAAAAATATATTTTCCCTAATTATTTTCTTCCGTCCGTAGCTCATATCGCCCGTGCGGTTGAGGGGTGTTTTATTATTGAAGACTGGCATAATTTTGGCGCTGATTACGATACCACGCTCATGGCGTGGTTCCATAACTTTGATGCCCACTGGGGCGAGCTTAAGGCGCACTATAGCGAACGGTTTTACCGGATGTGGAAGTATTATTTAATGGTGTGTGCCGGCTCGTTCCGATCCCGTACGAATCAACTTTGGCAAGTTGTTCTTTCTAAGAAAGGCGTGATGGGAGGGTACCAGTCTGTTCGGTAAGGAACATGAGAGAACGCGCTTGCTGAATAACTGTCATTTCGACCTGCCCGCAATGCCTACGGCTGCATGGCAGGCGGGCCGAGCCTCGACGCAGGAGCGTAGTGGAGGAATCTCGCAACGACGCGACACGAGATCCCTCGACTCCGCTCGGGATGACACATTGAATGAGAGCCTAACCTGAGCGAGTGGAGCGAGTCGAACGGGCTCGAAATGGCAAGCAGGATATTCTGCTCATTACTCACCAAGCTCATTTAAAATAAAAATCCGCTCGTGGAAGCAAGCGAGATATTTTAATTTTTATTTAGTGAGTAATTTTAAACCTTTACATTTTACACGTTACCCCTGGTTTTCTGCCCATAAGTTCGGCACGAGCGTGGATTTCTTTGTATGGCTGGGCTCGCACGGGGTCGTTTTGGTAGAGGGAAATAAGTACAGACGCATTATTGAGTTCTTCATCTACGGTATAGCAGGATACTAAACTATTGCCGGTGCTTTGCCGTCCAGATGATTCGTGTAAAAGATTGAGACGATCCTGATAAATTTTAGCCCGGCAGTCTCTGTTGCTGTTACTATCCAAACCACACGCGTTGTCAACCGACGCAACATCGGGGCCATTATCAGATTCAGCTTTGCCCATTTCCGCTAAGAGTACCGAGCGTCGATTGCGCACGTACCAATCATTAGGGCGGAGCTTAACGGCGGCATCTAAATCTTTTAAAGCCTCGGTGCGATCGGGTGGATTTTTGTTCAGAGCAACGTTAGCTTTGTTAGTCAGCTTATCGGCGTCGCGAATACTTTTGACAACCGTGCCAGCATCAATTGCCGCGTCAGCCTCATCATCGCCAGTTGAAGCGCCAAACAAGACGTGCCCGATCGCGGCGGGAGTGGGGGAACCTTTTTCGTTCATGATGCCTTTTGATTTTGCCCATTCATTAAGAAAATCAATCACCAGGCCGGTATCGCTTTGATCACAACCAGAACCGGTGAGGAGTAGAGCTCCGAGGAAAAATGTGAGTAGCAGAATGGCGAGGCGTGATTTTTGCATAGTTTAAAAGTGTACTGCGGAGCGCTCAACTACCGCAGGAATATTCATTTGGCCGTCGACGGCTTTCATAAACTGATCGCGCGTCAGGCTCCCTCTGGCAAAGCCGCGAATCGCATCAGCGCCGGCGGTCATGGTGATGAGGGCGGCACCACTTTCGTCATGATATTCAATAGCAACGCGGTCAACTTTAAGCTCTTCGGCTTTTTTGGTAGCCACGAGTTTAGTCATGGTTATAGACATGGGGTCAGACCCGCCGCCACTTGTGAGCTGGAACCCTTGGGACGCATCCAAAATCGCCACCGCCATCGTTTTGTCTGTCCCTCTGATGGGGAGCACATACAGTGATACCCCTTTGGTAGAGAGCCCCGCGGTTTGCACTTCTTTAAGTAGTACTTCGGCGCCTGCGCGGTCTGGAGTTCCGGAAAGTAATTTTTGGGCGGGAGATTTTATAAGACCGTATTTTTGCGGGAGGCGAAAAGCAAACGCGGCGGTTACGCCAATGAGCAAAATCAGAATGATAAAAATTAAACCACAGGCTTTAAGACAACCGTGTTTTTTCTTGGGAGGGGTGGTAGAGGGTGCGTCTTCTATCATATTTTGGTATGCCGTTGAAAACGAGGTTTTGTCGCAGAGAATTTAAGTCTCTTTATTATACCATATCTTTTGCGAAATTGTGCACAGGTTGGGCGTGGTTCGATTCGTATGTTATACTATAGGGGAATTCATGCTGACCCTTTAAAAAATAGTTTATTTATTAATTTTCATATGAAATTTTCCCATCATCGTAGCACAATAGCACTTTCGTTTCTCATGTCATTTTTTTTAGCATCCCCTAGCTTGGCTTCGGCCGCCTTCAACCGGGATTGTCTCGACATCAAAGCACACGCTTCATTTAATGATTTGAGTAGCGAAAATCAGTATCAAACAGTACTCCAGTGTTTAGGTACGCAAGCGGGCAGTGACAAGATTGTTCCGCCGGGCTATTGTGGTGGGGCCGACAAGGATCAGTTTTATGCCAATTGCATGGATGGATCAGACAAATTGAGTGGCAATCTTCAATCTGGCGCGTTCCATGAACGCTGGGCAATGTGTAGTTGTTTGAATGCCATTTGCCAGTTTCCTGATCGCTCTGACCTGGGCACGCAAAGCGATCGCATGGTCCTTTGTTACGGAGTGGTAGTCAAAAAGGAAGCGCCAAAACCAGCGCCCCCCGCCGCTCCGAAACCGTCAGAGCTGTCACAGCGTTGGCTCGATAAGATAAAACTTACGGAAACCAACCTCATGAAGTTGCCGCGTGGTAGTATTAAAGTAGTTGATTTGGTTCTTAATAGTTTTCAGACACGTTACCATTCGGTTAAGCTCGGCATTTTGAAAGCAACGGATGAAACAGATTCAGCCCCGCTCCTTTATACTACTGATGGTAAAAATTTTTATGGTTCGTATGATGAGGCCATTGTTAATAAGAACAAAAAATTGGTTGACACCTTTTCGCTCCTCCGCAGACAGAATCCGGTGAACTGGAAAACCACTAAATTTTATGACAAGCCGCTCCTTATTGATATCGCGCTGCGCTTAGCGGCCGATCAGCCCGGGCACGATGAGGACCATGTCTTAACTGAAAATAAAGTCTTAACTGAAAATACAGGAGAATCAGAAAAATATTTGTGGCCACTGCCAATGAGTGATTATATGCGTGGTGCGGCCGACTATATTACCCGTCTTAATGCCAAGCGCAACCCCAATGACGTTCTTGATCGCGCACTCAAAGACATGCGACAACGCCTAGAAAAAATTCCACATGCCACAAAGGAAACAATCGACCAAGCCCTCAATGAGGACCGCGCCACCCTGGAAGCGAGTTATAAGGAACTCGCTGCGCGGTACGCACTCGCCAAAAAATTGGGTGCATACTAAGTTGTTGCTCAACAATATAAAAATGAAAAACCGCTCCAAAATTCGGGGCGGTTTTTATATCACGCTAGTTTTTTAGTGTAGTAATTTGAATAGTAACGGCACGATAAGCAATAGCTCTAACAGCAGCAGATAGCGGCGTTCCCAACTTCTTTTTATGAACAAAATGTGCATGGGAAAACCAAACTTACCAGCGGATATAAATTGTACTCCGCTGCCCGGGGTGCGATACAATCTTAGTGGTTCTACAATGCTCGCGGTTCTGGCGAAATGTGCGGCGTAGCAGGCTTGACCAACCACCATGGCATATATAAGAAAAGCCCCGACTCCATCACCCTTGAGGAATATGATAGGCAAAATGAAAAATCCGAACGGCCACAGAAAAAAGCGGTTACACCAGATGATGCACCGTACGAACCAGAGGGCACCTTTGCCGCCGGGTGCGGCGATTTTTTCGAGATACCGAAACCGCACGGGAACGGTGAATGCTCCAATGGCGACGATGAGGCTGATGGCGAGGACCAGCGACCAATCTAATTGTTGTATGAGTAAGTTCATAATTATTGAGCGAGACCTGGGAATAGATTTAGGAAGACAATTTTCCAGATTTCAAAATATGTTCCATCTGATCAATCAGTGGAGTAATTACTTTAGGATACACCCCGTGCTGGTAGCCAAATGTGGTGATGCACTTGGATAATTTAGCGAGGTTTTTTCCGGCCGCATCATAGCACTTTTTGCCATCCGGATCAAAATAACCGCTTTTAACTACTCCGTAACGATACTCCCCTTTCAAAATCGGAGCCACGCGAGTAGTTTCACGATTTAAAAAATCAATTGATTTCCAGTAGTTGCTAGCTTTTGGTGGGAAGCCATCATCTTGAACTTGGACCGTAAAAAGAGCTCCATTTTTGACTGCCAGCGCATAGATGTGTTGCACGTCCAAAGGCAGATCCTTAAGTCGGCCGCGATAACGACCCATCTCCGGGAGATAGCCCCACCCTCCCCAGCGGGCAACGCTGCCTTTGAGACCGTTTGGAAAGATTGGCAAGTCATCATAGCGGAAAAGGTGCAGGCCAGGAGCGTTAGAAATAGCGGCTACAATTTTTGGGAAATATACTTTAGCCAGCAACGACATCGTGCCACCTTTGGAGTGGCCAATGATCCCAAGTTTGCCAATCGTGACGACTGATTGTGTGGTCAAGGCGGTGATACTGCGTTGTATATACATGAGTTCGGCGCCGACTTCACTGGCGCGGGGATATTTTTTGAGAATCCCTTGTATTGTCGGCGAATTATATTCCAAAGTATTAGGAGTATTTTCATCAAATGATTCACCAAAATTGGGAGCATCAAAAGTAAGGACGACAAACCCGCGCCGCGCAAATTCTTGTCCGAATGCAGTCCACGGCAATCCTCCGTCGGGGCAGCTATCAATTTGTTCGCGCTTGCCGCAGGTGGTTAATGTTTGGTGCAGGGCAATAACCCCGGGGAGTGGTCCGGTCCGCAATTGGCCCGACCGATCTTCGGGGACCAACAAATATCCAGCGATCCGTTGTTGAACGGCGTCCTGATAGGTAAGATAAAACAGGCGGGCAGAATCGCCTGCCGCTGCTTGGCCATCCAGGTTGTGTGGCAGCATCCGGTAGCCGATGGCAGAGGTCGTTCCGTCAGTGGTGCTGGTGGCGATGAGGGGAATAATATGACCAGTCGACATTTGCTCGGCAGTCAGTCGCACGTCAGTAGGGCTAATTGTTAGGTGGAGCGGCGAACAATTGTCGGGGATGGGACCGATGAGTTGGTCTAAGGCTTGTTTGTAGGGATTCAGATTTTTTAAACTCTGGCGGGACAAAGGAATTGGATCGGCATGACCAGATTGTTCACTAGTAATTTTCTTACCAGGAGGAAACCGTTTTTCCCAGGCCTTATTGCTGGCGAGATCGGCGTATTCCCATTGTATTGGGGTGAGAGCGCTGGTTACGGGAATACAATCATCAGCAGCTGATGGCGCATTGTTATTTTTTGCGGCAACCACCAATCCGCCAGGCAATAGTACTAATCCTAGGAGTGAAATTATAATAATTCTTTTGTTCATACATACAATCTATCGAGCGAGGCGCAGAATGAGTCCGCAGAGGGCAATGCACGTAATAATCATCAAAATTCCTAGTGTCCAACCTAAGAGCGAAAGGGCTTCTTTTTTCTTTCCATCCAGATACCACACAATTGGTCGGCCGAAGACGAGGAGGCTGGTAAATGCGGCGGAAAAAACAAAGAGTAAGAGCATGAAAATGGGTATGAGTACGGTCTTCCCTGGTCCAAAGGTTTTGGGGACGTAGAAGAGGAATGAAGCGACGGCAACAATATAAAGCGCGGTTACTGCGGCGTTGATGAGGGCGGGTTTGAGGATGGTATTTTTCATAATCACAGTTAATGCGTAAGTCTTAAACAAGTTATTTGGTGCATTTATTGTAATCCATCTATACTACAATATCAAATGCTCAAATTTTATTTACCAACGTTGTGATCCCTCACCCTGTGTTCCTCTCCTCGTTCGAGAGCCTGAACGGCCGCGGGGAGAGGGGGTGTAAAAGTAATAAAAAATACTCTCAATTAATGAGAGTATTTTTAAAATTTTCACAGCCCTCTCGTTATAGCTACAAATTTTGTAACCATAACGAGTTGGGAGGGCTGTGAGTGCGGCCTTCTCAACCCGTCCCCGATGGAATGGGGTGAAGGCTTAAGTTTAGGCTTAAGATCCGCGCGAGCTAGAAGCCGCGGACGCGGCGGACGGCCGCCCAGATCTGGTCGCGGGAGATGCCGGGCACCCGCAGGAGCTCGGTGGCCCGGATCGCGAGGGCCGTGCTCTCGGCCGACATGTACTGGGTCTTCACGTTGAGGTGGAAGACCACGGTGCCGAACATGCTCTGGCCCAGTTTGCAGAGAGCTTCGTACAGGTCGTCCTGCACGATGCCCCCGCCGTCGTTCCCGGCGCTGGAGACCACCCGGCGCCACCCCTTGGTGTTGCGGGCGGCGAGCTGGAGCGCGTTCCCCATGAAGCCGGAGCCGCGGGGGTTCTCGAGGGCGACGAGCACCTGGTGGGGGTCGTTGCCGAACTTGTGCGCGTAGTCGGGGTGCTGGAGCCACCCGTGGCACAGGTCGATGAGGTTCGCCTCTTCGGTCTCGAGCGCGGCGTCGACATCGGAGTGGACCCGGACGAGCTTGCGGATGCCCGCCTCGGTGAGGGGGACCGGGTTGGCCGGATCGAACGTCAGGTTCTCGGTGATGTCGGCGGCGACCATCGCTCCCGTCGTCCAGTCGAACCGCTTGGTCACCACCTCGGCCGACTTGATCAGGCTGCCGCAGCCGCCGGGGCAGTTGCCCTCCAGGAGGAGGGTCCACGAGCCGCCGCGGTTGGCGATCGGGAGCGCCTGGCACTTCGGGCAGATCGGGGTCTGGACCCCGACGAGCTGGAGGGCGTTGTTGAGGTCGTTGAAGAGGGCGCGCGGCACCTCGATGTCGAGGCGCACCGCCTCCTCCCGCACGGCCTCGCGGTCGAGCTGCAGGTGGCGGTATTTTGCTTTGCCCTGCTTGCCGATCAGCGCCTCGACCAGCTTCTGCGCGGCGCTCTCGTCGATCTCGAGGATGTTGCCGACGAGCTTGACGATGCCGTTGAAGTGGTCGATGCTGATGACGATGTTCCCGCTGTTCATGATGTCTCTCTCCTTATCGTGAGTCGACTGGTTGCCCAGCCGAACGGGCGCCTGAATGGGGTTTTCCCCCACGGCATATAAGCAACTTTATTAAGATTGCCTCTATGCCGAGGAGGAATTAATTAGCCTAGTTGTGTTGTAAAGAACAACAAGAAAGTATCCCTTCTTGAACATAGAGGATTTTTAGATGTTAGAAGTTGGTAATTTGGCTAAGATAAAATAAAAATACTGTAGACTTCTTTTAAAATTTGAAAGAAAAATAAAAAATGGCTAATATTAGCCATTATTATCCCTTGACAGCGGTGTGGTTCTATGGTATTCCTTTTTATCTTAGTTCACTCTCAACCTATTTCTTGAGTTTTATTACTTATCTTGATTTTTTATTTTGCTTTTTGTTCTAAAAGTTTCTGTACAGCCTCAAATAGTGGGCGGGGAATGAGGGGTGTAAAATTACCGGGAAACAATTTCTCTTGGTACCGAATGAGGCCGATATAGGCCGGGTTCATTAATAGGTGCCGTAGATGGGAATGACTCAAAATTTTGCCAAATCGGTTCTTCATTCCTAAGGAATATAAGTGAGTAGATAGAGTATGAAGGGTAAAAGAACCAAGGGCAAATTCAGTAAAGGCCTGTACAACCAAGGGCGCGGTGGTTGGATTTGGTTCAATCGTTCTGGTCTGACGATTATTAATGTAGCCAAATGGTGCCCGGCTAAGCCATTCACCTCGTCGTAATTTTTGACGCATACCGCGTTTTACATTTTCGGATAGATTATCCGAAAAATATTTACTCTGACCAAATGCCAGCTGGAGCATAAAGAGGCCTTGGGGAGTCGGTTCGCACCAGAAGGTGGGGAATCGTACCGAAATAATTTTGCCAATATCAATAAGATACACAATCTGGCCTCCGTCTACCGAATTGCGAGCCAGCCGGTCTGGATGCCAGGCAATAATTCCAATGGGATTTTTGCTGTCATAAATTTTTTGAATCATGGTATTAAACACTTCTCTTCCTGGCTTTTTAGCGCTTTTGTTTTCTATAAAGCGCTCGGTAATTTCAATACCAGTACGCTTGGCGAATTCATCAAGCTCAGCTAGTTGCGCTTCAATACTCATCATTTGATGGTCTTCATCCTCGGTGCTTTTGCGAGCGTAGAGGAAGTGGTTAATGGGCATAGATGTATGAGAGTATAAAAAAGCGATGCGTCTGCATCGCTCAATCGAGACCTTTTAAACATTGCGGAAGGGGTGGGATTTGAACCCACGGTACCATTTCTGGTACACCGCATTTCGAGTGCGGCGCCTTAGACCAACTCAGCCACCCTTCCGCAATGTCTATAAGAAGTTTTTTCACCCAAGGCAGACCCGCCTCTGGCGGGCAAGCTTTACTTATTTTTTACGCGGTATCGGTTTTTTCTTATAGATAATTTTTTTTACGACGTGTTTTTTCCAATCGCGCGGTACGTTTGTTTTGATTTGCATTGAAAAAATATTGACGCGAGTCGCCGCCACCGAAAGGGTACTGGTATTAACCACGCCCGTCACCATAACGCTTTGTCCAGGGGCAAGATCATTCATGGTAACATCTTTATCATCTTTGGCAAAGATAGTTTGGGGAGAAGTGTTTATCATAAAGGTGGAGGTAGTGCCATCGTGCCAGCGATTTTTGGCGATGACCGTAAAATTGGTATCCAAGACACTTTCAACCGTGCCAATAATACCGGAGGTACGCTCTACCGGCATGTCCACAATGCCAGTAGTATCAGTAGCGGGAGTGCTCGAGGTCATTTTTAGGGCGACTGGTTTTGGGGGTGGTAATTTGCTTTTGGCGTTTATAATTGGTTTTCGTGGTGTCAGACGCTGCAAGGGTTTGGTAGCAGCCCAGGTTGTATGCGCAGTTATGAGTGGAATTGTTACCACCGCGGCAACAATAATTAACACTTTTTTATTCATAGAGCGGGAAAAAGATGTTGATTAATTTTTTTCACCATAACGGCTAATTCTGGCATGGCCACTACCGTTATGCCCTGTGCTTTGAGCTTGTGTGCACCGGTCGCCTTCACAAATAGAGGTGGTTCATTCAGCGCATACACCACTTTGGCAAGGCCCGCTTCAATTATACGGTCGACACAGGCGGTATGTCCAGACAGCCGTTGTCCGCACGGTTCCAGTGACGAATAGAGTGTTGCTCCTTGTAGGTTAATTCTTAAATCCCGAGCTTTCGTAAGTGCTACTTCTTCGGCGTGAACTGCGGGTCCAGTCTCGCGGCTATACCCTTCGGCAATAATGTGGCCAGCTTGATTAACAATTATTGCGCCCACCGAGAAAGCACGATTACTTGGTGGGCAATGACGCGAAATTTTAATGGCACGTTTAAGAAAATTTCGATCAGCGGTACTCATGTCTGCCTTTATTGTATCGCTTCGTTTCAAGAGCCAGGTGATCACTGCCATGTCGCCAACTTGTTCCACTGTTTTTAAAATCATCCGTTGCGTTGGGTGGTGTGGGTAGGGGTTTGGCTTGGCAAATTTTGGGGCGTTGGCTTCGCCTATAAAGAATGGCGCCATGGAGATTTGTAATTCATCAACTAATCCTGCTTGCAAAAATTCACTACCAAGGCGGCTACCGCCCTCAATGAGGACGCGACGGACAGCGCGTTCAGAGAGGTCTTCCAATAATTGGTGGAGATTGATACGGGTGTCGCCGGCAACAACAATCGTAGCTACGGTGCCAAGGCGTTTTTGTACCACGTCCAATGATTGTTGTGGACAATAAATTAGAGGTAGGCGGCTGCTCTTAAAAAATCGGCTATTAGTATCAATATCGCCAGTAGTTGTTACAGTGACTTTGAGAGGTTGTGATTCTAAACCGCGGCCAACTCGTTCTTTTTGAAGTGCCTTTGAGTGGACAATGAGTTGAGGATTATCAGTTCTGATAGTCTGTGCTCCGACCATAATCGCATCACACGCAGCCCGCATGCGATCTCTTTGTAGTAAATCTTCGGCGTTCGATAGCACTAGTCGGTGAGGAGACGTATCGTCGAGGTAACCATCAAGCGACATGGCACATTTATATAGCACGTAGGGTGTCATATATACAAAAAAGAACAACGGCTAGTTATTCTAAAGCACACTTATCAAGGTTCAATGATAACAGATGGCCTAATTTGGTTTGTTTGGTTGTAAGATAACGGCGATTATAATCGTTTGGCGTGGTTGTGAGGGGAAGACGCTCTACAACTGTGATGCCATGTTTGGTAAGGTCGGTAATTTTCTGTAGATTGTTAGTTAAGAGACGAATGTGTATCAGGCCAAGGTTTTTGAGGATAGTGGCCGCAGTGGAATAGGAACGACTGTCGATGGGTAAGTGTAAACGTTCTTGTGCTTCCACGGTATCAAGCCCTTGTTCTTGCAGAATATAGGCCTTCATTTTATTGGCCAAACCCACCCCGCGGCCTTCTTGGAGCAAATAAATGAGAACGCCGACTTCAGTGGCAATTCGTTCTTGTGCGAGTGCAAGTTGATCGTGGCAGTCACAGCGGAGCGACCCTAAAATATCCCCGGTTACACATTCTGAATGGATGCGCACCAGAGTTGGTTTATTAT
>JAHFHX010000018.1 GCA_023246655.1 Candidatus Magasanikiibacteriota bacterium
AAAAAAAGAAAAATATCGCTCTACCCCTGGTGGAGTGTTTATTTTTTTATACAATTCTCCGCGCCGCACTAGAGCAAATAAGGAACTAACTAAAGCATTTTTTCGCAGGAACCGTGGAATTTTCTGGAAGCGATCAATTAGAAGATTATAATAATAGCGCTCATAACCACCAAACAGCTCATCGCCACCGTCACCCCCCAATACTACCGTGGCTACCTTAGCCGTGTGCTCGGCTAAAAGCAGATTAACTGTTTGCACATGATTCGAAATTGGTTCGTCCATGTGGTAAATAGTTCGCTCCAGGTTTTTCTGTATGTCCTGAGCTGATAACCGATATTCATGATGCGTGGTGCCAAAATAATTCGCTGTCTGGCGAGCTAATATGCAATCGCGATTATATTTTTCGCTTTCCTCAGTTGCTTCAAAACCAACTGAAAAGGTGTTGATGTGCGGGCTGATTTCAGCAGCGATTCCCGTAATAATAGTTGAGTCAACTCCCCCACTGAGGAAAACTCCCACCGGGCGATCCGCTACTAATTGTCGTCGCACTGAATCTTTGAGTAAATTCCGCAGTTCTTGTTCAATATAGACTTTATCAGTAAGGAGTGATGGCTCGGCAAAACTCCAATAACGCTCTAAGCGGAGCACACCGTCTTTAACCACCGCATAATGAGCCGGGGGGAGTTTAAAAATGTTCTCCCACATAGTTAAAGGGGACGGTACGTAGAGAAGGCGAAAATAAAAATTTAAGGCATTATTATTAAGTGCTAAAGTTATTGGATGTGTTGCAATTGCCTTAACCTCGGAAGAAAAAATAAACTTTTTATCCTGATAGTAATAATAGAGTGGTTTAACACCAAAACGGTCCCTGGCCAAAAAGAGTTCTTCTGTTACTGTGTTTAGGATGGCAAACGCAAAAATGCCGTTTAAACGAGCTAGCACCTTTTCGCGCCAGGCGATAAAGGCATATAATAATACTTCGGTATCACTCTGTGACTTAAATGTATATCCACATTGTTCTAACTCCGTGCGTAGTTCAAGATAATTATAGATTTCACCATTAAAAACGATTACGTAACGCCCGTCGGCACTTACCATAGGTTGGTGCCCTAATGGACTTAGATCGATAATGGAGAGACGATTATGGCCAAGCGACCATTGCCGAGAAAAAAAATCACCGCCGTCGTCTGGTCCACGGTGTTTAGTTTTTTGATTCATGGCCCGGAGATGTTCTGGGGCAGTAAAATTAAAACCATTGATGCCGCACATATCATTTTAGAGTGAGTGGTAATCTTATTAACTTCGCAACAATTCGCTGGGCGGTGTGGCCATCCCACAGAGGAATTTTGGTTTTACGTAGACCGCGTTTTTTTTGTCGATAAGCCTTTACAATAGTATTTTTGGTAACACCGGCAATAGTATTAGTTCCACGGCGGATAGTAACGGGACGTTCGGTTTCGCGACGCAATGTAAGGCAGGGTACTCCAAAAAAACTAGTTTCTTCCTGAACTCCACCGGAATCGGTAAGTACTAATTGAGCATTTTTTTGATAAAAAAGTGATTGCTGATAACTGAGCGGCGGAAGCATTCGGCATATTTTTTGTAAACGAGTGAGTAGACTAAATTCTTCGGCTCGCTTGCGGGTTCGCGGATGCAAAGAAAAATATACTGGCGCATCCTGAGCAATAACTTCGAGAGCTTTAACAATTTGAGAAAAGATATTTTTATGATCAACATTTTCGGGGCGATGTAAAGTACAAAAATAAAATTTTTCATTAGTCTTATCAATCCGAGCAGAAAAAAATTTTACCGTATCAATCATGATGTTACCAACCAGGAAAACATTTTGAGTAATTCCTTCACGACGCAAATTTTTAACCCCATCTTCCATGGTAACAAATAGATAATTGGCCAAGTAATCGCTGAGCTTACGATTATGTTCTTCGGGCATCTGTTTATTAAACGAACGCAGGCCAGCTTCAATATGGGCGAGCGGCAAACCCATTTTATTAGCGACCAGCGCCCCCATTAAAGTTGAATTTACATCACCCACCACCACCACCATATCTGGCTGCTCTTGTAAAAAAATTTTTTCGAGTCCCGTCATAATATCGGCCATTTGCTGTACCACCGAGTGGCGGGATGGGGCCAAACTGTAATCTGGTTTAAGGCCAAATTCTTTAAAAAAATCAGCAGCCATCACTGCGTCAAAATGTTGCCCGGTATTGATGAGGACATATGGCACACTGGCTCTTTCGCAGGCTTGACACAAAGGAAAAATCTTCATGAAGTTAGGACGAGCCCCACCAATAATAGCGAGCTTGGGGCGAGGGTGTTTACGTGCCAGAGATAACATACTTAAGCATTTTAGAAATAAGACTTGGTAAACTGTGTCGTTCACGTACAATTGCCTGTAGAAATTCTCCGGAATATTTTTGCCATTCGCCACGGTGTATAAATTCTGCAATTGCCTGTGGGCTCTCTTCCTGGGGCCATAGTGGCAACCCGATAGCTTGTGAATTCGCCGGCGTGGTTACTGGGTATATACCAAATACCATTGCTTCGAGCATGGTTTTATCAATTGTCTCTGATGCCATATTAACCATTACTCGATACTGAGGATAAATATTTTTTAATTCGGCCATCGGTCGCGGCCCTTGAAAAACAACGCGACTACTGAGCCCCTCACGAGCTACTAATGCGGTCATTTCTTGTACGTAGTCTTTTTCTACATCCCGCCCATACACGGCAAGAGTATATTCATGAGGGAGATATGTAAGAGCCGAGATTCCCAATTCTAATCTTTTAGAGCGACATAACCGGTGAATAGCAACAAGATTATGGATGGGTCGCGTAGTTTCTGGCTGCTGAGTTCTCTCCGTTAACCAATAACTCATATCAATACCGTGTCCGGTAATAACTTTTTTGGGGTTTCCCTCGTACTGGGGTAAACTCTGGGACGTGGCCGCGAATAAGCGCTTACATAAAATTCCGGATAACCAGAGATGCATGTGCATGGTATAGTGTGTATACCACAAATATACAGGAATCCGCCGGAGCCACCAGTACCAACCACCGAGCGTTACATATTCAGGATTCATGTGCACAAATACCCGATTATATTTAAGTGTAAAAATATATTTTAAAAATAACAAACTACGTCGAATTTTACCATACCCTTTTTCTTTTCCGAGCGAGTAAACTGGAAAAGAATCATCGGACTCACCTTTCTCTAAACAAATCACCTGAACATCAACTCCCTGCCGGATAAACTCTTTGATCCATAAAATCACAAAAGCTAAATCATCATCGTGTTGGTGAATTTTTTGAGTGATAAAAAGGAGTTTTACCTTAGACATATTATCAGAAAGAATTCAAAATCGCTTTAATCCACTTTTCTTTGTCATTTATGGATAGAATTTTAACTGTATTACTAGGCTTAAGTTCATAATTGGCCACGCCGACATTGTTCATAATTATTGGCGTACCGACGGCCCGGGCTTCCATAGCAACCAAACCGTAGCCTTCACTCAAACTAGGGAATAAAAGACAATCAGCGACTTTAAGATAGCTATCGGGATCATTTGTCCAAGCTTCAAGCACAACATTTTTTTCAAGTTTGTTTTTTGCTATAATATTTCGTATATTTCCCTCATCGCCGCCAGAACCAACAATAAGAAGTAGATGGTTCGGTTGATTTTTTATCACCTCGACAAATACCCTAATAAGCCAAGGGATATTTTTAACCGGATCGAGCCTACCTAACACTAGAAAAATTTTACCAGCTGCAGGAAATTTTTGACGCAAACTTACTTGCGTTTCTGATAATTCTCGAATTGCAACTGGCTTGACGGTTATTCGTTCAGCATTAATTCCGAGTGCTATAATACTTTTCTTCACTCGCTCCCCCACTACCCGGACAGCATCGGCGCGGTGCACCACATATTTACCAATGTGCCAACGCAGATGATTCAGGGGGCCGCTTTTAAAACGATAATAATTATTTCCAAAAAAATCACCGTGGAGCTGGACTTCCAGCGCTATTTTAAACTGGTTACGCAACCACACACCGATTAACCCAATAAAAAATGGGTCCTGAACGGTGATAGTTTCAATTGCATGCTCTTTAATTAGTTTTTCTCCTAAATCATATAACTGCCCCCATTGCCCAAACTTACTTTGGCCGCCCGATGAGTACACCCGTACCGTGGGGCTTAAAACAACTTCACGGCTGGCTACATCAGGGACGATGATGTAGAGCTCGCCTGTTTTTCCATTTTCAACCATCCGCTTGGCTACGGCGGACGAGGGATCGAGTATTTTTTTGTCTAAACTAATCATTAGTTGACGCATACTTCACTTAGTGCTTTCTTTGTATCTTCTACCATTTTTCCAAAACTAAAAAATGTAGCGAATTCTGCTGGCATTCCTTCGACGGGACGATTAATTATAACCTCAATCGCCTTCCGTAGTTCAACCACAGCCCTCCAAGTGAATAGATGATCTTCCTCTCGGATTACCTCGGGGTTACCACCCACGCGGCTCGCGATCGCTGGGCGACCAAGAAAACGGGCTTCCAAAAGTACATGTGACAATCCTTCATAGCCACTATCCAGAGCTACCAAGTCGGCAGCAGCCATATACTGGAGTGCTGAATCGTGCGGCAAGTTGCCCAAAAACTCAACTACTTCGCCGAGATTGTGTTCAATTCGTATCTGCTCAAGACGTATGCGTTCTGGGCCATCGCCAATGACTTTGAGCTTAAGATCAGACCACCCCAATTCTTTAATGGCTTTCATAATAAACTCAACATTCTTCCACGGCACTAGGCGACCTACGCTCACAATCCAACGTTCTCCCGCTGGTTTTGCGACCGGTTTAACATCTAGAGGCAACTGAACCGCGTTGTAAATTTTTTTAACTTTACCTTCACTCGCTCCCCACCCAATCACCATGTTCTTTAAGTAATCCGATGGTGTTATAACTAAATCGGCCGCGCGCACAACTTTTTTTTCAATTTTTTGTAGCCCACCAATTTTTCCACCATACTGCTTTTTCTGAAAATCATCGATTGAATCTTTAACCAAGCCTAACACCTGACCTTGTTCCCAGGCATAATCCCCCACTACTTTGACGACAAATTTTTTACCTAATTTTTTAGCAGCTCGGAGTGCTGGATAGCCTGCATTAACGGGACCCATAGCATAAATTATGTCGGCATCCCGGCCATGCTTTAATAACAATTTATAATATTGCCAATAACGCAGCGGCTTAAACCTACTTTTAACAGCAAATACTTCGGAGCCGTTAAGTTTGGTCTTGTCTGAATTCGGATTCAACGAAACAACAATAACCTTGTAACCTTTTTTGACGAGCTCATTGGCAAGTGTAACACAATACGTCGCTGGGCCGCCGGACTCAGGTGGAAAAATATCAGCAGCAATCAATAAATACATATAACAAATTTAAACTGATTGTGAGGCAGATTCAGACAGATTGTTGAAAATATTTCTCATTTGCGCGGCAATCTTCTCCCAGTAATATTTTTCTTGAACTAATTTTCTACCATTGGTACGCAATTTATCAGCCAGTGTTTGATCGCTAAAAATACGATTAATTTTTTCAGTAATATCCTGTGAATCACCAACCTTACAAAATAATCCAGTCTCACCATCTTTTAAGAAATCAGGAATACCACCCACCGGTGTAGCAACTACGGGAAGATCAGCAACCATTGCTTCCAGAAACGCATTGCCAAGGCCCTCGGAGAGACTCGGTCGGCAAAAAATATCGCTGGCCCACAGATATTTTGGAAGTTCCATATGACTAACGTTGCCCAAAAAATGGACTTTTTTCTTGACTCCAAAATACTCTGTTTGCTTCCTCAGTTTTGCTTCTAACTCTCCTGTGCCTGCAATCAAAAGATGAACTTCGGACGAAAATTTCGCCATTGCAGCAATCAAATCACCAATGCCATTTTTTTTCACCAAGCGCGAGGCGGTAATAACAACCTTCGCATCAGACGGAATTAATAATTTTTCTAAAATTTCTTTCCGAACTGTGAGCTGTGAACTGTGAACTGTGAATTTATCTACGTCTACTCCATTCGGCACTACCGCAACCGGACACGTTGCCCCTAAGCGTTTGGCCCATGTGGCCAAATAATTACTAATTGCTTGAATATGATTAGCTTTTTTAAAAATTTGCTTAAAGTACGGCCAGCACCACCACACGTGTTTATAAATATCCCACTTGCTATCCCCTTCCTGCAAACTAAGGAGGTACGGCACGTTCGGATTTCTTTTTTTATAGCAGAGCGCGGCAAACCCGGCGTAGCTCGCCATAATTGACCATACGAGATCAAATTTACCCAAATTATGCGCCTGGCGAGGGCCCTGCCAGATTAAACGAAGCTTATCCAAGGCAGTCCCCTTCCCCATCCGGTGAACCTCAACATTTCCGATGTGCTCAACCATCGGCAATTTGGGGTCGAGACGCGCTGTGAACATCACAAATTTAACATCGGGGATGCGATCGGTAATCTCTTTTACCGCCACCTCGGCGCCGCCGATGAGAGGCAGATAAGCGGTGGAAAAAATAAGCACGCGCTTCATAGCGAAAGGCGTGTTTTAAAATTAGTAATTGTTTTCTTTAACCCCTCCTCAAGCGGTACCGTTGGGTTCCACTCAAGTAATTCCTTCGCCTTCGTAATATCGGGACAACGACGACGTGGATCATCAACCGGCAGATCTTGATGAACAATTTTACTGGAAGAATCCGTTAAAGCAATAATCTGCTTGGCCAATTCAAGCATGGTCTTTTCACCCGGATTGCCCAAATTAATTGGGCCAGTAATTTCTTTCTTAGAATTCATCATCGCGATGAGGCCGAGTACGAGATCGTCGACATAGGCGAAGCTGCGTGTTTGAGAACCATCACCATAGATGGTAATTGGTTCATTTTTAAGAGCTTGAATAATAAAATTAGAAACCACCCGCCCGTCATCAAAGGCCATGCGGGGGCCATAGGTATTAAATATACGGACGATTTTAATTTCAAGACCGTGCATGCGGTGATAATCAAAACACAGCGTTTCAGAGACTCGTTTGCCTTCATCATAACAAGCGCGCGGACCAACTGGATTCACATCGCCATGATATTCCTCCGGCTGAGGATGCACCGCCGGATCGCCATACACCTCTGACGTGGATGTTTGGAGAATTCTGGCGCCATGCTTGCGAGCAAGCCCCAGCATATTAATCACACCGAGAGTGTTGGCTTTAATCGTGTGCACTGGATTAAGCTGATACTGCACGGTACTCGCCGGACAGGCCAAATTATAAATCTGGTCAATTTTTTCTTCGATAAATAACGGTTGGACAATATCGTGCTTGATGAATTGAAAATGCACGTTATCTAACAGCTGTTTAATATTATTTTCTGAGCCAGTAAATAAGTTATCAACACAAATCACCTCATTACCTTTTGCAATAAGTCGTTCACACAAATGTGATCCGATAAAACCCGCGCCACCGGTTACTACAATGCGCATAATCCTATTAGTTAACACGAAAAATAAGGGTTTTAACTTGCCCTTTTACCACATCTATAGTATGCTATACAAAGCCTAAAAAGTCAATTGAATACGAGACACACTGCATGGAAAACGATGCGCCAAAACACAAAATTCTGTACGTTATTACGCAAGGCGAATGGGGTGGTGCCCAGCGTTATGTGTTTGATTTGGCGACGAATTTGCCGCCGGAGTTTGAGGTTACGGTGGCAGTGGGAGAACCGAAAGGAAAACGAGATTTGCAGAATAAATTAACAATGAACAATGAACAAGTAACGAATAAAATTAAAATTGTTCAATTAAAATATTTAGTACGAAAAATTTCTCCTCAGAATGATATTCGAGCGGTGCGCGAATTAATTAAATTATACACAGATTTTAAACCCAGGATCGTCCATCTCAATAGTAGCAAAGCCAGCATCGTTGGTTCGTTCGCAAAAATGTTCATTGTTAATTGTTCATTGTTAATTGTCTACACCGTCCACGGTTGGGTGTTTAATGAATCAATTACTTGGTGGCGCCGCCACGTTTACTTCTGGCTAGAGAAAATTACTGCCCATCTTAAAGATGCTGTTATTGTTCTCTCACAAGCGGATTATAAACAAGCGCAACGTTTACCTATTGCTCCAAAAAAAATCACCCTCATTTCTCATGGCATTAAGATGGAGGGACTGTTCTCACCGCAAGCCGCTCGCGCAGAGCTTATGACTTATTACAGCACCAAACAAAAAACAAACTGCGCTACGAGTCGTTGGGTGGGGACAATTGCTAATTATTATCCTACCAAAGGCCTTGACTTGCTTATTGAGGCGATCGCTCAGCGACCCAATGACTTGAGGGACACCCAATTTTGGCTCATTGGTGAAGGGCCGGAGCGAAAACATTTAACCAAACTACTGGTTAATTATAATCTTGAAGATCGAATTCATCTTACGGGTACCATTCCGCAAGCTTCCCGCTTATTGCCCGCCTTTGATGTTTTTGTTTTACCTTCACGGAAGGAAGGCTTCCCCTATGTTATTTTGGAAACGATGGCCGCCGGTGTGCCAATTATTTCCACTTCCGTAGGGGGGATACCAGAGATCCTTGAAGATAAAAAAAGTGGATTGCTTTTGGCGCCAGAAGATCCAACGGCATTACGTAACGCTTTGACCTTTATTTTTTCCCATCCTATAGAAGCTCAGAAGTTGAGAGACAACGCTCAAAAGCGATTTAATTTTTTTACCTTCGATACATTTCTTAAACAAACTACTTCTTTATATTATTCCCTGAGGGAGCGGTGCTCTTAATTAAGGCTTCCACTTGCTGCCCTTGACTATCAAAAATTATTTTGTTCTCCTGTGCCCGAGTAATAGTAGCTTCGGCATTCGTGCGATCCCCGATTGCATAATATAAATACGCTAAGCGCCAATAACTTTCACCAATTTTGGGATCATCCTGAATAGCTTGTTCCATAAGCTTTACCGCCTCATCTTTATGGCCGATCTGTATTTTAACGCTTGCGAGCATATATAAAAGCTGCTGACGATGTGGGCTATATTGCAGGGCTGTTTCTAAATATTGATGGGCGGCGAGGAGGTGCCTGGCATCAGCGGTAAGCGCAAACATCAGTTGGCTTAGTTGCGCAAGCGACATGTAATTTCTGATGTCGAGCGGATGGAGTTTGACGTTTTCTTCCAGGGCTGTTTGGGTAAATTCCACAAATTCTTTGGATCGATCTTTGCCCAGGCGTTCATAATTGCGTCCTACGATATCAACTATCATTCGGGCGATATCGCTACGAATATCATCAATATGGGGTGAATTAAAATTAATAGCTGCTTGCATGCTCGCAAAGCCACTTACCGGATCAGTACCGAAAGCGGTGAGCGCATCGAGCGTTTTTATATTAGCCCGCGCCGGCTGAATATTAAAAATAAAGATAACCCCCAAACAAGCCACTCCCATTATAAATAGGGAGCCAATTCCAAGCGGCCTTGATGGCGTTTGAGATCTAACTGTTATTGATCCAACCTGGTTAACTTCATCTTCGGCGAACGTTACGGTCAACTTGTTAATCATGGCGAGCCAAAACATGAAATAAAGATATGAAGTAGGGTTCTCAAAGACTGTAATGTTTTGAACCAAATGAGCTATTAAAAAGGCGGTACTTATAATCACAAAATGAATTTGTCGCTCTCGGAGTATGCGCATGCGCCACACTATGGCTATACCAAGAACAAAGATTGCTACATAAGCAATTTCCCCCACCATACCTTGAACGGCGAGTGTGTTTAACAAAATATTGTGAGCATTATCAAACCAGGTCTCTCCATAGCCAGATTCTAAAGAATGCGGATTGTAAAATTCATTAAAGGCGTAAAAGTAGTTATTAGGCCCCCACCCAACCAGTGGGTATTTCTTCCAACTGGTAAGAGCAATGCGCCAAGCAATTAAACGAGTGCTGCTGGTGTCTCCGTGCCAGGTGATATTGAGTAATCTGCCCAATGCCGGGATACTTCTTACCCAAGGGTTCTGGCGATGCACATATAGAATGCCAAGCGTGGCTATAACGAGCACAATTCCAACTCCCATTACTACCCGAAGACGAGCATTGTTTTTTAGACTGAAGCCGTAGGCCAAACCAGCGCTCATTAATCCAACTAACCAACCTAATAATGATCCGCGTGTTCCGCTAAAAAATATACCGAAGATAGCCATGATACCAAGAATAGCATATATAATCCGCCACACCGTAGAGCGATCTTTGAGGATTAACAGAAGAGCAGTAAAAAATAAAAATAAACCGTACCCGCCCACATAAATAGCATTACCCAGCGTGCTCGCAACCCGATCACTCCCCTGATTTAAGAGCAAAAAAGGATCAGCTCTTTGGAGTATCCCAATAAGCATTACCACTGAACCGGCTAATAAAAAAAGACGTAGGGCCCATTTCCAGTCTGTCCAGGTTTTGAAAATGGCGCTACAAATAAAAAAATAAATAATATAGTGGGCAATTGTAAACAGCCCCAGCATACGTTCATGATTATCCCAGAAACTATGATATGCATCCGCCCCACCAAAGGTAGAGAGCGCAAAACTCACAAAAAAACCTGTTACTGCAATTGTGAGTAAGCTCCGTCGTGGTTTGTAATTCTCCCAATTAGTCAACAATAATAATACGTAGCTACCTAACATGAGGATAACGAGCGAACGAAATAATAAAATCTTTGGAACAATAAAAGGAAAAATAAATGATGATGGCACTACGACGAGCGGTACAAAAAAAGTAAGATAGACTAAACCTTTCGTAATTCGCTGTAAGATGGTCTGCATAAAAAATAAAAGGCGAAGAGTTTACTGAGGCTGTTTTATTTTTGCCTCAAGCTCTTGAATAATTTCTTTAAAACCTTGATGAGTGGGAAAAGCTTGATTTAATAGCTTGTAAATCTTAAGCGCCGCCCCAAAATCACCCACTCGCCTCAGATAGCTCGCTTCGGCCACGAGGAGCGGGGTAGGATTGACCATTTTCTTTTCCCCCTCGTGAAATACTGCTACTACCTCGTCTTTAGATTTTTTAAGACGATATTCAAACATTTCCGCCAAATCAATATACCCACTTTCATCACCAGGTGAAATCGCAATGGCTTTTTTATAATAAATTTCCGCCTTTCCTAAATCATCAACATGTTCTGCTAGTTTCCCAGCATTTAAATAGAATAAAATATTCTTTTGGCCAAATTTTTCAATTCCTGCTTCATACACCTTAAGTGAGCGTTCAAAAAAAGGGCGTCCACCACCCAGCTCCGCAATACTTTTCCAATCTAAACCGACACTAAAATACAATTCGGCTTTCTCGGAATTTTGAGCTAGTTCTTTTTCGCGAACTTGGGCTTTTTTAAAGATCTCAACTAAATCACGACGCTCTCGAATTTGATGCCAAAGCGCCCGATCACCCCCAAACCAACCCTGATACCAACCAAAACTAAGTGATAGTATCAGTACTATGAGCACTCCGGCACCTGCTAGGACAATTTTTTTCTGCATATTTTCCTTATAATTATTTAAGTTTAAATTGCTTAATGAACTTTTCCGCTTCAGGACGTAAGGGGGGAAACAATTGCAGCGCGTGTTCTACCGTTCTTAAGGCGGCTGGTTTGTTGCCAATCAAAGCATAGGCAGTAGCCAATTTTACTTGCCAACCAATATTTTCTGGATCAGTGACTAATAATTTTTTATACCACTCAATGACAGTATCATATTTTTGCTCTTGTGTATAGAGATCAATAATATACAGTTGCTGTGGGAGGGTTGGTTGATAACCCAAACTGAGGGCTTGTTCAATCTCGGCTAAGCCCTTGGTTCGTTCACCGCTTGCTACATCGGTTAAACCTAAAAACCAATGACTGGTATTTATATACGGTGCCGCTGCTACCGCCTGCTGTTGTACTGCAATTGCCTTGGAAAAATCTTTTGTTAAGAGATAGAGACGCCCTAACAAAAATAAAAATTCTTGCTTGTGTGGCGACAGTGCCTGGGCACCAAGTAACATTTGTTCTGCCACGGCATAATACCGAGGATCAACTTTTTCCCCTAAAATAAGGTAAATTTGGCCAGCCCAAACAAGCGGGGTGGGATTAAGCGGATTGAGTGCGGCTTCTTGCTCTAAATTTTTGGCTACTTTTTTGGCAGCGGTTACAACCAGCTCGCTGGTTATAGAAATGTTAGCTTTATCTAATTGAACAAAATGCTCGGCTAAAAAGATACCATTTTCCATGGCAAAGGAAACAGGCACTGCTAAAGTATGCTCTGCATGCTTGGCCCACCGCTCACTATCTAAGGCCGCATGAGCTTGGCTTAAATTATATGAAGCCTGAAGAGGCAGCACATTATATTTCCAAATAATAATCGCCAGAATTAAAAAAACTGGGTAACAAATCCATGTTAACCGTCGCTGAACCGCAATTATGCTGCTTCCAACTATTGGCGACTGCAGCGCGGCAGAAGTATAGGTTGAAGAAATGCACGCGAGGATGAAAAAAAATAACAACAGTGAATTGCTTGTTTCGAACAAAAATAAACTTTGCACAGCGTAAGCAACTATTGTAGCGAGGAGAATAATTCTTCCCAGTATCTGCTGCCTACTTTCATGAGAGTTCTGCTTAACAAGATACCAAGCAGCTGCTCCAAAAATTGCTAAATAGCTCAAGAGCCCAAGGCTACCAGCACTATCAGCTACTTCCAACCACCAATTATGGGGTTTGTCCCATACCGTCTCACTAAAACTAAATTTCAAAAATTCGGGGTTGTAATATGTATTAAAAATAACATTAAACGGGTAGCGCCTGTACCCAAGAGCAATTGAGTGGGATGTGATAATGCGCTCAACCCTGGAAAAACAGTGTGAAATGGTGTGATAAGACGAAAACTCAAAAAAAATACCACGAGGAGTGTTCCTATGGTGGCGGTAGTCACTTTTGCTCTCGTACCAGGGAACCGCCATAAGCTCAGAAGTAAACCACTCACGATGCCTACCCCTAACCCTGCCACCGCACCACGATTATTAAGAACAAACAGCGAAGTAATTAAGAGCATTATCACTCCAACAACTCCATAGCGCCACCAACGAACGACACCCGTACAAAGATAGACGGCTAAGCCAAGACTAGCCACAAGATAAGCGGCAGCAAAAGCGCGATTGCCAATAATGCCGCCGCCACTACCACTTTGCCATAACAGCGGCAAATGTGACTGGAACAAGACGGTTAGAGCAACAATGCCAGCTACGGCCACATTGACTTTAAGGAAATAATTTCTCTGAGGGGGTTCACGACGAAAGAGATTTGTTACAAGACCATACCACATACCAAAATGTAACCAGGTGAACACGCCGTTCGCTCGTGCTTGATTACCCCAAAAACTGTTCGCAAAATGTATGCCGGTGAAAGCAGTGACAATTAAAGTGAGAAGAAAAATAATTATTGACCAATCAAGATAATTCAGTTGCTTGCGCCACGCTGTAAAGGCAGACGGTTGTTCGCCTCTACTCAACGATATCAACCATAAGAATCCCATTACCTCCACTATCATTTGAAAAATGATCGTCTTACCAAAATGCCATGGAAAATAGGTAAATGGCGTAAAGGCTAGTGGCAAAAAAAGTGTCAGATACAGGCCACCAGTGATAAGCTTTGAAATTGGGCGAGACATAAATAGAGTAATAATGTCTTTTATTTTACGCTCCTTTATGTAAAAAAACAACCCCCCGACGAAACCGTCGGGGGAGTTGTTTTGTCCAATTCTCGTGCGGACGCACGAACGGTTTTTTGCTACCGTCAAACTAAATTCGTTAGTAGGTGAAGGTCTTGTAGATGAGCGGGAGGTCTTGCCCCATCACTGTGATGGCAGCAGCCGCTTGTACCCCGTCTGTCCAATGGACATCACCACTACCAATACGAACTGAGAGGCTCTTGCTCTGCGCAGCATCAGAAGAATCGAGCGTCACGTAGAAGGTCTTTGAGGCTCCTGAAGCAATAGATACATCAGTAAAGCCTGCATCGGTCATCTTAGTGTCGCTGAAGTTCTGGCTACCGCTATCTAACCACGAGGTAGTAGCCAACGCGCTGGTGCTGAGCGAATCCTTATACACGGTTAAGGCTGGATTCGTACCATTGCTAGCGTTGGAAATCGTGGTTGACAGGTCAAAGTCAACATAGTTGACTGTGGCCTCATATGCACCGGAGTTCGATTGGTTGCTAATTACGAATTTAGCAACGACCTGAGCGGCCGCAGGTGAAGCAGCACCATTTGGTGTATCGGAAGCCCACGCAGTGGTAAGCTTGGCGCGATACAGAGTAGTGGTGGCAACGTAAGCACCAGCAGCACCTCCGAAGGTATTAATAGAGTTCGTTCCGGAGATGGTAGCCGTGAGCGAACTTCCTGAAGACGCACCAGTAACGGTTACTGGATTGTTTCCAGAATTGCCATAGTAGCTGCCCAAAATTACTGGAGCAACGGTCTGGCCAGTTGTGCTGAAACCACCATCATCATAAGTCGTAAAGTCAACCTTAAGGGCCAATGTCTTAGAGACACCTTTTGGCACTTGTAAGGTTAGACCAGTGAAGGTGGCGTGCGAATAGGTGGTTGTAGCTGCGTTCGTTCCGGCAACCGTGTCGTTAAACGAAGCAACTGCTGAACCAACCTGTTGACCAGTGTCTACATCGACAAGGCGAACATTTTTCACCGTCGTAGTGGCACCATTGCCAAAGTTGGCACTCACCACTAATTGGGTGATATTTACTGCCTCGGTAGAACTGGCAGTAATCTTGAAGCGGCCAATAGTCTGATCGGCAGCACCCATGAGGTAGTTATTCGCTACCGGGGTGTCAGAATCAGTTTGTACCATCAAGTTACCAGAACCAGAAATAACAACTCTCTGGAGACCAACAGTCTGAGCGGAAACACCAGCATCAGAACCAGTCACCTTGCCGCTGGCGGCTACACTCTTCACATCCATAAGAATTGTTGAGGCGAGAGCAGCTTTTAAGTCAGCATACACGTCCACCACATATTGTGCGCCGTTAGCAATCGTCACCGCTGGTGAGACATTGAAGGCATAACTTTGAATAGTGCCACAGCTGGTAGCTGGGCTGGCATAGGTAGTGCCAAGCTGTTTACCACTAGCATCCTTAAGAACGAGGTTCTGTAAGGAAGTACCAACACAGGTTCCGGCAGTTGTTTCACCAAGTACAATTTGTGACATGGTGACATCCTCACCAGCACCGGCGGTAATTACAAAGGATCCTACTTTTACATTGGTCGCATTTACTGGACCAGTGGGGTTAGCCGCAGTCTTATCACCAAAGGCTACGTTCTTGGTCACAGTCACTGTGCCGCCTCGAACGGTTAAGGTGTTAGCATTCTGCGCAACTGAGCTAAGGCTCGTCAACGAAACAGTGCCTTGAGCATTGCTGACACCAACTGGGAAGCCAACCACAAAGGTTTGGCCGGCACCAACGGTGGTATCAGTCAAGTCAGCTTGCACTGTTACCGTAGCTGTAGTTCCAGCTTTAATAATAAAGCTGTTACCAAATGTACCCCAACCAGTATTGGCTGCGCCACTGGCAGTGAGAGTACTAATGGTTGTACCAACCTGTGAACCGTTAACTAACAAACGAACGTTTGTTAATTTAGCAGCTGCATTGCTTCCTGTGGAAGATACGCTCAGGCTGGATACTTTAATATCTTCGCCATTCGCCTTCCAGAGGAACTTGGCCAAGGTAGTACCCACCGAACTTGAAGCAACGTTGCCTGTCGGTGAATCAACTGCCAAGGTCTGAGTTAAGGTACCAGTGTTAATGGTCCAATTGACGGAAGCGCCGCCACCAGTTACTGGTTGTACGATAGTAAAGGTGTCGGAACCGTTGGTCTTTAGATACACACCATAATTCTTATCGTACGTCATGACATCACCACCGTTCTGAATCGAGGCATAAAAAGTCCGGTTCGTTCCAGCAACGATATCAGCGCGGAGACTCAAATTCTTGGTTTGTCCTTTAGTTACCACATACGGGGCAGCGGAGAGATCAAGCGTAACAGTCTTATCAGCTGCCATGTCCACTACTGTGGCGCCAACTTGTGTTCCCCCATCCCAGAGACTGAAGTTCTTTAAATCACCGGCGTTGACCGAGCCAACGATGGTAAATTTAACTTTGCGGAGTTCAGTGTCCTGGTCGCTGTTAACGGCTTTGAATTTCCAGACCTCAAAATTGGTTTGACCTGGATCCACCGTACCAGCGGCAGTAGGGGTAACGTTGCTGAGCACTAATTTACCAAGGTCAGTAACTGACGCAGAGGTAAAGGAATTCCCAGACAATGGGAACGTGCCAGACGAAGCTGCTGGCATAACATCTTCCTTGGCATTCAAAGAGAACACAAAGGTCTTGCCAGCGGCTACGTTATTCTTAAGATCTAACTTTGCTAAAACGGTTTTGGAGCTGCCTTTAGCAACAGTGAAGAGACCGCTGCTGTTGCTGAAGGTCACCATGTTGTTGGCAATACCTGGGTTAGCAGACAATTGCATATCTCCATCATAGAGATACATGTTGCTAATATCGGTATCAGCCGAAACACCACCACGCTTTAGTTTAAGACTCGTAACTTTTACATCGCCATCGCTTCCAGCAGTGAAGACAAGCTTCAAAACAGGAATCATGGCTTGAGCGCCATCAGCTGTGTCCGAAACAACGGTTGCAGCAAATGGATTGTCCGAAGCCAACGCAACAGAAAGACTGCCGCTCGCTACTGGACCTGGGGCTGGAGCTGGAGCTACCATAACGCCACCACTTTGGGTTTTGTCGGTTACAGCTTTTACTTCGGCGTCAATTTTGTCACCAAAAGTCATGCCAGCAATCATTGCATCGGTTACGATGTGAACAAATCGACTCTGGAAACCATTGGCAACCATGCCAGTGGCTGTAACCTCGCGGAGTTTCATGTCAGCATCAACATACCAGGTCTTGCCCCCATTGGAGAGCAACATACCAGCGTGTGGCTTGCCTTCAGTGACATCAGCACCACGGTTAACGTAGTGAGGCCAAAAAGGATCAGCCACAGTCATTACCTTAAAACCAACGCCATAAAGCATTTTGGCTGCTTCTGGTGTTATCTTGGCTAAGGTATTGTTTGGCACAACCACATACAATTGGTCAGACGATGGGCGCTTTACCACATAGGAACCTGGATGATAATTCACCGCGCCTGGGTAGGTCGAGGGAACCATCAAAGAATCAAAACATTCCTGTGTGATAGAGATATAGCCACCGTAGGTTGGACGCCAACTCTTGAATTCATCACCACTAGGGAAATACAAAACTTTTAAACTGTTATTAACGGCGTAGATAGCTGGTTTCCCAGTGACTTTGATCATGTCGCCTGGCTTTAAGTCCGGGCAAACTGCAGCTTGTGCTACAGTTGGAACCAACACGGAAACCATGCTGGACCACAAAATGGTAGTCGACACTACGCCGAGTGTAAACGCTTTTTTAACGTATTTGATTACATTCGACATAAATAAATAATAACTTTTAAGCTCCCTCTGCTTGCGTCCCGACTAAGTCGAGATCAAACGAATAGGGAGTTTATCCCGACTGAGTCGGGATACAGACGAACAGGCGAGCCAGTGTTGGCCCTCGACCTTGTAGCACTGTTCATATTTTGACAACGTTTTTCTCTCCCTCCCCGGGGCCAAAAAATTTAGCGCCAGTAGAGGGAAGGAAAATATCATTTATTCTTAAGCGGCACAATTTTCCGCCCGGTAACAGCCGACGAAGTTGCTACTAATTTTAAAGCTGGTGTTGTGGTCATCACGGCTGTCCCTGTTGTTGCCACATTTAGTGGCAAGGCTACATTATTAGCCCCATCCTTAAGAAGAGTGGTCGTGACGGAAGCAGTTGGCCCTGGTCCAACTGAATCCTTAACCATTTGAACAGCCGGAAGCACCGCTTGAGCTTTTTCAAGTGTGTTATCAGAAATCTTCTCTATTGCCTTAGAGGCTTCATTAGCTTCTTTTAATTTATCTACTGCTTTATTTAAATCTCCACTCGAGATTAAGGCCTTTGCTTCAATGACTTTCTTGTCTACTTCGGCGGTAACAACCTCCGTTTTCAAAACTGCAGCAACGGTCTGGTTGGCCACTGCCGTAACCTTATCAGCAAATTGCTGCGTCGAGGTTGCTAACTCGGAATTACTCTGTTTTTTAGCATCACTCGCTAAGCCTTTTGCTTCAGTCTGAGCTGTCTCCACAACAGTCTTGACACCATCAACATTCTGTTTCGCCTCACCGGTATCAGCCACCACGTCTTGGAGTGTCGCGTTAATAGAATCCTGGGCATCTTTTTTAGAGATTGCCTGGTCACCATCTAAATGTTTAGAAACAATAACCGCTACGGCCTTCACGGAAACATCTTTTACTAAATCTTTAGTCTCACTGACTTCTTTAGAGAGAGCAGAGTTTTCCAATGACGTGGTCGCACTCAGGGTATTTTTAACATCTTGAAGTACACCCTTAATTTGTTCGGCGTTCTGTTTCACTTCTTGTACTACCTCAACGGGTAATTGGGTGCCATTACCAGCCCCATTGGCTTCATCAAGACGCTGGGTAATGCTGGAAATTTCACTCTTCAAATCAGCAACTGTTGAGGCAACTTGATTGGTTTTATTGGGACCATCTTGAGTAATTATTTTTTTAGTTTCTGCAGCGCGACGTTTGGCAAATTCAACATGTAATTTAGTTTCAGCATTTTTGCCACCAATAAAAGCAGCAACGGCTACCTGTGTTTTTTCGGTTACTCTCTTAGCAGGATATAACCAATCTCCTGGCAAAGCTTCATAAGCCGCATCCACCGCACCAATAGAACCGCTGGTAACTATGATTGCAGCAATAAGCACAACGGCAATTGGCCGAATAATAGTATAGACAATTCGTTCGGGTATAAAAATAGACAAGGCCGACCAAATGGTCTGCCAATGTTGTTTCCGATACGTACGCTCCTCTTTAGCAACCGGGAGAGTATTGGTGATTTGGGATAATAACAAAGCACGGTTGCTTTTCAACCATTCAGCTCGCGGATTGACATCCGTCGATTGTAAACTCTTGAGTTGTTGGACGAGCGCCCGGTGACGCATATGCTTTTTTAAAATTTC
>JAHFHX010000019.1 GCA_023246655.1 Candidatus Magasanikiibacteriota bacterium
GAATAAATTCACGATTCTCGACAGTGATGATAGCCAATCGCTCCTTAAACTGTGCAGCAAAGAAGCCAAATCAGATCGATCTGGCCAACGGTTTCCTTCGGCCAGTGTGGTGGGGGCCATTATTAGTTTTGCCCGCAATGCTGAATTGCCCATCGCTCAGGTAATTGAAGAGCGGTTTTATCAGTGGATACCGTATCTTTCTGAAATCGAACAGATTGCCCGTGATTATACGAAACGAAAAAAAGAAGCTCAGGCTATGGATTTTGATGATTTGCTGGTGAATATGTTGCTTTTATTACAAGATGAAAAAGTACGAATGAAATACGCCACGCAATTCCAGTATATTTTAGTTGACGAATACCAAGATACTAATAAAATTCAGGCGTCGATCATTAGGCAGTTCGCATCAATTCATCATAATGTGTTGGTAGTGGGGGATGATGCGCAGAGTATTTATTCCTTCCGCGCGGCGGACATCCACAATATTTTAGGTTTTGAACTCACCTACCCCGGTGCCCAGGTGTTTAAGCTTCAAACTAATTATCGCTCCAGTCAGGAAATTTTGGACGTTGCCAACAACGTCATTGCCAACAATCATGAACAGTATAAAAAAAATCTCCGCACCCTTGTTACTGGTGGTGTCCGGCCTGCTCTCTACCCGCAAATTGACCAGCAATCCGAAGCAGCTTTTATTGCCAAAAAAGTTGAAGAGCATCTGGCGGCGGGGGTTCCTCCACAGGAAATTGCGGTGCTCTTTCGCGCCGCGCATCACTCCCAAATGTTGGAAGTTGAATTAGTCCAGCGCGGAATTGAGTATGATTATCGCGGTGGAGTGCGATTTTTTGAGCGCGCCCATATTAAAGATATTTTGGCGTATCTGCGAATTATGAATAACCTGGCGGACACAGCAGCTTGGCTCCGTGTTCTTATGCACGAAGAGGGAATTGGTCCAGCCGCGGCGCAACGGGTTATTGAAGCGGTGCGCTCAGCAATTGTTATTTCAAATGATAATTACAAACGCATTGCTGAAATCGGTTATTCGGTCCTCGGCGGGAAAGCCCAAACCGGCTGGAATAATTTTGTAAAAATTTGGAGTACAATTATTTCCGTTCCGGAACAATCCCCAGCTGAATTAATAGATACGCTCATTGGTTCGGCCTATAAAGAGTATGTTGTCGCTGAATATATCGATAGCCGTGATCGCTTAGCCGATATTAAGCAGTTAGCTCTTTTCGCCGAGCGGTATGATTCCCTGGAAGAATTTTTAGCTGATGCTACGCTGCAAGAATCATTTCGGGTCATTGCCAAAGCGGCCTCTTCTCCGCCAGGAGGAGAAGCAATATCTTCTCCTCTTTCAAAGGGAGATCAGAGTAGGGTCTCGTCCGCTGGAACCAAAGATAATCAAATCATCCTCTCAACTATTCACCAAGCCAAAGGGTTGGAATGGTCGGTAGTATTTATTATTAACCTCGCTAGCGGCGCGTTCCCGAGCGACCGGGCGCTTAAAGAAAACAATGGTCTTGAAGAAGAGCGCCGATTGTTGTATGTTAGTATTACCCGTGCTAAAAAGTATTTGTACCTCACCTACCCCATGGCCGGCGGTGCCTATGGCGATTTTCTCTCTGGACCGAGCATGTTTTTAAACGAGATTAACTCAGAACTTTTGGATGATCATTCTTTGTTATCTACCGATACTACCGTGTTTGATGACCCGAGCGAGGGAGTAGAGTATATTGCCGAAAACAGACCTAAAAAAATAAAACCAGGCAGCTTTTTAATTGACCCTAATGATTTTTAATTATAGGTTGTATGAAACACGAAAGAGTTGAAACTGGCCCTTGCCACCGCTGTGGCTGGCCGAAAGATCATCATCGGGAAGGTTGCACAGAATTATTACCACCAGGCCTTGAAAAAGGGGTTGCACAAGAACAGTGGCAGCAGGGTAATAGTGCCGCACTACATGATAACGATTCCTTTCTAAGTACTGGCCAGCGCCCGGGGAAAAAGGCTTCCGTTAATTCTTATTATCAGTTGGGGTATTTGATGGGAATGGTGGAAAAATAAATTAATTATTTTGTTGAATGCAGTGAATAATCTCTGTTCAATTCATCAAATAACAAACAGAGACTGTTTACTGCGTTCAGAGCCTGGCTCTGAGTGAAGCGCAGGATTGCAACGAAGAGGAGGTCCCCATGTTGTTCTCCCCGCGAGAAATCGGCCTGTCCCCCGGCCGCAAGGCCATCCTGGCGCTGCTCGCTCTCCTGGTGTATTTCGCCGGGTTGCGGTTCGCGCACTATTGCGAGCAGCAAAAAGCAAAGCGGCCTAGCATGGCTGCGTCGCCCGCGCAGCAGGCGGCCCGCAAACAGGGCAGGTATATCCTGCCCGTCGAGATCACGAGGGGCGGCAAGCGCCCGCAGGGGTGGTAGGTGCCGCAAAGGCAAAGCAACCGCACCTTCCGCCGGCTATCGCAGCTGCCCATCGGAACCACCCTCCACTACTTTAATTGGAAAAATTCTAGTTAAAGTAATGGGGTGGTTTTTTTATCCACAAGCCCTTCCTCTTGCAAAAAATGAATAACCGTGCTATAGTGAAGCCTTCCCAGATTGGGAAAATCGTTCTTTTCACTAAATTTTCGAGAACACAAAAACAGAATGTGACTAACTAAGTTCCTGGAATAGCAACAATATCTATTTCAGGTATAGGCGGCATGTACCGTCTATACCTGTAGAGAAAAATGGATATCCCATCAATTCCAGGACCGACCCCGAATTTCTTCGGGGAATGTCCATTCTCGTCCATGCCGCCTTTTGGCGGCGAAGGAGGCCCCTTGTTCGCATTGGTTCGTTGCCTGGTGGGGCACCACTGGTCGTGGTGCCCCGAGGTGGAGTACTGGAAGTGGGGCAAGCAGCAGGCCGCCCCGCAGCAACCCGCGCGGAAACAGCCGCGCTTGGGCCTGCGGGCCCGCCTGCAGTTGTTGTGGTGGCGAATCTCGCCGCCCAACGACTAGGCCCCGCCGCCAGCCCCGCCCCTCTTTCCGCCCTCGGCGCTGCTTCTCGAACTGTCGAGCATCACCTCGACACCCCTTTCATTGTTTAGTTATATAAGTAAATAATGAAAGAAACCCCAACGTAAGCAGTTGGGGTTTTTGATTTGTAAAAATATTTTTTCAACGAATCCGCGGAGCGGTAGAGCCAGAGGGGGACGGTTCTTCGGCCGGTGATACGGAAGCAGGTGAGGGTTGATTTTCGCCGGCAGTTCCAGCTGGCAGCTGACGTTGTCGTCGTGGTTGAGTTTCACCCGGACTTGGCTCTGCCGGACTACTGTCTTCTTCGCTCGTTTGCACATCATTATTTTGTTCCAGGTCAACCTCTTGATCGGCCGAGACATCGTCAGAACTGGCCTCGGTATCATTTTCTGTATCATCATTAACATGCGGAACAATCGCCGGAGAAGCCCGTTCTGGGTTAAAGCGCAATCGGCGTAGGCGCACAACGGGCGATGCCGGCTCTTGGCTGGTATCCGCGCGTTGCCTCGGGCTAGGCGCTTGAGGAGTGTCGCTCGTGAGCCCATCATCGGTTGCTGAATCGGCATTTTCTGCTGATGTTTCTTCATCTGATTGTTCAAGCGACGAATCATTAGTTGAGGGTTCCATTGGTGCTGCTTGCCCCGGTGGAGTCTTTAAGTTAGAACGTAGTTGTCGACTGGTTTTTTCTAATTGCTTGAGTTGATTAACAATGGCCCGAGCATTGGGAGAGCTATCGGGGGATTTTTGGCTCAACTCAACAATTGCTCGCTGATGTACTTCTAACGTTTCTTCAAACTCCGCACCACCACCATTAAACTCTTGGTCAGTGTCGCCTTCTTCCTGGGCCGAGGCGACAAAATCTTGGGAGTATTGTTCAATTGCTTGGCGCACTATTTTGGCTCGCGGTTCAGTGAGTTGGTTGTGAGCAATTAATTGTTCCGTTTCCGTAAGGCGCTTTTCAATTCGGTGTTTTTGCCACGTCGCTTTAGCCTGTGGAGTAGTGGCAGTAATTCCGCGCAAAGGTTCCGTAACGCGGAGTTTAACAGGATAAAGCAAATCACCAGGGAGGCTATATTCCGCTGCCCAGGCCGTGCCAGTGCCAAGCACAAACAAAACCACCACCGCAAACGCGGCCGCCGGCAAGGACTGTAATTTTTTAAAGGCCGCGAGCCACGAAAAGAATTTATTTCTTACGGTCGCGGGCATTTCGTTGAATTGAATTTTACTAGTTGCTACTAGGGCAGGGTGCTGGCGCACAAATGCTGCCAGGGCGTTGTGCCCGGCCTGCTTTTCTTCGCTGGTAAGCTCTGGTGGGGAGAATTTATCCCGCATCATCTGTAACAATTGTTCCGGCGTCATTTTCATACGTTGGTGAGTATTTTTTTGAGCTGCGCTAACCCTCGATGAAGGCGAACCGACGCCACGTTCGCGGTTATTCCTAAAATTTCTGCGATTTCCGTAACAGCAAGTTCATCGATATAACGCATCATTATTACCGTTTGGTAGTCTGGCTCCAGTTGCGCAACAAGAGTTTTTAAATGATCGGCATCAAGTTTATTTATCAGCTTGCCTTCCGGCGAATGGCCTGGGTCAAATCCCTGTTCTTGCAGGCTATCAAGCGACGTCATTTTCTTTTTACGCGTTTCATCAATTACCAAGTTCAACGCAATTTTATAAAGCAAAGCCCGAAGGTTGCGTATGGGTACCCCTTGCGTAACTTGTTCCCACGCTCGCAAAAATGTTTCTTGCATTAACTCTTTGGCGCGGTCACGGTTAAATAGCCGATAATAGCAATGTTTAAAAATGGCTTCTGCGTAGGCATTGTAAGCTTCCAGAAATTGTTGTTCGATGTTTGGGTTAACCGTAACCATACTATGTGACGAAAACAGAGCCAAGATATTACGCGTTTCCTCCTTTAATTTTAGGATAGTACACCATTGTTAAGTTCTCGTAAACCCCCCGTTCCAGCCTGTTTTGCTGTAAGAAAATACCCCCTGGTTCGTCATATAGAGTAATCATTGACAATCAAGCTCAAAAAGAGCACTATATAACTAATTTATATATAAATAATGTAGAAAATTATGATTACCAAGGTAAAAAGTGTTTTCGCAGTGGCCAGTGTTGCGGGAGTTATGCTAGTAGTTAGTTTAATTGCAGGTGATGCGCAGGCTCTGCAGGTTCAACAGGTAAAGTATAAATCCTGCTCAAATTCTAAGGATCGGGTTAGTTGTGTTGCAAACTACGGTTGTGGCTGGAGTATTGACACTAATGATCGGTTTGATCCTGCCAGCGATTGGGCTGGATTGTTTGGTGGTTTATTGTGGCCCCAAGTAAACTTAGACGCGCTTGTAAACCCACCGAATGATAAAAAACCAGGAAGCTGTACCTGGTATGATGGCCCGGTTACTCCTAAATTGGGTTACCCAAAAGATAATGACACTATTTATACTAATAGCGGCGTGCAGCTTGTTTGGTTTAAAGATCAAGCAGACGCTACAAGCGCGCAACAAGAATTGGATAAGTTCGTAAACAAATATAAAACTCGCGAAGAGTGCTATGAAGATTTGTCCAAAGGTGGATTTAATTTTTCTGGTTTCATGATGGGAGATATTAGCAAAGCAATCAATGGAGTTAAAACCTCATTTTACGAATGGTATATAAAAGATACCAACAGCGGTCAGGTGGTATGGCAGCGAAAATTCCGCACTCCGGCAGATGGCGAAGATGACACAACCGACTGCGTGGATAAACGAACCAATGTATGGGTTTGCAACAAGGCCACTATCCCTGATGGTATTTTAGAATTTGGTAAAACGTATGAATGGAGCGTGCATTCTACCGATTTGCTGGCCCTCGCTGGCTATGCCGCCCCATCCACCTTTGCTGCTTCCTATCGCTTTACGGTGAGTGTACCGGTAAAGCAAGGCTGTGAAGCCATTCTTAACCACGATGCCTGTTTGGCCAGCCCAACCTGTGGTTGGAATGTAACTGCTGCTCCCAAAGATCACAAAGTCGCAAAGAAAGCAAATGGTAAAATAGTAAAAAAATCTCAGCCATCCGGCGTGTGTGTGGAAGTGGGCGCGGACGCTCGCCCGGTTGTATTTGCTCCTGTCCAAAATAATTCGGTAACAACTACCGAACCAGTGTTGCGCTGGCTCAAAAACCAAGCCGAAGTCAATCAAGGAAAAATACCAAGCTTTATTCCTTCTGATTTTAATGATGCTAAAGGTGTTGTTTCCTATCGTTTGTATATTAAAGATGCTGATTCCGGCATCGTAGTGTGGGCACGCGATTTTGTATCACCAGAAGGTGGCATTGAGGGCAATGATTTACTCAGTGGTTTTTGTAAAGATAGTAAAAACCAATGGTTCTGTAATTCTATTAAAGTTCCGGCTGGAAAGTTGCAAATGGGTAAAACCTATACCTGGGCAGTTGCCTACCACAAAACCAAGTTTGATCTCGCTGGTTTAGGCGGTATTATGGGGTTTAATTGGAACCTTGGAGATTTGGGCGGCCTTTTTGGTGGAGCGGGTTTAGCAGTGTGTGACAAATTACCACCGCGCAATGATGGTGCCCAGGAAGTTGGTTATGGCGCCGAAGGTACCTTTACCGTTGGTCAACCTAAGCAAGGACAAAAAATGGTAAAAAAGAAAAATAATAATGCCCAGAAGGCAGAGACGATTGATTTAGAGCTTACGAATTTGGCAGTAGTTTTAGGAAAGAACGGCGTTGATGCCACAGTTTCTTTTGGAATTAAAAATAATGGCACTGCCGAAATTCCTGGCGATGGATTTTTGACCACAGTATATCTTATGCATGCCAACGGCAGTCAAAGTGGTTTTATTATGTCGCCGCATGTAGGCAAACTCGCTTCCCAAGGCATGTTTAATGAAGCGGTTGCCTTTGGCGAAGGTGGTATTCAACATGAACGCTATGATGATTTAACTGAGGTGCGGGTAGAAGTCAAAGTCAAAAATGTTGCTAAAGATTTTAATCAAGAGCAGTACTCGTTTGTGGATAGCGATGAAAGCAACAACACAAAGAAATGGTCACCGCTCATTGATATTGATATTAGCAAATTATTAGTTGCTCAAGAGAATGATGGTTCAGGTGTTATTCAGTATGTACTAACCAATAAAGGCACTACGCCAACAGGCAATTTTACCGTCCAGGCCACCGTTGTGTACCAAGATGGTAGTACCACCACTCTTAGTTGGAATACCATATCGCTCGATGGTGGAAAATCCGCCTCATTTTCTCGGAGTGCTAATACTGATTTTGTCAACCTTGCGAACCTCTCCTTGGAAGCTGATTCGGAGCACGTAGTGGCTGATGTTGATCGTACTAATAATAGCCGCGACTGGTTTGCCCCTCAAGCCATAAAACAACAAGCCAAGGGCAATCAAATGGTAGCCAAGGGTAAATTCAAGGATTTGTTGGATTTTAATAATAACCAACCAGATGTTCATAATAAAAAAGCCCCGGAACAACCAGCTCAAGATAATTATCAAGAGGAACAAAAGGCTGAGTCAGAAGCTGAACCGGGGAAGCCACAACCAGACCTAGCAATTGTTGAGGGCTCTCTTAAAGCGGTGGCTGGCATTAGTGGAAAAAAGAAAGGGACACTCGTAAGTTTCGAGATTAAAAATCAGGGCGCTGCTCCTAGCCAGCCAACGGTTGCAGCCGTTTGGGTTCGCTCTGCCGGGCAGGAAACGCCAGTTACCGTAAAAATTCCGATGAAGGCCTTAACCGTTGGAAAGAAGGCCGGTAAAGTGGCAATCAAAAAAGTCATTTTTGTTCCTTACGCGCAGGCTGCTCTTGTAGGAGTAGAAATTGATCCCGAAGGAAAATTAGATGAATCTTCAACCGAGAATAATAGTGCCACTATAGCGCTTACTCGCGATCTTACCATCGATGGCGAGATTTCGGTAACCGGCCTCAACGATCAAGATGCCAATGATAATAATGACAAAGTGGTGGTTGTATATGTAATTAAAAATACCGGCAACGCCCCAACCGCAGCCTTTAGTGCCAGCACCACGGTTACTACAAAAGACGAAATAATTTCCAAAGCCACTGCCCTGCCAGCCCTATTGCCCGGTGCTACGGCGAAGGTTAAAAGCACTTTTAATGCTACTAAGGATACTGTAATAAAAGTAGCAGTGTGGGTGGATAGTAAGGAGCAAGTGAGTGAATTTGATGAAGATAATAATTATGGCCAAATAACATTGCAAGCCGAAGAGGAAACTGAATCTCCGGATAACCAACCCCAACCCCCGAGCGACGAACCCGCCCCCCGAGTTGGGGCCAATGTCAACCTTGATATCAGAACGCGTCAACCAGTTCGTAGAGAAGAGCCGGCCGTTTCACCCGTTGTTCGTGAGCCACTACCCGAAGCCGCCGCCCCAGCCGGTTCACCAGTACCGCGACGACTCCCGGCAGTAGAACCAACTCCTGAATCAAACCCTGCTGCCGTTTCTTCGCCATCCGGCAGCGACGCTGGTACCACCGCTGGTAGTGGCTCCGCCTCAGAAAATACTTCCGGAACAGCCGCTGCCCCCGTGGGAGCCGATTATAATTATATTAGATAGAAAACCTAAGTTAAGATTTAAGTGCCACCTCTTAATAAACTGAGAGGTGGTTTTAATTTTTGCTCTAGACAAAACAGCAATAATTTGCTATAATTTTATTATCTAAACGGAATTTATATTAACTTATTGCGATTAACGCAACCTAAATTTATGTCTCAAGAAGCAGTGCGCGTTACAGATATAGCTGGTCCTGAAGGCGGCAGAGTGGTGAGTAATCCAGAAGCTGAGACCATACACCCATACGCAGCGGAGCAGTTGCGAGCAGGGGTAGTAAAGAAAGCGGAGAAGGAAGCGGAGGGAGAAAAACCAACTGACGTTGAATTATTAGTAGGTGCTGGAAAAATTTCTGAAAGCTATGCTGGGTTTAAAATTGGTCAAAAAGTATTAATACCAAATCCAGATTTACCAACTGGAAGTGATCGACTGAGGCAATCTGCAGAGTTTCCTGCGGAGAAGGAAGGCACAATTGTAGCTTTTACCGTAGAAGCGGGCAAACCAGTAGCTTTGGTTGACGTATCGCGTTACCAGAGAGTGGTGGTACCAGTAGCTAATTTATTAATGGGAGATACAAGAAATATTACGCCTGAAGTACGGGCTTTTCGTATCCAAAATGATGTCCTAAGAAAATTCCAAAAATTATACGGCACAATCTTTAACGATGATGACAGTTTTCTGAAAGCGATGCGTTCAATGTTGGCAGATATCATGGCGTATAACGCCGAATTTCAAGGTGGGCAATCACGGATACTGCAAAAAGATCAGCCCTGCCAACAAGTTGCCGTCAATTACTTAGGCCATCCGGCTATTATTAAATTAGGGTACAGCAAGAGCAAAGGGCAATCATTGATATTATTTTCGGATGATCCAGACCTCAATCAATTATTGCGTGCAGAAACTGGGCTTTATAACGAATTCTACCCCCCGGTCAACGAGGCGGTTGAAAAATTAAAAATTCACTTAACTCGATTTGCTAATTTAACATTCTCCTCTCTAGGGGAGCTGGCAGACGAACCTCGCTGGGAGAATTTATTAGATACACTCTCTCATCACTCCAGAATTTATTCTGCCCAACGCAAAGAGCAGCAACCAGAAGTAACTAATCCGGCAGAGAGCATGCAGAGTGTTTTTTCTATTGAAATGACCATTAGCGAGGTATCCGACGAACCTATTACCGTGGAACTCCTCGCCAGTGATACTACTAACCGGGTATTGTTGCGTGCCCCAGGACAGGGCGCCAAGCTTGATAAATTCAATGTGTGGTTATTAGAGCAGCAAGCAAAAACCTCTTGACAGTTAGTAACCATTCAGGTAGTATACGTTTCCAGAACGCGAAACATTAAACTCGTGGCTGAGCGAAATCGTTTCAGTCTTTTATTTTATAAAAATGAACAAGTAACAAATAACAATTAACAAGTTGTTAGTTGTTGCTTGTTCATTGCTAATTACGTTATGCCCACAATTACTCAACTTATTAAACGCCCGCGCAAACCCAATGTGCGCAAAACCAAAACACCCGCATTGCAGTTTACCGTGGATAACTTACACCGTCGTACCACCTACTTTAGAAAAGGGAGCAGCTTTAAACGTGGCGTTTGTACTAAGGTGTATACCACCACGCCCAAAAAACCAAACTCGGCACTGCGCAAGGTGGCTAAAGTGCGTCTCTCCAATGGGGTGGAAGTAATTGCGTATATTCCCGGTGAAGGGCACAATTTGCAAGAACACTCCATTGTCCTTATCCGTGGCGGTCGTGTTAAAGATCTTCCTGGTGTCCGTTACCACATTGTCCGGGGTATTTTTGATACTCAAGGCGTCGGCAATCGTCGACGTGGTCGAAGTCTGTATGGCAACAAGCGGCCGAAGGAGGCAAAGAAATAAATAAAACAACGTTAATTGCTAATTGTTAATTGATATGCGCGGAAAAAAAGCTAAACAACGAGTGGTGGCCGCTGATCCTAAATACGGTAGTGTGACGTTGGCCAGATTTATTAATACTCTCATGGAGCGTGGCAAGAAAACGGTTGCCCAAAAAATTGTGTATACTGCCCTGGCGACCATGAGTGAGAAAGCTAAGAAAGATGGTTTAAAAGTTTTTGAGGAAGCCTTAAACACGGTGAGGCCGCAGGTGGAGGTGCGCACGCGCCGGGTTGGTGGGGCGAATTACCAAGTGCCCATGCCGGTGCGTGGTGAACGCCAGAATGCGTTGGCTTTCCGGTGGATTATTGGTGCGGCCCGCAACAAAAAGGGGCAGCCCATGGCGCAGAAGTTAGCGACGGTTTTGTATGAAGCCAGCCAAGGGCTTGGTGACGCTATTAAAAAACGCGATGATGTCCACCGCATGGCCGAAGCGAACAAGGCGTTTGCCCACTTTGCGCGGTTTTCAAGATAACACGAGATACAAAATAAATAAAATTGTCATTCTGAGGCCGTAGCCGAAGAATCCTCCTATTATTCACTATCGCCAGATTGGCGCCAACGAATAAAAGGAAGTTCCTTCGCTCCGCTCTGGATGACAGTCTACTTCTATATTTATGTCCCGAGAATATTCACTCGAAAAAACTCGCAACATCGGTATCATGGCCCATATTGATGCGGGTAAAACTACCACTACCGAGCGCGTTTTATTTTACACCGGTAAAAAACACAAGATTGGTGAAGTCCATGAAGGTGAAGCCACCATGGATTGGATGGAACAAGAACGCGAGCGTGGTATTACCATCACCTCGGCCGCTACCACTTGTTTTTGGAAAGGCCACCGCATTAATATTATTGATACTCCGGGCCATGTGGATTTTACGGTAGAAGTAGAACGCTCCTTGCGCGTGCTGGACGGCGCCGTAGCAGTTTTTGATGGTTCCCAAGGCGTGGAACCACAATCCGAAACCGTGTGGCACCAAGCGGACAAATACAATGTACCGCGCGTTTGTTTTATTAATAAAATGGACAAACTAGGCGCAGATTTTTACATGAGCCTTAATTCCATTCTGGAGCGTCTTTCACTACATGCCCGGGCCGTGCAACTGCCTATTGGGCAGGAGAGTTCCTTTTCCGGAATTATTGATTTAATCGAAAAGAAAGCGTTTAAGTTTGAAGGCGATAAGGGTCAAAATATTATTGAAATTCCTATTCCCGAAGACATGACCGAGAAAGTTGAGGAATATCGAGCCAAGCTGGTAGAAAAAGTTGCCGAAGCCAATGATCAACTCATGAATAAATTTTTAAATGAACAAGCACTCACTCAGGAGGAAATTCGAGCTGGCATTCGCTCGTTAGTTTTGAAAGGTGAAATTTATCCGGTGCTCTGTGGCTCAGCATTGGGTAATATTGGAGTACAAATGATGCTGGACGCCGTGGTAGAGTTTTTGCCAGCACCCACCGACGTTCCGGCCATTAAGGGTCATAATTCTGATACTGATGCCGAAGAATCCCGCCAAGTTTCGGATGCGGAACCATTCTGTGCCTTGGCATTTAAAATTGCCACCGATCCGTTTGTTGGTAAACTTATTTTTTTCCGGGTGTATTCTGGCACGGTTACAGCTGGTAGTTACCTATACAATTCCAGTAAAGGTGGCAAAGAGCGCTTGGGTCGCATTGTGCGTATGCATGCTAACCAGCGTGAAGATGTGCAGGAAGTGTATGCGGGTGAAATTGCCGCGGCCATTGGTTTAAAAGATGTTTCCACGGGTGATACCTTGTGCGATGAGGACCACCCCATTGTACTGGAGCGCCCCACCTTTGCCGAACCGGTTATTTCCATGGCCATTGAACCAAAAACCAAAGTCGACCAAGAGCGTATTGGTATGGCCATGCAAAAACTTGCTGAAGAAGACCCTACCTTCCGCGTGCACACCAATCCGGAAACTCTCCAAACGATTATCTCTGGTATGGGGGAATTGCACTTGGACATTATTGTAGACCGCATGAAACGCGAATTTAAAGTAGAGGCCAATGTTGGTGCACCGCAAGTGGCCTATAAAGAAACCATTAAGAGTTCGGCCGAAGCCGAAGGCAAATATATTAAACAATCTGGTGGCCGCGGTCAGTACGGCCATTGCTGGCTTAAGGTGGAACCCCTGGAGCAAGGCGCTGGTTTTGAATTTGTTGACGAAATTAAAGGCGGTGTGGTTCCCAAAGAATTTTTGCCGGCGATTGAGAAAGGTGTGAAAGAAGGCATTACCCGCGGTATCCAAGCCGGCTACCCGGTGGTGGATGTTAAAGTTACCTGCTATGATGGCAGTTACCACGAAGTAGACTCCTCGGAAATCGCCTTCAAAATGGCCGGCTCGTTTGCCTTTCAAGATGCCTGCCGTAAAGCGCACCCCGTAATTTTAGAGCCAGTTATGAAGGTAGAAGTTATTACACCCGAACAGTTTATGGGTGAAGTAATTGGCGACTTAAATTCCAAACGTGGCCAAATTTTAGAAATGACTGATCGCGGTGTGATGAAGGTAGTTAAAGCCATGGTGCCGCTTGCTAGCATGTTTGGTTATGCCACCTCCCTTCGTTCCATGAGCCAGGGCCGCGCGAGTTACAGCATGGAGTTTGACCACTACGCCGATGTACCCAACAACGTTGCTGCCGGCATTATAGCTGGAAAGCAGAAGTAATTATCCACGCGGTGTCATTGCGAGGAAGAAGCCTCGCGGCGACTGACGAAGCAATCCCATTGCTTTCAAGGATGATTGTGGAATTAAGGGGGATTGCCACGTCGTTCGCTTCGCTCTCTCCTTGCAATGACACACTTCAAAAGATGTCCCGATTACTCGGGACGTCTTTTTTTGTGGACAAAAAATTGACAGTGAATAATTTTAATGATATTATTGCCCCCGCTAAGTGTCAGAGTTGCGTGCGTACTCTGACGCCCGGCGTCCAACTTCGGAGGTCCCCATGTTCCAGCGCTCCCGAGTGGGGCCGTTCGCCGTCGCGCTGACGGTGCTCGGCCTCGTCGCGGCCCTCGCGTTCAGCAACAACCGCAACGACGCGAGCGGCTTCAACCACAATTCGCCCAGCAAGGTGGCGCTCGCGCCCCAGGAGGTGACCTCGACGAACCCGACCGTCTCGGTCGGCAACTCGCAGGTCTTCTCCGGCAACTGCGCCGCCTTCGGCAACAACGTGCCCGCCCTGGCGAACCTCGGCAACTCCGGCTTCGGCAACATGAACTCGCGCGGGGTGACCGTCACCGGCGTCGGGAAGGTCAACCGCGGCCGCATGGTCGCGTCCGTCGCCGCACTGGTCTGCCGCAACAACCTGCCCGCCGCAGGCTCCCCGTCGAACACCGCCGAGCACGGCAACGTCGCCATCGCCAACCCGGGCGGCACCAACAACAGCTTCGGCAACGACACCGGCGTGGAGACCGGCCACGGTGCCGCGGTGATCGACGCGTCGAATTCCGGCGTCCTGGGCTTCGTCGGCAGCAGCGTCACCGTGCATCGGCTGAACTGCTGACGGCCGGCCCGGTCCCTCCTCTCTTTACCGCCGCGCCGCGTCGCGGACGGCGGTGCTTAACCTAGTTCGCCTTTTCTTAGCCTAGCCTAACTTCGGCTTCGCAGAAAACTTGGCGAGGGGCGGCGGCGAGCGCACGGCGCTGCCGCCCCATCGACTTCCTCTCAAAGTCAATTCCCCCCCCGTTCCAGCTGAGAGCGCAAACCACCCGCCCTTCATTCTGTGGCTATACAATGTGTAACCACAGCAAGGAGAGTTTTGGCGGGTGGTTTTTGTTTTGGTAAAGACTAAAATGGAGATGTTAAATTGGGTTGACAAGGCATCGCCAGCTTGTTAGTGTTATCTTAATTTGCACCCAATGGTGGGTTGCATGGTAAAGGAGGCAAACGATGCCCACGAAGCAGCGACCGGCAGCGGGAGAACTTTTGAGGCGTCGGCGCCGGCCGTCACGTCCCAAGACCGGAGAAAGCTGGGGGCGGTACCATAACCTCCAGAAAATTTTCGAGCGCCTTAACGAGCGCTATTTTCAAGGGCAGATCAAGACCGCCTCTATTGGCTGGTCGCGGCCGCCGCGGCCTAGCAACAAGGCCCGAAACTCTATCAAGTTCGGGTCTTACAACTTTGCGGACCGGGTCATCTGCGTCCACCCGGCCCTGGACCAGAAGTTCGTGCCGCGTTTCTTCGTGGAGTACATCATATTCCACGAGATGTTGCATGGCCGTCTTGCTTTCATAGTCGCGGGCGGGCGCCGGCTGGTGCACACGCCGAAATTCCTGGCAATGGAGCGCACCTTCCGCCATTTCCACCGCGCGCAGCGCTGGGAGGCCCGGCATCTGGACCGCCTCTTGCGCTACAAACCGTAAGGGGGGGGCACAGCGGGCAGGGACCGAGGGAGTCCCTGTCCTACCATCACTTTATTAATCACTTTGAATTACGAAACGTCAATTCCCCGCCCAAGCGGGGAATACAGCGAATCGGCCATTTCGTAATTCAAAGTAATCAGTAATTTTAAGAATGTTTGACAGATTGTATATCATTGGTATAATGGCATTCACCTGAATTCATACATGGTTTTTCCAATTGTCATCCCGAGCGAGCCTTCCGCCAAAGGCGGACACAGCGCGACGCCTGCCCGCCTCTGGCGGGAGGGATCTATGTCCAATTGGCCAAAAAGACGAGACAGAGATTCCTCCTGCGACGTCGGAATGACAGCCAAAAATTTTCGTCAATTTTTGGCCACGTTGAGCCAACTGTGGTGATAACACTAAATGAGTTACCTATGACCAATAATCAATTACAACGTGTTATCCGTCTTATTAAAAAAACCGGTGACAAGGCTGTAGTACTAGATCCGGCGAGTGATGAAGTTTTAGTTCTCATGTCGCTTGATAAGTATGAAGACCTAGCGTGTGAGGCGGATTGGTGTGGGCCAGATCACCCAAAGACCAACGATCGTGAGTCGTTTGAATTTGATAACGACAGTTTTGACAACAATCCTTTTACTGAAGATAACCTTCAAACCAGCCCCCCTTTGTCATCAGCCAATGAAGATTTTTCAGGGTTCGAGCCAGAATTTTCGGCCGATGAAGCCACCGAGCGAGAGACCCTGCCCACGATTGCGTCTACCGTAGATGCATCACAGAAAACCGCTTTGCAATTTAGTCCCAATTGGGCAGAAAATAACGCTACACCAGCCGAAGAAAATCTTGCCGACATTCCCCACGAGGAAGAAGAGGAAAAGTTTTATTTAGAACCAATTGAATAGTCCACAAAGTCTATAAAGTCCGTAAAGTCGAAAGTCACCAGAACTTTACAGACTTTATGGACTTGCGACTTTACAGACTATCGTTATTTGTCCACATTCCACCTCTTGCCAAAGTTTTTTTAATCTGGTATAATCCGCTCGCGAGAATAAATACAATTATCAGCTAAAAATTAGCAATTAACAACTCGAAAACTGTTAATTGTTCTTTGTTAATTATATATTAGTATCCGCGGTTGGATAAAAAATCTGCCCGACCCCTCGGAGCAGTGCCGCGTAAACGTCGTTAATTAAATTGTATGGCCGATTTCGTACGAAATAAGCCGCACGTCAATATTGGTACCATTGGTCACGTTGACCACGGTAAAACTACCCTCACCGCTGCAATTTTGCAGGTTTTAGGGGCTCATGGAATGACTGCCCAAAAGAAGGGTGTTGATGACTTGGACAAAGCTCCAGAATCCAAAGCTCGTGGTATTACTATTTCTACCGCGCACGTTGAATATGAAACCGATAAGCGCCACTACGCTCACGTAGACTGCCCGGGACACGCTGACTATGTTAAGAACATGATTACCGGTGCCGCCCAGATGGACGGTGCTATTTTGGTTGTCTCGGCGGCTGATGGCCCCATGCCGCAAACTCGCGAGCATATTCTTTTGGCTCGCCAGGTCGGTGTACCCTTTATTGTTGTTTTCTTAAACAAAGTTGATCAGGTAACAGATCCAGAACTTATTGATTTAGTAGAAGCCGAAGTTCGCGATCTATTAACCAAATACAAATTCCCTGGCGACACCACCCCTATCATTCGCGGAAGCGCCTTGCAAGCTTTACAAAATCCATCCGATGAAAAAGCATCCAAGCCGGTTTTAGATCTTATGAAGGCGTGTGATGAGTATATTCCAGAACCAGTTCGCGCTATTGACAAGCCGTTTCTTATGCCGGTTGAAGATGTCTTCTCAATTGAAGGTCGCGGTACCGTTGTGACGGGTAGAATTGAGCGCGGTATGGTAAAAATCAACGATGAAATCTCCATCGTTGGTCTGCGCGAAGAACCTATGAAAACCGTTGTCACTGGTATTGAAATGTTTAATAAGAGTCTTAAAGAAGGTCAAGCTGGTGACAATGCCGGTATTCTCCTGCGCGGTACCAAGAAGGAAGAAGTTGAACGCGGCATGGTTTTGGCCAAGAGCGGATCTATTACCCCACATACCGAATATGAAGCCGAGGTGTATATTTTGACCAAAGACGAAGGTGGTCGCCACAAGCCGTTCTTTAAGGGTTATAAACCACAATTTTATATCCGCACTACCGATGTAACCGGTGAAATTGAACTGCCAGCCGGAACCGAAATGGTAATGCCAGGGGATACCATTAGTCTTAAAGTAAAATTAATTACACCAGTTGCTATGGAAGAGAAGATGAACTTCGCTATCCGCGAAGGTGGCCGCACGGTTGGCGCTGGTGTGGTAACGAAGATTATAAAGTAATCCTACAAGGGGGAGGGGTGTTAAAAACATCCCTCCCTTTTCTTAATTTAATAACTAAAGTTGAAATGTAGAAATTAAGAAATAAGGAAATTATTAAGCCGAGAAAAAATTTCCCAATTTCCCAATTTCATTTCGTTCTTTTGGATAGTTCATTTATGCCTACTGCCACAAAATCTCCTGCCGCCAAAGTCGCTCCTGTTAAAAAAGAGGAGAGCATCAGCCGGATTCGTATTAAAATTCGCGCCTACGACAGTCGCATCATTGATCAAGCCACTAAAACTATTACCGAAACCGCCGAGCGCCATGATGCTAAAGTGGTTGGCCCCGTACCACTCCCCACCGAAAAGATGAAGTTTACCGTTAATCGTTCTACCTTTGTACACAAAGATGCCCGTGAACAGTTTGAAATGCGCATTCATAAACGATTAGTAGATATTATGAATGCCAGCCCAAAGTGTATTGATGCCCTTATGAGTTTACATCTGCCAGCGGGGGTGGACATTGAAATTAAAATGTAACAGCTCGAGGTATCGTTAAGGCTTGACAGATACAAGCACTTTGTATATAATGGTGAAAGTCAAAAAAGTTATTCACTACCATCTAAATAAGATCCTGTCTCTAACTAAGAGAAGGAAAACATTTAAACAGTAGCGAATAATGGGAGAAAAAATATTGAAAATTAACTAAATTAAGCCTTAAAATCATCTATTTTAAAAGATAGATGGCCTGCCTATGCCTAGTAAAGCTAAGGCGGACTAAAGAAGGCTAGAAGCGCGTGTTCTAAATTTTTTTAGAGTGTGCGCTTCTAGTTTTTTGTTACCAGTGGGATGGGAACACTATGAAATTCATTTTAGGTAAAAAAATTGGGATGACACAGGTATTTTCAGCTAATGGCGATGTTGTGCCAGTTACCCGGGTGGTAGCTGGTCCGTGCCAGGTGGTGCAAGTAAAAGATGGCAGTAAAGACAACACCACAGCACTCCAACTGGGCTATGGCACCAAAGCAGAGTTCCGAATGAAAAAACCTGAAGTCGGTCATACCAAAGATTTAAACCCAGTAGCGGCAGTGCGTGATTTTGGCATTGAGAAAGTTGATGGCATTGAGCGCGGGGATATAATAACTATTGAGACATTTGCGATTGGAGATCATGTTACGGTTATTGGTACCAGTAAAGGTAAAGGTTTTGCTGGTGTTGTTAAACGCCATCACTTTAGAGGTGCCCCGGCTTCACATGGCCATAAGCACGATTTACGTGCCCCCGGTAGTATTGGTGCTGGCGGTGTGCAACGTGTTTTTAAAGGCACGCGCATGGCTGGGCGTATGGGAGGCGAACGAGTTACTGTCAAGAATTTAGAAATTGTGGCTGTGCATCCCGAAATAAACGAATTATATATT
>JAHFHX010000032.1:0-1080 GCA_023246655.1 Candidatus Magasanikiibacteriota bacterium
ACTGCTACCGGCACCTTAGCGGTTAATGGCGCTTCCAGTCTCTATGGTAGTGTCAGCACGCTTAACGCCACGGCCACTGGTACCTTAGCCGTGAATGGATTGTCGAGTTTGTATGGTGGATTTATTGCGGCATCTTCAAGTGTCACAAGCAGCTTCACTGTTATTGGTAATTTAGCTGCCTCGAGTACCTTAGGAGTACAAACAGCCATTACTTTAGGCAATCCTACAATTGGTGGTTTCAATGTTAGTTCTACCGCCGCGTCCACGACCTTCGGTTCATATAGTACTAATGCTCAAGGTTCGGCGGGGTTTGTCTTTAATACACTAAATAGTATATCTGATGCTGGCGCTGGATTTACTGATCGAGTATTATTCGCAGTTCAAAACCAGGGTACAAACAAGTTTATAATTTCTGGTCAGGGTAACGTATTCTATAAAGGCTCAACTAACGCTGCCAGCGCTGAATATGGTATTGCTGACTTTGCTGAATGTGTGAATCTTGTTCCGGGTACCAATGCTGAGCCCGGTGACGTCTTAGTGGTTGATGAAGCAGGTTTAAATCAATATCGGAAATCAGATAGCAACTATTCATCAAAAGTTGCTGGGGTCTTCACCGATACCGCTGCTTTCCTTGCTGGTGCCGCTGGAACTGGCCGTGCTCCGCTTGCCCTAACTGGTTTGGTTAATACTAAAGTTGTAACAGAAAATGGGCCAGTTAATGTTGGCGATTATTTGGTAAGCGCTTCGAAACCTGGATATGCTATGCGTTATGACCCAGCCTCTGGTAAAAATGCGGGTCTAATCGGTATGGCTCTTGAACCACTGTCTTCTGGAGAAGGACGAATTAAAGTCTTAATTAACAAAGGATTCGTGGCTGGCGGATCAACCGGCGGCACACCAAGCCTCAAATTGAGCCAAGCTGCGAACGGTGAATTAATCCAAGAGGGTAACCTCGATATGGCTGGTCAGAGCATCTTGAATGTTAAATCAATTGCAAGTAAGTCTGGCACTTGGTCTATCGATGCTTCGGGTAGCTTAGTTGCTAAGTCTATTAAAGCCGAGAAAATTCAAGCCAAACAA
>JAHFHX010000032.1:1090-4295 GCA_023246655.1 Candidatus Magasanikiibacteriota bacterium
ATTTGTAGTAGAAACTGATGATACTGGCGCTACTGTTGGTTCAGCCACTATAAAAGCAAATGAGACAGTGGTAACAGTTGAAAATAAATTAGTTACCCCAGAAGTTAAGATCTTTGTTACCTTCCGCGGCAATCCCAAGGCTTTCTGGTGGATCTCTAAGCAAGAAGCTGGCCGATTTGCAGTATCCTTGAGCCAAAATGCAACGGAAGATGTAACCTTTGATTACTGGCTCGTAGGGGTAGCAACTGCACAAGGCGGAACAGTTGCCGAACCAGTGGTAAATGCCGCAGTAGTTCCAGATCCAAATTTGACCGGTGCTATTACACCAACTCCTGCCCCAGCACCGTCTTCAGAGCCAGCCCCAACTCCTGCTCCTGAAGTTACTCCTGCCGCTGAACCGGCAACTCCAGCACCGGCACTAGCTCCTGCCCCGGCTCCTGAAGCGCAACCAGCACCGGCACCAGAAGCATCGCCTGCACCATAATGTCTTAAAGATTTTACACGTAATCAAACCCTCCCCCCTAAACCGGGGAGGGTTTTATTTTAATAGTCATGACTTATTCACACATATCGTTCCTGGCAGCGGTGGTTTTGTGGTATACTATGTACATAAATTACTTTTATTTTATTTATGGAAACACGTTTTACATTATTCCTTAAAGGTATTAGCCGGGGATGTTTATATATAATTGTCTTTCTTACGCCGCTTATTTGGTTGCCCTTTACGGCGGAGCAATACCAACTTACAAAATATTTTTTAATTTATGCGTTAACCTTGCTGTCGCTTTTATGTTTTGTATGGCGAGTCATAAAAATGCGTGAAGTGGTAATTCAACGTACACCATTGGACTGGCCACTTATATTGCTGTGGCTTGGTATTTTAGTGGTGAGCTTAACCTCGGAACAACGTTATATCAGCTTAGTTGGAGACTTTAGTAGCCCGGGCCTTTCGTTTCTTAGTTTTAGTGTTTTAGCTATTTTTTACTGGTTAGTGGTACAACAATTTAACGCCAAAGAACAGATCATGAAAATGGTTTATGTACTTTTGGTTTCCGGCGCTCTTACCGCAGTATATTTTATTTTGCGCACTTTTAAATTATTAACGCTTCCCTGGGCACTACCGCTCTTTAGCCCGGTGCATAGCTCTAATAGCATTTTCGGGTTATTTATTCTTACTATTTTCATCATATCCCTTGGGCTCCTGGCCATTCGCACGCGGAGTATCATTTTAGACATCTTTGCCTTTATAGTGATGGCGCTCTGCGCAGTAACGGCAGTTCTAATTGGATTTAAATTATTGTGGATTTTACTTGCTATTACTCTCGCTTTGTTGTTAATATTTTTCTTAACGTACCTGGATGAACTTCGTTCCTGGTGGTCGTCGGCTACATTTGCCTTGCTGGTTGGTGTGCTGCTGCTTGTTTTTTTGGGGGCACCACAGTGGCTCAGCGTGGGGATTCCGGCTGAAATTTCCTTAGGTTCTAATTTATCCTGGAACATTGCCACCACATCGCTCCTCGATAATCTAAAGCAATTTTTTCTGGGCAGCGGTCCGGGCACCTTTGGTTATCGATTTTCCCAATTTCGTCCGGCAGTCATGAATTCAAACTTTGCTTGGAATTTACGATTTAACCAGTCTTATAGTACAGCCTTGGATTGGCTTCCCACTATGGGAGTACCCGTATCATTATTATTTGTAATCGTGGTTCTTATTCTGGTGGGGCTTATTGTGGCTGCCTGGGTACGGCAACTCAGCGATCACCGTAAACGAAAGCGATTAGGGGATATTGAGGACGTAGGAAATTTTTATGATTCACCCTTATTGTTTTGGAGCTTAGTGGGAGGTTGGTTCATGATTACAATTTCTTTTTGTGTGGCCAATTGGGGCGCGGTACAGTGGATGATGTGGTGGTTATTAACCGGGTTCTTGGTCACTATGAGCAGCCAGATTGCTGATGCGTCACTTCCTACTACCACCCTATCATTAAAAACCACGCCACAATATGCTCTTGTTACCTCATTCACCTGTATTACCGCCGTGAGCATTATTGTGGTGTTGGGAGTGTACTTGGCTCGGTGGTATTCGGCCGAAGTGGTGTATGCCAAAAGTTTTGGCCAGGCACCAAATGTTAAAATTGCGAACATCCAAAAAGCTTTGGATTGGAACAGCCACCGGACCTTATTTCATTTAGCTTTAGCCGACAGTTTTCTGGCTCGAGCGGTAGAAATTGTGAATAAAAAAGGCGATGTCAGCCAAGTATATCAAAGTGTCGCGCTGGCGGTAGAGTCTGCCAAACGAGCCACTGATAACGAACCAAAAAATGTTGCCGCCTGGGAGTTTCTTTCCACCATGTATGCGAACGCACGGGCAGTGGCACCAGAGGCTAATGATTGGTTGATTCGTTCATTGGACCAAGCAATTAAGTTAGAACCCACGAACCCCGTTTTTTTTCTTGGTCGTGGTAATGCGCTGCTCCTCGTGCGGCGTTATGCTGATGCGGCCAAAGATTTTGAACAAGCCGCTCTGTTGAAACCTGATTGGTCGGTACCGGTAGTGCGCTTAGCGCTTACCAAAGAACTGCAAGGCAATCTCGATGGCGCCATTGAAGCTCTCGAGGCGAAGATTCTTGTTGGTCAAAATGATCCTGAATACGTTTTCCAACTCGGTCGGTATCACTTTAATCGTCGGAAAAATAATGACAACGCTCTGGCCGAAATTTTGTTCAAACGCGCAATTATTTTAAATCCTAATTATGCCGACGCCCTCTATGGTTTAGCTAGTCTGTATCAAGCAACCGGAAATAAAGATTTAGCAATTCCACTATTGAAGCGAGTGGCAGAGTTGAACCCTAATAATAAAGAGATTCGCAACAAATTGGAGCTTCTCACCGAACCGCCTCCACCTCCTCCACCAGCTCCAGAACCAGCCAATGATCAGAAAAAGAAGTAAACCGCAAAAATCTTCCCCACTCAAGTGAGGAAGATTTTTTTTATTCTCTATTTCCTGCTAGTCAGAGTGATAAAAATATGATACTCTGAAAGAGTTTTGAACTCATATCAAGTTTTTTTAATCAAACCTCATTTGAATTACGAAATGTATGAGTTATGTATGACTGTTAATTTTGAGCAGGAACTCAACACCGAACAGTTTAAGGTCGTCAAGGACGGGGATGGCCCCTGCTTAGTATTGGCAGGAGCCGGGAGC
>JAHFHX010000020.1 GCA_023246655.1 Candidatus Magasanikiibacteriota bacterium
GTTTACCCAGTTTAGTAATGCCGCGAATCATGGCGGCAATATCTTTACCAAAATTCTTTTCAATATCCTCAAGAGTCACCTTAGTATCCTCCGGAACATCATGAAGCAATGCCGCCACAATAATGGGGACATCAATACGCATGGTTGTTAAGATATAGGCGGTTGCGAGCGGATGAATAATATATGGTTCACCAGATTTGCGGAACTGACCCTCGTGAGCTTTAGCCGCAGTTTCATAGGCCAACCATACCATATCAAGCTCACTACGACGAGAATACTTTTTAATATTTTCGATAATGTCTTTAATGGATAATTCTTGAGGGATCTCAATAATTTGAGGCATAGTCATAGAGAAGATTAATCGCACCAGTAGTATATATGCTTCGCGAGCCCTTGACAACTACAATAAAATGTGCTATACTTGTTTTGTGATATTAAGGCCAACCTTAACGCCAACATCCCGCACCAGCAATTTGCTGGTGCGGGACTGTTTTTATAGAGTGTTCGGTTATCATTTTAAACAATAGGCGTTACCGGTGGTCCAATCTACTCTATTCTTGATTTTCACTCGTTATTGTGCTATACTCACCAGCGTAGGTGGCAAAGGACCTTAATATCACCATTGGCATCAAGGCTTCCTTTTGCCCCTACATTAAAAAATCCCTTCATCATGAGGGATTTTTTTCTTTGTGGTAAACAACGCGGAAGGGAAAAAAGAGGATGCGAAACGGGAGACGCAGCAGTTCTTTAAGCGCTCGGTACACAATTTTATAATAGACAATGTTTAAGAGCAACAAGGTGATAATGATAATAGCATCATAACTTTGCCGGATCCAATAATCATCTTGGAGCTGAACCCACATACCAAATTCATCAAAAGTAAGCCCGAGTCCAATGCCATAGGAGAAGGTGAGCCAAGTAAAGGTTCGCGTTTCAACACTAGGACGCTTAAGAAGTAAGTAAAGCCCAGCAAGGGCCAAAATGACGACTCCGTAGGTAAAGTGGTGGACGTGGACACCCTTTATAACCAAAAATAGATTTGGTAGAATGCCAGCCAGAATTAAATACACAGTCAGGCGTGCTGCTGCGAATGTTGCCAAGAAGGCAAAGATGATAAGGGCAGTGATACGTCGATTGGAAGGTGATTGGAGCTCAGGTAAGTTCGTGAAGGGTGTGACTTTCATGAGGTAACTTCTTTTTTAAAGTCGCAGTCTTTATTACTGCATTTTACCACACCTTTGGCACCAAATGTTAATGGTTGGCTGCAATTGGGGCACATCTCACCCGTTGGCTTGTCCCACAAGGCAAAATCACAATCCGGATAGCGATTACAACCAAAAAAGGTGCGGCCACGTTTACTCCGTTTTTGCACCATGTCACCCTCTGTGCATTTGGGGCATTTGAGATTGACCTTAATTTCAATATTTTTGATATTTTTACATTTGGGGTAGGCACTGCAGCCAAGGAATGGGCCATACCGCCCCATACGCTTCAGCATTGGCTCGCCACACTTTTCGCATTTCTCATCGGTCGGCTCGGCCATAGGCGCAGCTTTTTCGTCACCAGGGAGGGGTCGTGTGCTTTTGCAATCGGGGTACCCCGTGCAGGCTAAAAATTTACCAAACCGCCCCATTTTAATTACCATTGGTTTGCCGCATTTGTCACAGACAGCGTCGGTTTTTTCTTCGGTAATATCTTTTTTGTTAAGTTCTGCATCCTTTTTATCCAAGTTTTCTTTAAATGGATGATAGAATGTGGCAATAATTGGCTGCCAATCTTTTTCGCCGCGTGCAATTTCATCTAAATTTTCTTCCAACTGCGCCGTGAATTGATAATCTACTACTTGGGGGAAGTGCTCAACGAGTAAATCATTCACGAGGTACGCAATGTCTTTGGGTTGCAATTTTTTTTGTTCATTACGCTCCACATAACCACGATCTTCAATGGTGGCAATCGTCGGTGCATAGGTTGATGGGCGGCCAATACCATACTCCTCAAGCGCCTTAACCAGCGTCGCGTCAGAGTAGCGGGCTGGCGGCTCGGTAAAGTGTTGTTCCGGCTTGAGTTCTTGGCAGTCAGCCGCTTCGCCAACGGTCAATTTTGGGAGTGCATTCTCCTTGGCCTTATCAGGATATAATTTTAAGAAACCATCGAACGTAATTGTTTGACCGGTGGCGTGGAAACCATATACTAGCTGTGTCCCCCTGCCTGCGGGGGACTGCAGGGGGGAGGGAGTCCCATTAAGGTCAATCACCACCGAATTTAATTCTGCCGCTGCCATCTGGGTCGCTACTGCCCGGCGCCAAATTAAATCATACAGGCGGAATTGGTTGCGATCTAAAAACGGTTGCACGGCGCCTGGCGTGCGTACAGCTTCCGTAGGGCGTACGGCTTCGTGCGCTTCTTGCGCGCCTTTGCTTTTATTTTTATAAAATCGCGGCGCATTGAGTTGATACGTATTGCCAAACTCGCTGCCGATCACTTGCTTAGCATCATCCAAAAATTTTTGTGACAAATTCACGGCGTCAGTTCTCATGTACGTGATGAGACCCACCGAGCCTTCGCTCCCGAGCTCTACACCCTCGTAGAGTTGCTGTGCGAGCCGCATCGTTTGTTTGGCGGAGAAACCTAATTGATGGTTTGCTTCCTGTTGCAAACTCGACGTCGTAAACGGTGGCGGTGGAGTACGTTTCGTTTGTTTTTCCTCAACATTTGTTATCGCATACGTTGCGCCTTCTAAATTTTTTAAAATTTCATCAACCTGCTCTTTATTTTTAAGGTCGAGTTTATCCAATTTATTTCCAGCGATGGCATTCAATTTCGCCTCAAACGTTTCCTGGAACTTGGAACTTGGAACTTGGAACTTTCCACTGATGCTCCAATACTCCTCCGTCTTAAACGCCTGTATCTCCCGCTCGCGCTCAACCACGAGACGAACCGCGACTGACTGCACCCGCCCGGCCGACAATCCACGCGCTACTTTTCTCCACAAAAATGGTGATAAATTATAACCAACCAAGCGGTCAAGTACACGCCGAGCTTGCTGGGCATCCACCAGCTTCAAATCCAGCGCCCGCGGGTGCTCCAGCGCCTCAAGCAAAGCTGATTTAGTAATTTCATGAAAAGTAATTCGCTTTGCATCTCCCGGGTCGATATCCAAAATAGTAGCCAAGTGATAGGAAATTGCCTCTCCTTCCCGGTCCTCATCAGTAGCGAATAGAATAGCGTCTACTTTTTTGGCGGCATCTTTTAGTTCTTTGACAGTCTTGGTTTTATCCTTACTGATGATATAGTGTGGTTCAAAACCATGCTCCACGTCCACCCCAAGTTTGGATTTGGGCAGATCTCGGACATGACCAAACGAGGATAAAATTTTATATTCTTTCCCTAAAAATTTGGTAATGGTTTTGGCTTTGGTAGGAGATTCAACGATGACAAGAGTCTTCATATTGGCCTATAATAACGAAATTAAAGGGCATTGTCAACTTGAGATTGTTATAGTACAATTAGATTTATATAAACAAATTGCGGCCAAGGGAGCTGAATTTAATATAAGCTGTTACTTTAAAGTATAAATAACTATGACAGAAGGTAAGGGCCGTCCTCCATTATCACCTGCAGACAGGGCAAGGTTAGAAAAAGAGTTTAAGGCGACGCAACTAGAATTGGATAATAGGCGGGGTGGTTATGCCCGTGCCGCGAGCGATTCCCGTCGCTCTGCTAGTGATCGAGTGAAATCAGCTAGAACTGCTGGGTTTCTGCGCGAAATGGGAGAAGAATATAAAAACGCTTTGCAACCTCGTACAAAAAATGAGCTTAGGGCAGCCGGATATAGGCGCATTCCTTTTAGGCCGGGTTCTGAAAGATTTGAAGCTTACTGTAAAATGCGAGGACTTTCCGAGGAGGAAGTGTTGATAGATGAAAAAGGAAAAGCTTGGGGACCGCCCTATGTAGTAGATATGCATTAAAACAACATTCGCAATTCTCCGCTTAAAAAAATTGATCCGGTGACGAGGAGCAGATCCTCGTTTTTTTGTTGTTTACAACTCCAAGCTAAGGCATCTTTTGGATCTAAGAATAACTTTATACGCGTGCGTGGGAGAAGACGTTTGAAACGTTTCGCCAAAGCCGCCGGGCTAGCCGCGCGGCGGAAAGGGTTACAGGTAAAATGGGTGCAAGCGATTGATTGTGGTTTTAGTGTTGCAAGTTGGCGAGTGATTGCAGCGGCGTCTTTGTCGGCGGCGAGAGCGATAACCAGGTGTAGAGGTTGTAGGTTGTAGGTTGTAGGTTGTAGGTTTCGGATTGTTTCGATCGTCGTTTTTATTTTATCAACATTATGGGCGCCGTCCAAAATGATAAGGGGTTTTTTGGAAACGACCTCCATGCGGATGGGCATCACGATGTTGGCAAGCCCACGTTTAATTGCAGCGTCTGCAATGTTTAAGCTGCGAGTAATTTCAATCGCGAGAACCGCGTTTTTGATTTGGTGGTGGCCGAGAGTGGGGAGATGGTAAGGGGTGTTGTGATAAATGAAATCAGTACCAAAAATCCCCCCTCGAGGGGGGTAGTGGGGGTGTAAGTCCTTTGCGTCGCCCAATCGCTCACCGCCACGCATCGGTCTTACACCCCCCGTGAGCCCCCCTCGAGGGGGGATTTTGGATAGCTGAACCTTATTTTTCCTACACTCCCGTTCAATTATCCTTAAAATTTTTGGATCCCGCTCTGCCGTAAATACGTGGCACCCTTTTTTTATAATGCCAGATTTTTCATACGCAATTTTTTGTTTGGTATCCCCCAGAATCCCTATATGGTCGAGCCCCACATTCGTAATCACCGCCACGTCTTTCCACGGAATGATATTAGTAGCGTCGTACCGCCCACCACACGCCACTTCCCACACTGCCCACTGCACTTTTTTCTTCGCAAAGTAATAAAGCGCAATCGCTGTCATGAGTTCACTAAACGAAACCATGTCATAGGGTGTGGTTGCAAGGTAGGTATCGAGCACCGGTTTTAATTTTTCAATCAGCTCCGTAAATTCTTTCTCCGGCATCGTTTTACCGTTCACTTCCCAGCGTTCCATGAGTACTGATGGGTGTGGTGAGGTCAGAAGCCCAACTTTTTTTCCACTGGCGCGGAGTATTGACGCGAGCATAATACATACGGACCCCTTGCCGCTCGTTCCGGTTACGTGAATATAGTGCGGAATTTTTCGCTCTGGATTCCCCAGCATGTTAAGCAAAAATTGCATTCGTTTTAAATACCAACCACACGCTCTTGGGTCAGAGATATATTCTTTGCGTTTGATGTGGCCAAGGGCGATGAGATAATTGTAGGCTTCGGTGTAGTTCATAACACGGATTACGCAGATTATAATGATGATTACACAGATTACAATTATTGTCACGAATCTGTGCAATCCACAAAAATCCGTGTAATCTGTGTCATTTCACTACATACATCATCCCGCCCACATTCTTTACTTTCCCTTTCATCTCCATCATGGTGAGGGTACTATTGACGGTGGGGCTATCGAGGCCGCTGGCTTTAATAATCAAGTCAATATGTTGCGGTTCTTTAGAGAGCACCACAAGGAGTTTAGCTTCCGTTGGAGTTGATGGCAGTACTTGGTTATTGGCAATAATTTGCTCGATGTTATCAATGTTGAGTTCATCTAAAATATCCGCCGCGGTGGTAACAAGACGGGCTCCCATTTTAATTAAATTGTTGCCGCCCGCACCACTCGCGGACAGTATAGGGTGAGGAACAGCAAACACGTCACGGTTATAATCCAAGGCACATTTGGCAGTAATAAGGGCGCCTGAGTCAGTGGGTGCCTCCGTTACGAGCGTGCCAAGAGTGAGCCCAGCGATAATGCGGTTGCGGGCTGGAAATGAGTATTGGGTCGGCTCAAATCCGGGTGGATATTCGGAAATTATTGCGCCTTTATGCGCAATAATCTCCTCGGCTAATTTTTGGTGGCTGGCAGGATAAATATTTTTTTGGTTCACACCTGAGCCCAACACCGCCACCGTTGTTCCAGCAACGCTGAGCGCGGCTGCGTGTGCCGCTCCGTCAATGCCAAGCGCTAACCCACTTACCACCGCTACCTTGGCTTGGGCGAGCTCAGTCGCCAGTTGTTCAGTGGCCTGTTTGCCATAGGGTGTACATTTGCGTGTGCCCACCATTGCCACCGCCGGTTGTTCATTAGGTGGTAATTGCCCGCGAACAAACAACACCAAGGGTGGATCAGCAATTTCACTAAGCAGTTTCGGGTATTTCGGGTCGCCGAGTGCGATTACTTCAATTTGTTCAGTCTCAATCTTAGTCTTAATTTTTTCCAGCGATTGTTCCTCCCGCCAAGCAATAAATTCGGTTGCAATATTTTCATCCCAACCAGCCTGAATGAGTTCCCCAATCTCCGCCTCCCAGGCATCTTGCCAGTTATCAAAAAAATCATGCAGCTTTTTAAAGCGCTGATAAGTGAGTTTAGGAAAGTGGGCGAGCGCGGCAGCGTGCATAAAAACTTACAAGGCTGAAAAGGCTTACAAAGCTTACCAGGCGGTTGATAAATATTGTCAGCCTTGTGGGCCTTGTAAGCCTTTTCGACTTTTCAAGCCTTTACATCGTACCGGGCATTGACAGTGATGTCAAATAACAGTATCTTAAATTGTAAGATCTGTTTTTAATGCTAATATTATTACTATGCGTAAAGGCGAAATGAGAAGAGAAATAAAAGGTACTAATGCGAGAGAGATTTTTCATATTCAATTAGAAAGCGCTGCGCTAGCTTACCGGGCTGTAACTGAAGCGTTATCGGCATTTTATTATACCGAAGAAGAGATGGGGAATTCACGCTTGAAAGAAGCGGCAGAAAAAATTAAAGAACCATTGCGTGTCGCACTTCAAAAAGGAAAACAAGTTGGAGAAGTTTTTATGCATCTAGGCGGTGGCAGCGATAATAGATGGCAAAGCCTCGGCTCAAACATGGAAGGTTCGCTGTATGTTGAAAATGGTTCGCATAAGGTGCGTTATCGACCAAGAGGTGAAAACGCTCACGTTTATGTGGATACTACGGATAACTTTATTGATGCAGAAGGGGGAGAAGAAGTTGTTGTTAGAAAAGTAGGAGGGAAGTACGTAGAAAAGGTCGCGGAAGGTCTTAGAGTGATAGATAGAGAATGGTCAGATTGGAGACATAAGAAGGGGATACGCGAGGATGAAATTAAACGGTATGAAGATGGCGAGCAGAGATTGACTGGGTTAAAAGCAGATCGTTCGCCGCTTCCGCCAGACCCCGGGGAGGAACCACCAGCCGAATTTGTTTCTTACGAAGAAGTAACCTCTCTTTTGAGAATACTGACAGAAACTTTAAATAAAGCTGCTGAAGGATTGCGTACTTTGGCGGCAGAAAAGACGAAATGATAAAAAATATTAAGACTCGGTTAGACGCCGAGTTTTTTATTTATTTTAGAGAGTTGTTTCGTTCCACTTTTCGTACACACAAATACATCTTCAATTCGGACGCCGCCAAATTTCGGGATATAAATCCCGGGCTCAATGGTAAATACCATTCCTGTCTCCAGAGCATCTGTCGAATTTGGGCTGAGAACCGGTCGCTCGTGGACCTCGAGCCCCACGCCGTGGCCAAGCGCATGGCCAAAATATTGGCCATAGCCGGCTTTAGTTATGTAATCTCGAGCGGCTTTGTCGATGTCGGAGCATTTGGCGCCGGGGCGGGCGGCGGCAATGGCGGCGCGTTGGGCGTCAAAAACAGTTTGGTGAATTTCCAGCTGACGACGAAACCCCTCTCTGTGTCTCTCCCCTTGTAGGATAGAGAGTGAACGACCCACGGCCAACGGTTCCCCTCCCCTTATAGGGGAGGGGCGTAGGGTGGGGTTTCGGTCGCTCACGAGTATGGTGACTGTCTCATCCGAATTGTATCCGTCAAACACACACCCAAAATCAACTGTCACTAATTCCCCCGCTTTAATTTTTTTATTGGACGCCACGCCATGTGGTAGCGCCCCGCGCCACCCAGAAGCAACAATGGTGTCGAAGCCAATTTTATCCGCACCATGTTTCAACATCGCTATCTCCAAATATTTTTTTATCTCTATTTCTTTCACTCCCGGTTTAATCTGATGTCGAATTTCCTCAAACGCCAATTTATTAATCTGCAGAGCCTTCGCAATCTTCCTAATCTCGATCTCAGTCTTAACCTCCCGCAACTTACTTGGATCCTCAGTTGTTGAAACAAGCGTAATACCACGCAAATTTTTTTTCAACTGCAAAAACTGACTATAATTCGTCGCGCTCGCCTCAAATCCCAGCTTTTTGATCTTATGTTTTTTAAGAAATTCAATAATAGTGGCGCTGATTTCGCGATGTGATTCTACGATTTTAAAACCCCTTACCTGCTTGGCGGCCTGTTCGGTGTAGCGAAAGTCAGTAAAAAAATATTCTTGTTCCTGTGTCACCAGTATCATTCCATTCGTCCCCGTAAACCCACACAAAAAACGGACATTATAGAGGTCCGTGATGAGGAAGGCGTCGAGTTTGTAAGTAGAGAAGTAGGTTTGGAGGGTGGGGTGAAGTCGCATATACAATTGTCATTCTGAGTGAAACGAAGAATCTTCCGTTTAGTCATAATCACCATCATAGCGATTAGTGCAAAAGGAATATCCCATTCGGCTACGCCTCAGGGCAGGCTCTTCGCTGCGCTCAGGATGGCAGAATGAGTCTTTTCACTTCTTCCACCACATTCTCAATCACCCCTTTCAAAATTTTCTGTTCCTCTTTCGTAAATTTTCCCAAGACAAAATCCGCCGTGTCAGCAATCCGGGGCCCCGCCTCGGACAGAAGGGGATTTGGCGCAACCCCCACTCGAATTCGAACAAAGTCTTTTGTCCCCAGATGCTCAATAATCGACAACACTCCATTATGCCCGGCCGCTCCGCGGTCACGCTGGACGCGTGTTTCGCCCAGCAGAATATCTTTGTCGTCGTGAATAACAATTAAATTTGCTGGCGTCAGTTTATAGAAATGCATTAGGGCTTGCACCGGCTGGCCAGAGTTATTCATGAAGGTAGTAGGTTTTGTAAGCATTACCCGTTTTCCTTCCAAGGTAATTTTAAAAACTTCAGCTTCAATACCTTTGTTCTTTGTTCCCCCTCGGCTTGAGCTCGGGACGAAGGCTTGTTCTTCATTCCTTAATTCATCGATCACTAAAAATCCCACATTATGACGAGTACGTTCATATTGTTTTCCCGGGTTGCCCAGACCAACAATTAGTTTCATAGTGATGACCTCATTTGTTTTATATCTGTTAGCAACTGTTCCAGCATGTCATTTGTTTCTTCAAGCAGAAAGATGCGTTCGCTGAGCGGCTTGTCCAAGAGCTTACTCCAAAATACTACTAAATCATAGTAACGAGCAGTGAACTCTTTAAATTGTTTAGTTTGTGTTTCTGTAATCCTTGACAAGCCGCTCAGGAATGTAGAGAGAGCCATATCAACTTCTGATGTTAAACGGCGTCTGTCTGCTTGAAGCTGCTGTTCTTTACTGGTTGATTCTTTTTTAAATTTTATTTTTCCAATTTCTTTTTGAATTTGAGCAATAGGCGGAAATTCTTTTATCATATGGTGGTTGTAATAGTTATAATTTTGGCGGTGCCGTGTGGCGTTTTAATTTACTGAGTTTCATTACAATCGGGCATCCAAAAAAACCAAATTCTTCCCGCAATCGATTTTCAATAAAATGGACATAGGAAAGATGGAGGGAGGTGTTGGCTTTAATGACAATATCAAACACTGGTGGATTAGTAGCCAGTTGCGTAAGGCTTATAATTCGAGGGTGTCGCACTCCTTTACCACGGGTGGGAAGATGACGGCGAATTGTTTGTTTCAAAAATTCTTTGAGCCGTCCATCATCCACCACTACCTGGCGGCCTTCCCAGGCTTGCTTAATAAGTAGGAAAATTTGGTGTACGCGATAACCGGTTTTGGCACTGGTAAAAACAATTGGTGCAAAATTAAGATGAGGAAAGGCGGTGTAGATATCAGCCTTGACCTTATTGCGGAAATTATCGCTATTATCTTCAGCTTGGTCCCATTTATTAATTACCATAATCACACTCCGGGTGTGTTCACGCAGCAGCCCTGCCAATTGCTGATCTTGATCGGTGATTGGTTCGGTGGCATCAAGCACCAGAAGTACGATATCAGATTTATTAACGGTCGCAATACTTTTACCAATACCAATTTTTTCGAGCTCGCCGGAAACTTTATTTTTGCGACGGATGCCAGCGGTGTCAATGAAAAGGATTGGTTGATGATCAACCTCTACCAACGTGTCATGTGGTTCGCGCGTGGTGTGTGGCATGTCACTCACAATAACTCGTTCTTCGCCAATCAGCTTATTAAAGAGCGATGACTTGCCGACGTTGGGTCGGCCCATAATGGCCACTTTGATGGGCAAGATCTCTTTTATTACTTTGGGTCGGCGCGAGCCTCTAGCTAATTTTTTATAAATTATATCAAGCAGATCACCCACGTTACTGCCATTAGCGGCCGATACCGGCACGGGTTCACCTAGGCCTAGCTTACGCCATTCCCGATCGTGCACCGCCGGATAAAAAGAGAGATTGTCAGCCTTATTAGCAACCAGGAGAATGGGTTTATCTTTTACTTTTTGTAAGAGAATTCGCGATAGCTCTCGCTCTTGGGGCAATATTCCTTCCTGAATATCGGTAACAAAAATAATTACATCCGCTTCGCTAATGGCCAGCGCGGTCTGCTGAACAATATCATCCTCAAGCGGGACGTCGTCAGTGAATGTCAACCCGCCGGTATCAATTAAGCGAAAATTTTTGCCCCGCCATGAGGCAATACCCATATTACGGGTGCGGGTAGTACCGGGAATATCAGAAACTAAAGCGTGGCGCTCTTCAATAATACGGTTAAATAAGGATGATTTGCCAACGTTAACTCTGCCAACCAAAGCCACGGTGGGAAGATTCTGGTCAATAATTTTTGCAGGAGTAGTCACAGTTGAAAATTATAAATTATTCTTGATAATCATTTCCTAAAATAATAAGAACATCAGCTTCACCATTATACTTCATTCCGCGTTCATCTTCTGGGGTCTCGGGTCTATCGTACTCTATTTTGAGCCATTCGGGAAGGGTGTTGCTCAATTCGGTCGGGAATGTTTTTCGAAGAGCTATTATAGCCTCGGTGGTGGTATGCGCTGAGATCGTATAGATAGTGGTTGTTGTAATTGGGCGAATTAAGCTGTTGCTAATACCAATGACCGTAAAGCCTTTACTTTCAAGTTGTTGTTTAACCCGACTGGCCAATCCAATTCGCCAGGTGCCGTTTTGGATTTCAATTTTAAGAGTAGAAGAAGCAGGGCGAGGGGGCGGAGGGGCGGCGGCATTCAGGAATGGTTTTAATCCACTATAATCTGATGGCGTTGACGAGCTACTTTCAAAAATAGTTGCGATGCCAGCGTTAATCATGTCAAAGGACCCCGTTTTGGGAGCCAAGATAAAAGCCCCGGATTCACCGGTGGTGCTAATTAAATAACCATCTGGGGCATTATCTAACACCATGGTTTTAGATACACCGTGTATGTCTCGAGCCAAATTTGCTAAATATAAAAGTTCGGCAAAATTAAGGTTTGTGGCAAGGTGGGTAGAGAGGGATTCAATAATATTCTGTACCACCGCCGGATTAAGATAGGTGCCCATCGAGAGTAATTTTTCACGCAGTGAAAGTAAAATAAGTTGTTGACGAGCAGAGCGGGCAAAATCAGAACCTTCTCCGTTGGTGCCATGTCGGGAGCGCGCATACGTTAAAGCTTGTTCACCGTCCATACGTTGTACTCCAGCGTTAAAGGTAACAGTACGATACGAATTGTTTGGTCCGGGGAATTGAGTATCTGTAAAGGAATGTGGTACATTCACCGCAATACCACCAAGAGCGTTAATAATTTCTTCAAAAGCCTTAAAATCAAGACGAATATAGTAGGGAATCGGCAAGTTAAATGTTTGCGAAAAAACTGTTTGTGCTAGCTCTCCGCCCTGGCCAGGGTTTTTGAGTTCCCCGAAGGAGTTAACATGGTTAATTTTGTACCAACCATAGTCCGGTATTTTTACACCCAAATCTCGGGGAACAGAAATGAGAGCCACCTCATGGGTGCTTGGTTTAATACTCAGAATAATATTGGTGTCCGTAAGGTATGGTCCATCATGGCCTGGCCCGCCCATACCTAAGATAAGAATGTTAATGCGATCATCAATTTCGCCATTCAGGACTGGCTCAGAATGTAAGATAAAATTTTTAACTGTTTGGAAGAATCCCGATCGTTTTTTTGGGTAGAGTGTGACAGCTGATGCATTAGTAAAGTTTTTTATTGTCAAAAGTTGAGTCACTTTATATGCCCCCCAAATGATACCAAAGACCGTGAGCGCTCCAATAAAAAAATACAGCACCCGCCATTGTATCGCCGGGGGCTGCTCAGGGGCAGAAAGCTCTTCGGATGGTTTAAGAAGGTTTACCAATCGAGGTTGCATAAACGTTACATTACTATATCATATTCATTACTTTTATTTCAACCAGAATCCTTGATTTCTTAAGTTGATTATGATATAGTGTATGTAACAGCCCCCTCGGACTCATAGCTCAGCTGGTTAGAGCGCTGCATTCACATTGCAGAGGTCAGAGGTTCGATCCCTCTTGGGTCCACAAAACGGCGGGCAGGTTGTCAAGGCCACTGGTTCAAATCCAGTACCATCCACAGCTAGGAGATTAAAATAAAAAATCGGAATTGAGTACTCACAATTATGCCTTTAGATTTAAGGAAAGAAAAAACTCCGCTTGGTAAAATGGTTTATCAGTGGACCATTAAAGAGTATGAACAACACAGCCGTGATCGCCGTTGGTATGTTGGTATGGGAATTATAGGGGTAGCTTTAGTTGCTTATGGGTTACTCAGCAACAATTACCTCTTTGCTCTCATCATCGTACTTTTTGGAATTGTATTATACCTGCATGATACCCAGGAACCATTGGAAGTAAATTTTGCCATTACCGAAACCGGTATTATAGTAGGTTATAATTATTATCGTTTTAGTGAATTGGAAAATTTTTGGATGATTTATAATCCGCCCGAGGTAAAAAATTTATACTTTACACTCAATAATATTATTCGTCATCGCTTGCAGATACCGCTTTTGGACTATGATCCCCGGCCAATTCGAAATTTTTTAACCCAATATTTAGTAGAAGACCTTGATCAAGAAGAAGAGCCGTTGAGCGATCGACTCGGGCGGCTGTTCAAACTGCATTGAGACCCGCACCCATCGTTCAATGGATAGGACACTGGCCTGCGAAGCCGGAAATTTAGGTTCGACTCCTAATGGGTGCACTAAAACACAACCAAGCCGGAAATAAACAAACCTCTCTCCTGGAGGGGTTTTTATGTTATAATTGCTAGTGAGAATAAAATATTTTATATCGTATTTCGTGTATCATGTATTTTGTTATGGATCTCTCTACTCCGATTAGTCAGCTTACCCGTGTGGGTAAGACTACTGCGACCCACCTCAAACGTCTCGGCGTAGTAACCGCGGGTGATTTATTAAATTACTTCCCATTTCGCTATGAAGATTACCGTCGGGTAGTTCCTATTAACCAACTCCGAGAAGGGGAGGCAGTGACTGTCGCCGGGACGCTGGAGTTAATTGCCAATCGGCGTAGCCACCGTCGTGGGCGAATTATTACCGAAGCCTTGATTCGTGATGATAGTGAAAGTCTTAGGATTGTTTGGTTTAATCAGCCATTTCTTTCAAAGTTATTGCATCCTGGTGACAAGGTGTATCTCTCCGGCACCGTGAAAACGGATATGCTGGGGCCACAATTAGTGAGTCCGGCGTATGAAAAAATGACGACGCACGGCACGACCAGCACCGCTCGCCTGGTGCCAATGTATCCTTTAACGGCGGGGCTCACCCAAAAGCAAGTACGATTTTTAGTAAAACAAATTTTGCCTCTGGCGCAGAGCATTTCTGAATGGTTACCAGTTAATATTCTTGAAAAAAATGACCTTGTTCCATTGTCCAACGCTGTTCATGGTATCCATTTTCCCGAAGATGAGAAGGATTTAACGGCAAGTACGGCGCGGCTCAAATTTGATGAACTGTTTTTAATTCAACTTCAGGCCGAGGAGAGCCGCCGTGCGCGCCTGACCCACAGCGCGCCCACGCTCACCTTTAACGAATCAGCAATAAAAGAGTTTGTTGCACATCTCCCCTTTACCCTCACCAAAACGCAAAAGATAGCTGCCTGGGAGATTCTGCGAGATATACAGAAATCAACTCCCATGAACCGCCTCCTCAGTGGTGATGTTGGCTCTGGTAAAACCGTGGTTGCGGCTATGGCACTATACAGCGCGGTTCTAAACGGGTATCAAGGAGTACTCATGGCACCGACGGAAATACTGGCGGCCCAACATTACGCCTCCCTAAGTAAGTTGTTTGAGGGATTGGCGGTCACCGTCGGGCTACTTACCGCTAATCAGGCCTCAACTGTCAAGGGATTTCTCGATTCCGCTTCAGCTTCACTCGAAATGACAAATGTAAAAAAGAAAAAAGAATTTCTAAAAAAATTGGGTGATGGGGGAATTAACATCGTTGTCGGCACGCATGCATTACTTTCGGAAAATGTTCATTTTAACAACCTCGGACTCGTCATCGTAGACGAACAACATCGTTTTGGTGTGGAACAAAGAAAAATAATTAAAGAAAAATCCCAACATGTCAGCGAAGATGACCCCTCTGCGTCCCCCCTTCGTAAGGGGGGAACAATGCCACGAAGCGCCCATTGCGCCCATTTTTTAAGTATGACCGCGACCCCGATTCCGCGTTCGCTTGCCCTCATGGTGTATGGTGATTTAGACATTTCAATTATTAACGAATTACCTCCAGGGCGTAAAAAGATTATTACGCGTCTCGTGGAACCAGCCAAGCGCGAAAAGGCGTATGAGTTTATTCGGGCCCAAGTTAAACAGGGGAGACAGGTATTTGTGGTGTGTCCGTTGATTGAAGAGGGCAGAGGTAAAAAATCCCCCCTCGAGGGGGGCATCGCGGGGGGTGTAAGTCCTCTGCGTGTCCGTTCACCTCAACCAATTAACGACGCAACGGTCTTACACCCCCACTACCCCCCCCGAGGGGGGATCGCGAAACCGCTGGATGACAAAAAGTCTGTCCTTAGTGAATACGAAAAACTTTCTAAACAGATTTTTCCCGATCTCCGTGTCGGTTATCTCCATGGCAAGATGCCCGCCAAAGACGGGTCCGCCGTGGGCGGAAAGCCATCAAAAGAATCAGTGATGGATGCTTTTAAAGGTGGGGAAATTAATATTCTCGTCTCCACTTCAGTTATTGAAGTGGGTGTTGATATTCCCAATGCTTCGTTAATGATGGTTGAAGGAGCTGATAAATTTGGCCTCGCCCAGCTCCACCAATTCCGCGGACGCGTCGGGAGGTCAAACCACCAATCGTACTGTTTACTGTTTACGGATGCCGACTCGTCTCGTGTTGCGGAACGGCTCAAATATTTTGAAACGCATCACGACGGCTTTAAATTAGCCGAGAAAGATTTAGAAATGCGGGGCCCGGGTGAAGTATATGGCGTTGAGCAAAGTGGTATGATGCAGCTACGGCTTGCCAAGCTTACCGACCGGGACATAATAAAAAAAGCGCGCGAGGCAGCGCGAGAGATTGCGGAGGAAGTTGGAAAATATCCGGGTATTGTTGCTAAAATAACAGAATGGCAGAAGACGGTGCATTTGGAATGAATTACATTAAGCCAGTAAGTGCCTTTGCGTGAGGAAGGGAGAGGCGGCGCTCTCGAGATTGCGTCGCCTCTCCCCCCTGAACTGCCTTTGAGTGTGCCCGCATTGCTGCCGGGCGCACTACTCGTGTTGACTGCTGAAGGCTCGGCCCGCAGTCTCAGGCCCTTCGTAACTTTTACGATACCCCGCCGACCGGTGTCGGCGGTTGCTGCCCTAGTTGCCGGCGCGGCGTTGCCGCCGCCGCTTCCGGAGGTCGGGCGACGGCGACACGCCGGGTCCGAACTCCGGGAAGACGGGCTCGCCCCGCTGGGCCGTGCCTTCCCTCTCCTGCTTGCGCATCTCGTGATGCGCGTAGACTCGGCTCAGGTCGCCGAACCCTCTGCCGAGCAGAGCGGTGCTGCTGGTGGAACGTGCCATCCTGGTCTCCTCGCGGCCTATCTAGTGGCCGCAGCGGTCAATAGCTTATCATGATTTGATTCAAAAATCAAGTAGCGGTGTGGAAAATAAAAAACTCCTTGCCATAAGGAGTTCTGAACTAAAGGAGGTTACTATCGTCTCCCAACTCGGTGGGAATCATCGCACTGACATATATATTTACGTATGTTTAATCAATTCTTGAATATTCAAGACATTAATAATTTTTAATTTATAATTTTTAATTTTTAATTTACCGATATTCGTGATAATTCGTTTAAGTCCAAGTTGTTCACATTCTTTAATTCGTTTCTCCGCGTTTGAGACCGGCCGTACTTCACCGCCTAATCCAATTTCACCAAACACCACCAAATCTGCCCCGAGTGTTTTATCTTTATACGCGCTCGCAATGGCCATGGCCACGGCTAAATCAGCTGCTGGTTCATCTGCCTGTAACCCGCCCACAATGTTGATATGGATATCATATTGCTCTAGTTTAAGGCTGGCGCGTTTTTGGAGCACTGCAATTAATACATGTAATCGGTTGATATCAAAGCCGCTGGCTTTGCGAGTGGGGTAACCAAAAGCGGTTTTACTTACCAGCGCTTGTACTTCCACCAATATCGGCCGCGTACCTTCCATTAAACAGGTTAAAATATTGCCGGGCGTATTTTCGCCTCTCTCTTCAATAAAGTTCGCGGAAGGATTCTTCACTTCAGTTAGTCCGTGTGCCTCCATGGCAAAAACTCCCACTTCATCGGTGGCGCCAAACCGGTTCTTGACGGTACGAAGAATGCGGTATTGGTGATGCCTATCTCCTTCCAGATAAAGCACGGTATCAACCAAATGTTCCAGCGTCTTCGGGCCGGTAATAACGCCATCTTTGGTTACGTGGCTAATGAGTATAACCGTCGTGCCGGTTTGTTTTGCTGCTTCGAGCAGCTTCACCGTTGAAGCGCGAATTTGGTTAACATTTCCCGGCTCACCCTCCACCTCGGAGGAGAAAATGGTTTGAATGGAGTCGATGATGGCGAGGGCGGTTTTTGTTTGCCGTATCGTCGCCACAATCTCCTCAACGTTCGTCGCGTTCCCAAGGCGTAGGGTCGGTGAATTAATTTTTAATCGATCCGCCCGTAGTTTAATTTGTTCAATGGATTCTTCCGCCGAGAGGTATAGTGTCCCGGGCACTGCGATTGCAAGTTGGAGTGCTAAGGTTGATTTTCCAATCCCCGGCTC
>JAHFHX010000021.1 GCA_023246655.1 Candidatus Magasanikiibacteriota bacterium
GTCTTGAAACCAAAAATTTTCTTCCAAGCTTCTGCTGTCATCTGTTTAAATGGGGTATGAGCCACCGCAACAATAGCCATATCAATCTGAGTTATTTCGGACCATGTGCACAGTTTAATGCCATATTCGCGCTCTACATCAGCCGGGTCAGCAATCGGGTCATATACTAATGGCTCAATACCATTGGTTCGCAGCGCCTGCACAATATCATACACTTTCGAATTACGCACATCGGGAACATCTTCTTTAAACGTAATACCAGCTACCAGTGTTTTAAAATTATTCAATGATGTATTGGGGTAGAGCTTTCGAGCACGTTGTATAATTTGTTCTGTTATCCACGCTCCCATACTATCATTAATGTGCCGACCAGCCAAGATAACTTTTGGTTCAAAACCAAGTGTTTGAGATTTGTATGTAAGATAATACGGGTCAACTCCAATACAGTGCCCACCAACTAAACCAGGAACAAATTTTAAAAAATTCCATTTGGTACCGGCGGCTGCGAGCACTTCATACACACTAATATCCATGAGATTAAAAATAACTGACAGCTCATTCATTAAAGCAATGTTAAGATCGCGTTGCGTGTTTTCAATAACTTTAGCGGCCTCGGCCACTTTAATTGAAGCCGCTTGATATACCGCAGTAACTGAGCCGTATACTGCCGCAATTACCGCACAGGATTCTGCATCCATACCAGATACCACTTTTACCGTTTTCTCAAGCGTGTGTTCTTTGTCTCCGGGGTTAATTCGTTCGGGAGAATACCCCACTTTAAAATCTGAACCTGCCTTTAGAACAGATTCCTTTTCCAAAATAGGGATACAAATATCTTCGGTGGCCCCGGGGTACACCGTTGACTCATACACCACAATGCTACCGGGAGTTAGATACTTCCCTACCATGCTGGTGGCTTTTTCTACGAGTGTTAGGTCGGGTAAATTTTGTTCATTAACAGGGGTGGGGACGGCAATAATAATAAAACGGCACGTGGTTATTTTAGTTGGGTCAAACGTATACTCAAGAGAAACAGATTGTAGCACTGAGGATTCAACTTCACCCGTTTTATCAACACCTAATTCTAGTTCTTTAATTCGTTCTTTTCTAATATCAATGCCAACAACAGCAAATTTCTTTGCCAATGCCACCGCCAAGGGTAAACCCACATACCCCAAACCAATAACGGCAATGCGATCCTGTTTGTTTTTTAAAGATTCAAACGTTATCATAAAATAATCTGGTAGTATAATAGCTCATAGTATACATTTTTTACTTATCATGGTCAATTGTTTTTGGGACTCAAATGATAGACGGGTGGTAGCAAAAAATTTCTAACCTCTAACCTTGACAAAAATAGAAATTATTGCTACTATGTACTGTTGGCAAATAGCTTTTTTTAGCCAAAATTTTAATCATCCTGTAGGGATGCCACTCTCCTCGGTTCTTTAATGAGAACCGTGGTTCTTTCACACGCGAGTGAGTGGCCTCGCTTCGGATGATTCGGAGGAATCAATGGAAACCCGACCCCGCGACCTGTCCACCCTGACCCCCGCCTTCCTCGCCCTGCTGACCCTCATCGACAAGGGGGACGAGACCGAACCGCCCAACTGGGCGACGGCCGACGCCCTCGGCGAGATCGAGGAGGAGATGATCGTGCGCACCCACGACTTCGAGGGCTACGCCAGCGCCTGCGACACCCTCGCCCTCCACTACATGGCGACGCAGCCCGAGATTTCCGCCTTGTTCCGGCGCGGAATGTTCAACGGCTGGCGCCTAATTCCTGGAATGGATTCAGAGGTGCTGCTCGTCAGAGCCCACGCTCTGTACCAGCTGATACTGCTTTTGCCGCCGAGCAAGCGGCGGGGCTTCGTCATCGCCAGCCAGGCCTACGACCTGGGGGTGCTCTCTCGAGACACCGGCCGGTTCGGCGAAGCGGCCAAGCTCCAGCAGGCCGCGGCGGCGGCGTTTCACGCCGTCGGCAACCACGCCAAGGGAACGATTTCGTCGTTCCTGGTCGCGGTGGAAACGCTGAACGCGGCGCTCCAGGACGACGACGCGGAGCGCGTCGCGACGGCGCTCGGCTTCCTCGACGTCTCCTGCACGCCGACGGCGAAGGCCCTCGCCGGGCACCGCTGGGCGCCGAACGTGGCACTCCACGCCCTCCTCGGGCACGCATGGGCCAGCGACCTCAACTACGCCGGCTTCGACGCGGATGCCCAGGTCGCCACTGAGTCCGGCTGGCCGCACTGGGCCAGGCTCGCTGCGGCGATGAAGCTCGTTCGCGACGACAAGACGGGGCAAACGGCGCTTCGCGCCCTCAACGACATCATCGCTCAGGCGGAGAGCGACCGCCACGGCGACGTCACCTGCACGGCATTGCTGATGGCCGCTCGGGTGGCGCAGAACGCCGGCTTCCCCGGCATGGCGCTGCCCTACTACGAGAGGCTCGCCGGCTGGCACGGACTCAAGGGCCGAGTGCCCATGGCCGTGGGCGCGCGCGAGCGCGCCAAGCTCGGCTGAGCAAAACCTTCGAGACCCGTCTCATTCTTCGCAAGTGAGGCGAACACCGGCGACTTCCCGCCGATCTGAGGGCTTCGGTCACCCTCTCCCTTTCATTGGTTCGAAATTTTTCGAAATAATGATAGAAAAAAGATCCTGATTTTACCAGGATCTTTTTTATTAACGAAAAAAAGCAATTAACAAAACACCGGCTACCACCCCAGCACCAGCATACAGGCGGCGGCGTAGATTGGTGCGCTGGTGTAAAAGTAGATACCCAAACAAAATTTCAAAAATAATAACGGTGCGGCGCAAAGCGCTGATATAGGGAACCAATGCCATAAGGAGTGTGATAGTAAAAGCGACGCTGGCTAAAAAATGAAAGAAACCGATTGCTAAAAAACGTTGCGGCGGAGCGCTCAAGATTTGTTTTTTAAATTGCGGCCAGCCCTGCTGCACAATATCTAACCCCCATGCTCCTAAACCAATTCCTACATATGCTACGGTGGCAAAAGAAATAGGGTCAGCCGCCGCTACTGCCTGTTTATCAAAAATTATCGAAACAGCTGGTGGCACTGACGACAGGAAAGCGTACCGAGTTCCTTTGTGTAGCCATATTGCTTGGAGTGGTTGCACAATTGTTTTCCAAGTAAACGGGCCTTGAAGATGGAGTAAATAAATAGAAGCAGCAACCACCATTATGCCAACCGTACCGCCGATGGTAGGAATTTCTTTTAATAAAAACCAACCAGTTACAATGGTAAGCACCGGCGCAATAGCGCCAAAGGGTGCTACCACTCCCAAATCTGTTAAGGCGTACGCCCGAAAACGGAAAAATTCAAATAAAACATTTATGGTGATGGTGGCGGCCAGTGCGAGCCAAAACGTATGTGCCGTGGGCACAGTTACCACGCCGGCATACCACAATACTAACCAAAGGAAGATAAAAAATACACTGCCAGCCAAAAAACTCCCTCCCAACACAAAAGTTGAACTTCTAGCGGCCCCCACCGCACTACCCCGGATATACTTAACATTAAGACAATTGGCGAACGCCAGGGCAATGGCACCGAAAAAAATAAATACGAACAACATAAGGTTGTTTAACTTGCTCTCTTTATAGTGTTCAGGCTAACACTTCCCATGTCAACGGCTGAAATTTTTTAAGGTCAACCTTAACTCTTTTGCCAATTATCTGTTCGTAAGTCTCGGAAGGCAACCCGCCAGCATAGGCTTGGGGTCGCATGGCATAGATTAAATTTGACTGCACAATAGTTCCGGCTGGAATATCCTCCGCCGCCATGAGGGCTTTGCGAAAAATGGGACGAAAAAGCGCTTCATCATCTTTCAATATTTTTTGTTTCGGGCCACGTATGGCGGATAATTTAGGGTGACGTAACCACCGCTCACGCTCCGTTGGATTTTGTTCCAATTGACGGATGGCTTCCACTAATTCTTTAAATTCCTCGGGAGTAGAACACACTTTGTGATCAGCCCCCCACAGATTGCGACTGATGGTAAAATGCTTTTCAATAATAGTTGCCCCCAATGCCACTGCAATAAGTGAGGGTTCAATACCCACTGAGTTCTCGGAAAAACCTATCGGCACACCAGGAAATTGTTCCTGATATAATTCAATGATTGCTAGGTTGGCCTCTTCAGGAAGCCCTGGGTATTTAGATAAAGCATGCGTTAAGGCAACACGATGGTTCTTAGCTTTTAGAAAGTTAATCCCTTGTTGAACTTCTTCGATTGTACTCATCCCAGAAGACATAATAACGGGGAGACCGCTCTGGCGCATAAAATCCATACATACAAAATCTAGAATATCCCCGGATCCAATCTTCCAGAGTGGTACTCCAACCTCAGCTAAACGATAGGCCGCACCGCGGCTCATGGGAGTAGAGAAAAAAATAATTCCTTTCTCTTCACAATAATTTTTTAAAGGCTTCCAAAATTCTACAACCGGTGTGGCCTCAGTATTACGTTTCACCCATTGGTAACGATTGGCACCTTTAAAGTGTGGGGAAATAATTGGAATGTTAAGTTGCTCATCCTCAACATTATGGGTCTGAAATTTTATAGCATCCGCCCCTGCCCATACCGCTTTATCAACTAATTCTTTGGCATTATTCAAATATTCTGTAACTGGTCGATCATCGGGTGTTTGAATAAAATTTTTTCCTGCTTCGGCAATAATAAATACTCCTTTGGTTATTTTTTCCCAGACAATTTTAGAATTGACAACGTGCATACTACAATAAGTTAAAGATGCTTACGGGCCCAAGCAACAACCTTGCGCGCAATAAAAATATCTGTAGCCGCACGCGACTCAAAGGTCATACCACCAATATGAGGAACGATTAGTATATTATTGTGTTCCTGAGCATATTCAACCAGAGGGTGAGGGCCAAACACTTTACCAAACGATATTTCATCAGCCAGCACGTCCGTAGCGTACCCGGCGATAATTTTTCTTTTCAACGCTGCCAAAATATCTTTCTCATTAATAATTTTGCCCCGAGCGGTATTAATAAGATAGCTGGTTGGTTTCATCTGTTTAAAAACTGCTCCATTAAACATATTCTCTGTTGTAGAATCCAGATGTACATGAATAGAAATGATATCGCTTAATTTAAGAAGATTCTTAAAAGAGGCGCTTGATACTTTATGCTTTTGAAAAATTTTTTGAGCAACAAAGGGATCATGCGCCACCACCTTCATTCCTAAACCGGCCCCATAACGCGCCATCATGCGCCCTAGGCGGCCAAAGCCAACTATGCCGAGAGTTTTTCCAACAACACTATGCCCACGGAACTGATTACGATTCCATTGATATTGCTTTACAGTTTCTGCGGCCGCGGAAACACCACGCACTAAATTAAGCATAAGAGCACAAGCCAATTCGGCTGTGCTCGTAATGGTATTTAAGAACTTCTCTTCGCCGCGCAAACTTAAAATCTTTATTCCTCGCTGCCGAGCATATTCAAGGTCAATATGATCTAACCCAGTGGTAGCGGTGGCGATGAGGCGTAATTTCGGCGCTTGTTCTAAAAAATGACGGTTAAAGTGAACCCCCAGACCTGCAACTATTATTTCCACTCGCGCTTGGGCGGAAGATTGCAGAATGTCCTCGGCTGATATATCCACAATAGTTCCTACCTGAGCAAGAATAGCTCTGGCCTCTGGTGTAAGGGTGGAGCCTAAAGTATTAAGAATCGTACATTTCATACTGAATTAGATTCTTGTTGCTGCTTATTCTCGGTACATTAATAAGTAATTCTTTTTTGAATATGAGGCAGAGGAATTGAAGCACAAATATCCGCAAATTGCTTTCCAGCGGTGCCGTCACCATAAAGCCGTTCTACAGGGTATTTTCCATGATTAATTTGTTGTGTAATAGCTTGAATAATTGCTTCTTTATTATATCCAGCATCTACAACATTTTTACCTCGTTCTCGCCCTGTTTGACGAGAACCAATATTTACCACCGGGGTCCCAAAGTAGCCTGCCTCTCGAATTCCACTAGAAGAATTACCAACCAGACAAAGAGTGTGACGCATTAAATTTACAAATATTTCACCAGGAATGTGTTTAACAATTTTTATTCGATCGTCAGCCAGTTCGGTAAAAGTTAAATAATGACGGATTATTTTAGAAATGCGTTCCGCACCGGCATCAATATTAGGCCACAACATAATTATTTGATAATTGGCAAACTGTCGCAAAGCTTCTAATAATTCAACAATTTGTTTTTCAATATCATCAAATTCAGTAGTAACGGGGTGTTGCAAAACAAGCAAATAGGGCTTATCTGGATCATACTTTTCTTTCACTTTAATTACTTCGGTGTTGAGTCTTTCAAAAGTTGTCGTTTGATCTAGGCGGGGGGCTCGTAAGAGTAGATCGGTCCCCGGACAGCCAATATTGAATACGGTTTCAGGAATTTCTCCCATTTTTATAATTCGTTCTCTGCTTTGTTCGGTTGAAGCAAAGTGCAGATGAGATAATTTGGTCAATGCATGTCGAATGCTTTCATCAATTGTTCCAGTTATTTCACCGCCTTGCGTGTGAGCCACATGAATATTCATCATGGCGGCAGTTACCCCCATCGCGAGCGATTCAAACCGATCAACCGGAACCAGTACAATATCTGGTTTTAATTGATCAAAAATAGTGGAGAGCTCTACAATAGCTAAACCCACCGATTTGGTCATGGTGGTAGGGTTATTTCCGGCTACTTCCATATACAGAGTTCGATCAATTGTGAATCCTTTCTTTTCTATCTCTTGTATCGTCAAGCCGGTAATTTCGAGCAAATGAGATCCCATAACAACTAATTGAAGTTGCAAATCGGGGTGTGTCTTTATGGCCTCGAGCATTGTTTCAATCCGACTAAAATCGGCGCGATTAGCAGTGACCGCACAAATTTTTCTCATAGTATTTAAGCGATATCTTTGGGAAAGATCATTTCTCCTTGCCTTAAATCACGCTGCAAGGTCTTTCCTAAAATTAATTTATAATTTTTTGAACGAATACCGATACCAGGACGCTTGCTTGTGAGCATATCCTTGGTTATTATTGATCCAGCTTTGGCCGCATTTTTTACACAGACACTCCGTTTGGCCCAAATCCACACAGCTTTTTCATTTTCAAACACATCACGATTTTTGTCCATGGCCTCATCAATAGTTTTTACATCAGATAGTAAACGTTGCAAAGTTTTTTTATCATGAGAAAACCGACTGTCGGCATCCGGTGCCTGTCGGTTAACAGTAAAATGTTTTTCTATAAAACAAGCACCTTGCCCAATTGCACCCCACATCAGTTGAGATTCAGAAATTGTTTCTCCAGTTTGGGCGACCACCCCTTCGGGGGGGGTATGATCGGAAAAACCTACGATAACATTATACTTTTTCTGAAGTTCAGAAATAACCCCCAAATGAAGATCGCGCAAACTCTTAGGAGGATAGGTAGAAATACAATGCATAAGAGCAAACGGAATAGTATATGAACGCAGGGTTTGAACGGTGAGATCAATTTCCTCATAGGTTGACATCCCCGTCGATACAATCATCGGCCGTCCCAGTGAAGCGACTTCCTCTATCATGGGGAGATCCTCTGTTTCACCTGAACCAATTTTATACGCTGAATCTCCGCCAATTTCTTTTAAAATGTGGGCGGCTTTAGCCGAGAAGGGGGTACAAAAATATTGAATATCAATTTCTTTGCAAAAGGCAATTAGTTTAGCGTGGTCTGCTACCGATAGTAGGTTCTGACTAATAAATCCGTATAGATCTCCCCAGGCAGAAAACATTTTTGATGACGTCTCCGCCATTCCTGCTTGGTCCATTTCTTCATCTGGGAGATGTAATTGAAATTTAATTATACGAGCGCCTGCTTCTTTGGCACATTGTGCTAATTCTTTAGCCCTATCTAAACTACCGCGATGATTATCGCCCGCTTCCGGGATTACTACGGTAGGTAACCCATTACCAATAGTTACTTTCCCAATTCTAATTTCCATATTTTCTATTTATTAGAGTTATTGAGAATAATTTGTTCTGCCAAAAAGAAATCGAATGGATCATCAATATCAATAGCAGCATTTTTTTCTAAAGGATAATATCCAATACGGTCACCTAAAATTTTTCCGTGCTTAATAAGTTCAATAGAAGAAATATATACTGAGCCATTTTCAATAATAACAGGTTTCCGTTGCTGTCGATTTTTTCTTTCTTTTTCTACGGGAACGAGATACCCAGTTTCATTCGGTTCAAAACGATGTTCATAGATAAGAGTTACCCCTAGTAGTGAATCATAATCAGCAGATAAAAATTTTTCTATAGCAGCATCCAGGTGCTGAGCGGTTCGCAAGGGAGACGTTGGCTGCAGTAATACTACTATATCTGGGGTGTATTCTTCCTGGGTGAATAATGCCTCAATCACTTGTGTTAAAACCGGGGGCATGGGGGTCTCATCTTGTGCTAACTCTAACGGCCGCTTGATTACTTCTGCATTATAGTTGGTGGCAACAGCAGCAATTTTTTCGTCTTCGGTAGATACAACTAACCGGGTAATATACTGAGATTTTTTTGCTGCTTCAATGGCATAACTCAACAACGGCTTTCCGGCCAGTAGTTTAATATTTTTTCCAGGGACTCCTTTTGAGCCACCGCGAGCCGGTATAATGGCTAGAATTTTTTTATGAGTGGTCATAATGATAAGCGTTCCAAATTATTTTTATACCATTCAAATGTCTTTTGTAAACCAGCTTCTAAAGAATACTGGGGGACAAAATTAATATATTCTTTCATTTTATTAATATCAGGACAACGATGAATGATCTCACCACCTTTTCTTAATGGCAAAAAATTAATTGCGACTTTAGGATTATGGCACAGATGCTGTACTGCTTGGGCCAATTGTAGAATAGTCGTGGGCTTACCCACACCAATGTTCATAACTTTTCCATTAGTAGAATCGCTCACTAAAGCTAATAGCGAAGCCTCAATATTATCATCGACATATACAAAATCTCTGGTCTGATTTCCTTTGCCAAATACAGTTAAATTGTTTCCTTGCAAAGCTTGGCGCAGAAATACCCCGGCCACAAAGCCATATGAAGAAGAATCTTGTTTTGGACCATACACATTGAAAAATCGTAACGAACAAGTTTTTAAGCCAAAAGTTGTATAATATGCTTTTAAATAGTGCTCCCCTATTAATTTAACCGTCGCATAGGGTAATTCAGCATTAAGCCTACCGTCTTCTTTTTCGGGCAGCTCAAGTGGCTCTCCGTACACTTCCGAAGAAGAGGCAAACATAACTTTTTTAACTCCCCTTTGCCGAGAAAATTCTAAAATTGTTTGTATTCCTTGGATATCATGTAATACTGCCAAAGGCTGTTCAATGGTGCGGACTACGCCGACGGTGGCGGCATAATGGAATACATAATCAACAGTAGAATCTTTAAATGCCTGAAATAATTCTTCCTTTTTATTAGCATCACCTTCAATAAGAATAAAATTACTATCAGAAAAAAACTCGGTGATATTTTCTTTTTTTCCAGTACTAAAATTATCAAAACAAATTACCCGAGCGCCGCAGTCTAGAAGTTGCTTAATTAAATTTGAGCCAACAAAACCCGCCCCTCCGGTTACCAGAATAGTAGCTCCTTCAAGTTTGGCGAATTCTTTTTTCATACTGTCTTTTTAAGAAAAAATTCAGCGAGCTCCCAATCAAAGAGTGTGTTAATATCTACGGAGCGCTCTGGAGGCATAATGTAGGGACGAGAGATTTTTCCAAATAAATCTCCGGCAAGAACCAGAGCTACCTTGGTAAGATATATGGCGCAATTTCTTTTGTACACTTTTATTCCTTCTTGCCGCAAGGCACTCGCACTACCTTCCTCTTCTGCCAACGGCAGAATAAGATCGGCTTCAATTTTTTTTAATTTTTTAAGACTAAAATCCGATAGCTCTACCATACTCATTACTGAATCGGCTTGAGTATCAATAATTTTAGTAATACAAGCATCAATATCGGTGGCTGTTCTCAGCGGTGAGGTTGGCTGTAAAATAAGAACATAATCATACTCCTCATGCTGTTGTTCTTTTATCCAGTTTAAAGCATGCTGAACTACGGGCAGAGATGTACTCGTATCCTCAGCCAAACTGGCGGGACGCAAAAATGGCACTTCTCCTCCGCACTGCCGCGCTGTTTGGGCAATTGTTTCGTCATCGGTAGATACAATAGTACGAGTAAGGTACTTACTTTTCTGGGCAGCTTCAATGGTATAGCTAATAAGTGGCTTGCCAGAAAGGATTTTAATATTTTTTCTGGGGATTCCTTTTGAGCCACCACGGGCGGTAATTACTCCCAGAATTCTTTTCTCACGATACATAGTCATTTCAAACTTTATTATTCAAAAAAATATTTTTGAGTGTATAATTCTACTGAAGCTAAGATGTTGGCGATTTGCTGACTGACTCCTTCGCGATAATAAATTAAACTCGGCTCATAAAGACCGTGAGCTAGTTGTTGCTTAATAGCTTCTATAATGGCTTCTTTATTATATCCAACATCAACTACGTTGGGTCCGCGTAAACGTCTATGCTGACGGGTCCCAATGTTTACCACCGGTGTTCCTATATAAGAGCATTCTTTAATACCCGCTGAAGAGTTACCGACTAAACAGTGAGCTCCTTTAAGGAGACCGATGAATTGTTCGGGTGGAACATATTTAAGAAAGCGTATATGAGGAGGTTGGTATTTTTCCCGAAAAGCACGAATACCTTTAGAAACTTCATCGGTTCCGGCATCCACGTTGGGCCAAAACCAAATGGTGGGCATCCCAAATTCATAAATAGCTTGTAATGTTTCGGTTATGTGTTGTCGATTCTTGCCTACCTCACTGGTTACCGGGTGTTGCATAACTATAAGATACGGCTTCGTAATATCAACCATATTCCCTACCCCTAAATAATTAATATATTCATTCGTTACAACAAAACCATTTTTAGCAATAAACTCTAGTTCGGGAGAACCGACCATAAAAACGTACTGGGGATTTTCTCCCATCCGGAGGATTCGTTGCTTAGCGGCTTCATGAGTAGCAAAATGAATATGAGCCAATTTAGTAATAGCGTGACGAACGCTTTCATCAATAGTGCCGGTGATATCGCCTCCTTCGATATGGGCTACCGGAATATTAAGATACGCCGCAGCGACGGCCGCTGAAAGCACTTCGTAACGATCACCTCGTACCACAACAATATCTGGTAGCAGGTTATCAAAGGCTGTAGCAAATTCTGTAATCCCAATTCCGGCGGTTTTAGCCATCGCCACCGGGTTGCCTCCTTCAAGCGTCATAACAATACGGGCATCCGGTTTAAAACCATCTTTCTCCATCATGGTAATAACATCACCATATTGCGGCAACAACGCAGAAGCCCCTACGACTAGTTGCAATTCTAAGTGAGGATGACTTTTAATTGCTTCTAAAATATAACGACTACGTCCATAATGGATTCCCGAAGTAATTACAAAGCAGACTTTTCTTTTCATAGCGAGATGGTTAACGATAATATTTTTTCTCTAAAAAATAACATACCGCATTTCCAAAATATTTATTCGCCGGTAGTTTAAGGGGAATTCTAAATATTCCAACCCGTCCCCGGAAGTATTCTTCACGCACAATTCTAAAATCCTTTAAAAAACATTTGCTAAAAATATCTTTAGTTAAAAAATTAATATGAGAATTTTCCATGCGATAACCAATGACATTGCCCTTAAATAAAAATTTCAGTCGACTTTGGATGCTCCACCCATACGGATAGGAAAGAATGAGCATTCCCCCCGGTTTCAATACCCGCCGGCATTCTCTTTCAAAATGGAAAGCGTTTTCAAGATGTTCAAATACTTGCATGCACAGAACAACATCAACAGAATTATCAGGAAACGGCAGCTTACCAGTATTCAGATCAGCTTGGCGAAAAACATCTAGATTTTTTACTTCTGGGAAAAGCAGGAAATTTTGAATATCCACACCATGAATATTTTTGAACCCGGCTTCATATAAGTTTACGAGCCAATGCCCCGGCCCACACCCTAAATCAATAATGTGGGCGTCTTTAGGATAATTTTTTTCCAAAAATTCTAATACTAATCCGGATTCGAGCACCCAACCCTTCTTTTTCCGTAAAATACGTTGATCGGCATTTTTATTTCCCATATTTTTTATTTTAAATACTGTTGAATTATCTTAAAAAACCTTTCTCCCGCCTTCCCATCAATGGGGCCGCAGAAACGTTCGCGCAAAATTTTGCGCTCCGATGCTCGTCGGGTCGGGTTTGCTTTGGACGCATCAATGAGTGAGAATAATTCTGCCTTACTCCTAGCCACATCCACGGCTCCCGTTGCCAAAACCGCCCGGTAATAGTCCGTCTCATACCAACGTAGAATTGAACTATGATAAGGCTTTTTTGTATATCCGTCAAACCCAATACTAATAATTGGCTTATCAAAAGCTACCGCATCCAGTGATAGTGTGGAGCAGGTGTTAATAATAATATCAGAGTGATGCAAAGTATTCATAAAACGACTAATGAAAGCCTCGGAATAATCCCATTCGTCCCGAAAGTAAGCTGATGGATTATTAAATAAATCCACCGTTACACCCGGTTTGCCGACCAAAGCAGAAAATTTCTTCTCGTCATTTCGGTAACCATAATGAGGGCGTAGGAGTAATTGATCGCCATGTGATGACGTATACTCATAAAGAATGGCGGCAATCTCGGCATCGGTGGGAAAAAGTTTTCCTTCCGATCCAAAAAAAATAATTTTTTTGTTTGGGTCAAGACCATACCATCGACAAAACTCTTCCCGTGATACTAAACGACGTCTATCGGCATAGCAATCAAATTGAGGGATTCCAATTACTTCAATTTTAGTGGTGGAATAATTCTGAAATCGCTCTGCCTGTTCTTTCATGAACTGACTCCATACTATTAAACGATCAACTTTAATACGAAAACCATGTTTACTTAAATTATCCCAGCTTTTGGGCATAGCAATCGTATGAATTCCAAGCTGCTCGGCAGCTTTGAGAAGGGCTACTTCTGTATCGCTGGTGATATTCGTAACAATCACTAGATCGGGTTTTTCCTGCTGGAGCAATTTTTTAAACGTAGTAATTTCTCTTTTTTGAAGAAGTAGTTGATCCAAAAAACGAACTATATCCCGCAGCCAATGAATATGACTGAGCGGGAAAAAAATAATCCGTTTAATAATATATGATAACCATGATGGCTGTTTACTTTTTGGATTTCCGGGACTCCCCCACCGATTTTTTTGAGCGACGGTAGAATTATAAACTAAATTTTTATGTAGGAAGAATAACCAACGATCGGCCCAGGTGTGATCCTGTTCTTGAAATGCAATATATGAAACGTTGGGATGACCAAATTCTTTACGAAATCGCTCATCGGTAGCGGCAGTAGTTACGAGTCGTACCTGATACTGATTACGCAGGAGTCGATAAAAATCATTTTGGAGAACATTACGAGCAATGCTACCACGAGAAATAGTTAAGAAGACTTTTTTCATATTACTTTACCAAAGACATAATATTATGAGCCATCCGCTTGCTGGAGTTGCCATCTACCCGGAAACACAATTCTTTACGTAACACCTCTCGTTCGGCTTGATTATGAGTAGGATTAGTAAGATAGTTATTCACAGCGCTCTTGAGTTCACTATCTGAATATACCATAGTTATAGCTTGAGTTTGCACAACGGCTCGATAATGGTCGGTTTCATACAGATCCCGAGAAACATCTTCACCGTTTGGCCGATGAAGTACATTATACCCAATTCCAATAACGGGTTTATCTAGGCAAGCTGCATCCAAAGCTAATGTAGAAGCAACCATAATCATCATGTCGGAATGATAAATACAATTCACAAAAAATTTGGTTTCTGCAACTCCCGGATTCCAGTTATCAATAAAAAAATCTGAAAAACTATAATTATCATCCAGTTTAACATTAGGAATACCCCGGAACCGATTAAATCGAGGATTGGTGATATCTGAAAAATGAGGCCGGACCAGAAGTGAACAGGGACGAACTAATGTTTCTGATCCGTTGACCCATTGTGCAAGTGTCTCAGCAATTCTATCATCATCTGGTGCCCAGGCACCTTCGGAACCAAAAAAGAGTAAACGACGGTCAGCGGGCAAACCGAGCTGAGCAAAAAATTCAGCCCGGGGGATTATAATCTCAGTTCGTTTATACCAATCAAATTGAGGGAAACCGGTAACCGCAATGTGATTGCGGGGAAAATTTTGCACTCGCTCCATATCGTTCTTTAATCCTTCGTTTTGTACTATCATTAGATCTGGTAATGTTCGCAAAAGAATTTTAGTAATATTATCCCACCCCTTACACATGCTAACGGTTTTAATCCCACGGCGTTTGGCCTCCTTCATACATTCGATATCGTGCTTTGACACAATTGACGTAGAGAATACTACCATCGGACGATAGGTATCAAAAAGATGAGCATAGGTACCATCATAAAATATATGGTCTTCAATCCAACGAGCTAGCTTTTTAAGAACACTGATTTTACTCAAAGGGGTATAAATTAATCGCTGTATATACGGAAGGAACTTTGATCGTTGCAACTGTCGTTGCGTTCCGCTTTTAGAATAAATCCAGGTGGAAGGAGAATAAACTAAAAATGAAACCAGCTGGGTAAACTTACGATATAACCGTTCCTTAAAATTATTCCCCATGGTATCGGACGGTAATACCTCGATGGTGACGCGCCCAGAAAACTCTGTTCGAATTTCATTGGGGAACTCCTTCCCGCGCACGTTGGCAAATAATAAAACTACTTCCATACCATGGTCGACCAAAATATCTAAAACACCACTGCGTAAAATATTGCGGATAATGAATCCTCGCGAAATAACAATAAAAATAGTTTTTGTTTTCATACTTATAAACCAAGGCTATGAATAATTTTTTGTAATATCCGAAAATTTTTCTGTCCCAATAACCGTTCTGCCCCAGCACGTACTCTTTGTTTTATTTCTTCTTGTTGTTGTCTTTTTTTAATCAAACTCATTAATTCAACTGGCGTCGGGCCGCTGGGGAGCTGTTCTTGATGATGATTGTTTCCTTTCTTTACAATCATCTTCATGTCCTTACCATCCAGATAGGTCTTGCTAATTAAAAATCCTGAATCTTGCAGTAAACGAGCCAGCGTTGAAGGCGAAAAATAATAACAGTGCTCCAGCCGGAAAAATGTATTGAGTAGTTCATCAGGGGCCGCTACGTTTGGAACAGCAATATACAAATATGAATTTTCATGCATAATGCTCTTTATTTGACTCAGAGCAACTTTTGGATCTAATAGGTGCTCTAATACGTGATGCATGATAATAACATCAAATGTTTCCGTGCCTCGAATAGCGGCGACATATTCTTCAAGTGGTTTTTGAATAATTGGTAATCCATAGTATTTGGTGGCCACTTCTGCGGCCAACGCCGAAATCTCAATACCAACAACCGGACAATGATAGGTATCCTGGAGTACTTTTAGAAATGTGCCCCATCCGGATCCGATCTCTAATATCTTAGTGTGTTCATTAATAAACCCCGCAAAGAACTGAAGCCGATCTTGTTTTTGCTTATAACTCCCCTTCGCTTCAAGCCGCGCCACTGCCTGGCTAAGGCTAGTAATTTTATGGCGCACATCCTGATAACTATCAGTATAATGTCGTACGTATTCGGCCGCGGTAAGACGAGGATTCAAAAATACCAGGCTACATTGGGTACACATAACTACCGGTTGGTTGTTAAACCGATACAGCTCAGTCGTGGTAGAATTACCGCAGAGATTACAAGTAATTTGCTCCATAAATGTATTATTTTGCTTCCAGCGCCTGTTTTGCCGCCATCCATTCCTCGGGTGTATCAATTTCAAACCAATCGGCCCCCCCCACATCTTCCACTTTAATTGGATATCCTTTTTCCCGCAATGCAGAAAATAATCGTTCCACGGTAGTGGTGGCTTTATCGCATGAATTTAAAATTTCTTGGGTTAAAGAACGAATCATTCCGATCTGGCGAGCGGGAAAGAAAAACATGCCGGTATAGATAGCATTAAACTCAGTAAGTTTCTTGGACATTGTTATCATGTCTCCATTTGCATCAACGGCAACTTTCATAACGTCATCTGCATTACCCGATAAATCAAAACTGCTATATACACATATATCATTCATTTTATGAGCCACCGCATTTCTTGTGCCATCTCGAAAAATATAATCGGCATTACATACAAATAGATCATCATCTTGAGTTTGTTCCAACCCACGCATAAAACTAACTAAATTTTGTAGCTGATATTCTGGGTTGTTAACAAGCACCACATCCGTTGCATATCCCTGTACATTTTTTTGAAGTAACGGAAATTGATATCCACCTACTACGATAATTCGTTCGCAGCCAATACCACGAACAAAATCAATCATGTATTGAATAAGCGTTTTGCCTGCTACCGGAAGTAAGGGTTTAGGTGTTTCAAGTGATATGTCTCCCAAACGTTTCCCCATGCCAGCGGCAAGAATGATACCTTGTTTCATATATAAAAGTTAAAAATTATTATAAATATATTACGGTCCATAAATCACCATGTCGACCCCCCTATCCAAAAACTCTTGAGCTTTGTTTCGGTCATTAATTTTTCCAACATGAACTTTAATATCTCGATCGTGAGCATACTGAATGAGTTCTGTAGTGACTTTATCGGTGGGAATAAAATCAATAGTTTTACAACCGAGTTGAACAGCTCGATCGATACCAAATTGTTCCCAATCAGTTCCACCGGCTTGTTCAAATCTCTCCACTTCTATTCGTGAAAATGTATTCCTTCTTCCCCACTCTGGGTTTGACGACCACT
>JAHFHX010000022.1 GCA_023246655.1 Candidatus Magasanikiibacteriota bacterium
TATTAGGAGTCTTGCCATTTGTTCCAAAATATTTTTCGTTGGCTGTGTTTTATCAATATTTTCCATTCCTATTTCAATATTTCTTTTTGCCATTATGGCGGCTGTTTCTCCTCCTTTGCCACCGCCTAAACCATCATACACAGCGCCAAATTTGTCTGTAAGCGAAAATCTATCTTCATTATGTCCATCTTTATGGCCCGAAGAGAATTCTGTGTCCGCGCCGCCAACAATACCCAACTCATCGTTGCGTACCTCCATCGGTATAGTGGCCGCTTCCGTGTAGCCCGCTCTATCGGTCACTTCATCACGTTTTTTTAAAAATGCGTCAACAAAGGCCTCTGTTGTTGAAGCATCTATTTTACGAGGTGGTATGGGTGGTGGGGAAGTTTTCTCAGCTATCTCGTCGAGGTCAACGAGAGGAGCATCTTCTTCAACTTTCATTTTTGCAAGAACATCATCAGACAATTCAATTTCAGCGTCTTCATCATCTTCATCGCGGAGCACTTTATATTCCGCATAGCCTGGACGACCATCTTCCGAAGTAGATTTTGTTGCCCTAGTCGCTTCAGTTGGTTTGGCAGTCGAGGTTTTTTCAGAATCAGTAGTCACGTCATAACTCTCATATACATCATCTACTTGCCCTGGCTCAAGAGGGATTGTTTCCATTTTTCGAGTGGGAGTTCGGCTAACTTCCTCATCTGCCCTTACCTTTGCTTGCAACTTTGCTATCGTATCGTCCAATATACGTACCGTTGGCCGAGTATGATCTTCTTCAGTTGCATAATCAGCTTGCATTTCCATTTCCACGGCAGCAGTTTCAGGGGCTGCAGTTGGCGCGGCCGGGCTAGTAGCCTTTTTTTCAGGATGAATCACTCCCATATTTTCAGTAGGAGTTTGGTTTGTAGTCTGAGTTGCAGGCCCAACTGCCTCGGCAGTAACCGCAGGTTGTTTTTCAGTGGGGATAGAGGACCCTACAAACGGAGGCTTTACCTCGGTAGAGATCGACTCTATTTTTTTACCTGGGTTGCGCCGGGCAAATTCTTGGTCAATCTTATCGCTTTGCATCTGGAGATCAGCCAAGGCTGACAGTACCTGTCGTTTAAGCTCAACGCCAGTGGTCGCACTGTTAAAAATCAGTGCTGCAACGTCCAGTGCTTTTATAGGGGTAGTTTCTACATCCTTATCATTACTATCTTTAATGGAGATTACTTCAAATTTTTGTCTCAATGCTCCCATCTCTGTTTCACTCGGATTAGGATTTTTACGAAGTTGAAAAAGCAACTCCTGCACATTCCTGCCAATTCCTCCAATAATGGCTTGGTCAGTCATTAATGCATTGTCGGTTCTATCCCTTAGGAGATTTGGTAGTGGTTCTTTTACCACTAAGCCACCCTCTTGTGAGTCCTTTCTTCTTAGGAAGCGACTGTTCGCAGCTTCCTCGTGGAGTTTTTTATCACCAAAGCTGTACTGGTCAACAACATGTTCCATTTCAGCCGCTTCACTATCGTGGGATAGGCGATCAATTTCCGCTTGCAGCCGTGCTTGTTCTGTTGCCAAAAGTTGTTTGTTCTCGGCAGCGAAATTTTCCGGCACATCAGCATCGGCAGGCAACTGATCCAATTGCTGTTCTTGATCCCTCAGTCTATCAATCATGCCTTGTAATTTACCGATCGTTACTTTCCGTTCGCGTTGTTTATTTTGGAGAGAGTTAATTTGTTGGGCAACGCGGAGAGCTTGTGGAATTTCCCCTCGCCCTTGTGTCGCAAAAAACGCCTGACGCTCTTCCCATTTTTGTATTTCTTTCAAAGATGAAGCATCGGAGAGTCCTGATAGTTCAACTGATGAGTCGAGCAAACGACTGGTCATGGTTTCCAGAGCTCTAATTCTATCCGCCCAACTCAAGCCGGCCATATCTATTTCCTCGCCACCTTCAAACCAGCCGCCTTGTAAATTGCTATCCATAGCTACTGTTTCCCCGCGCTGTTCCTGTTTAAATAATGCAGGGTTTTTGTAATCAGTTAAATCATCAAGATATTGCTGCTGTGCTCTATCATGACGCGCGGCTGTGGCTGCTAATTCAGAGACGCTGCCTTTATAAGTTTTAAGCGCTGGTTTTCCTTGAATTCTTGCAATTCGTGCCGTTTCCTCTTCGTCTTCAAGATGTTGAATATAGGCCGCTCGAGCGTCTGGAGTATTAAACTGTGCATAGGATTGCACCTGTCGAACCACCCTTTTTATTTTTGAAGTAAATTTTCCCCAGAGACTTTTGGTTTCTTGGTTTAACGTATCAAGTTGTTGCTCCACTTTTGCGGTTGCCACACCAGCGCGTTCAACCTGCTGTCGGGCCGCTTCGGTACCAGCTAATTCTTTCTGGAACACTGCTTCACCTTGTGCTGCCAATTTTTCTACTTGTGCTTCTGTCTGTGGACCCGCTTCAATTTTGGGCTCTTGTTGTTTCTCAGGAACAGCGGCGGTTAGCTTGGTGTCCACCAAGGGAGGAGGGGGTAATTCATTACGAGGTTGTTGAGTACGTAAATCCATATCGTTTAAGTCAAATTATTTAAAATCATGTTCAATTTTATTTTTTACCAAAGCTATCTTTTTGGCATCGGCTTCTTTAAAAGCCTCCGCCACAATTGCTTTTCGTTCACGCTCAATACCAATTAAGCCTTGAATAAATTCTTTAAAAGCCTCCGCCGCTTGGGCAAGTAGTGCTTTAATTTCTTCAAGGTTAGGTGATTCCATAGTATCAATTTAAGCTGCAAACTATTTCCCCGTACTGCCAAACCGGCCGGTGCCGCGGGAGCTCTCCGAGAGTTCATTTACCTCTTCGAGTTCGGCAATTGCTACCGGAAAAATAACGAGTTGTGCCAATTTATTACCTTTTTCAATATGGTACGGTTCTTGGCCTAAATTGATTAACCCCACATTATACTCCCCCCGGTAGCCGGCGTCAAATACCCCACCCCAGGTGTGAAGGCCACCATTTTTGGGCAGGCTACCTTTGTCTTTGATGATCGCCGCGTAGCCAAACGGGAATTCCAAGGCAAAGCCGAGTGGAAAAATTCTCCGTTCGCCCGGCTGAATGGTGTAATCCTCTAGAGAAAACAAATCCAAACCAGCGTCACCGGGGTGACCGTATTCTGGAAGACGGATTTCCGGTTTAAGTTTTTTAATTTTAATTTTCACAGAATATAATGCGGATATACGGATGAATGCGGATCTACAGATGACGAATTGTGTCCAAGATTTTTTCCATCTGACGGTAGAACTCCTCCAAACTACCATTGTTGGTAATAGTATATTGCGACTTACTCCCTAATTCTTTAATCAAACGGTCGGCTTCGGCTTGTTCATCTTGCAAAAATGCTTCAAACGTTTTTTTATTATCACCGGGGTTTTCATTGCGTTTCACTAAGCGTTCCCAGCGAATGTCTGGATCCGCGGTAATATATATAAGATGAAAACCTTCTTTTTTTTCTAAATAGGTTATGTCAGTAGGTCGGCGAATGCCTTCCACTGCCACCAAATCATGCTGGTCACGAGTTACGTCTTCCGCAATCACTTGGCTCATTACGTCTTGCCCAAAATTTTCTCGGAGCAATCTAGAAATTATTTGTAAATTTTCGCGACTTTTCTCTACATACATACGGTCCAGCACATCGCGGAGCATGGTAGAGAAACGGTAGGTACTCATACCATATTTTTCATGGAGATATTTACAAATTGTTCCTTTCCCAGACGCAAGATCACCCACGAATCCCAAAATAATTTTATTGCTTTTCATATTGTTCAACTCCTTCATCAAAATAATCCACCTCAACCCCCACTTGCCGAAACATTTCTTCGCTTTCACCACCAGCGTGATAACGTTTCTCACAAACAATTCTGGTAACTCCGGCGTTGATAATCATTTTAGCGCAGGTAGCGCAGGGAGTCATTTTACAGTACACCGTGCCGCCATCGATGGCGATGCCCAGTTTAGCGGCTTGCACAATAGCATTTTGTTCGGCGTGAGTAGTACGCAAGCAATGCTGACTGGTGTGGCCATCTTCGTGTGTTACAGTCTTCATTTGGTGACCAATTTCATCGCAATGCGGGAGTCCGCGTGGCGCCCCTACATAACCAGTGACTAGAATTTGTTTATCGCGGGCAATAACACAGCCAGAGCGGCCGCGATCGCAGGTAGCACGTTTTGCCACTGAGCGCGCAATCTCCATAAAATATTCATCCCAAGTTGGGCGGACGTACACTTCGTTAGACATAGAGAAACAATTTTTAGAAAGCATACCCGTAGTATAGCAGAAAAATGTTACCGTGCCAAGATTACAAAACAAAAACAGCCTTTGTAAAAAAGCTGTTTTTGAAGAGGGAGGTGCGCGAGAGGGTGCAGGCAAGCTCAATTCGGGAACTTCTTGCCTTTGCCCGTGAGGGTGTTGACGACAGGGCCCTCCTCCTCAGAGGAGGAGGCGCTGACGGCAGCATCAATGCGCTGGAAGAACTCGGTGAGGGCCCCCACCAAGTTGACGGTGATCGGCCAGCCGTACTGCTCACAGAAACCGAGCAGCTTGGCCAACCGCTCAGGGTCGGCGATGCCGATCTCCGTGCTAGCAACCACGACCTCGTCGACCTTGACGATCGCCTGGCAGACGTCCCCGCGCAGGAACGTCTCCATCCTGGTAGCGGTCCGCCGTTGCTGGACAACCTCCAGGAGTGCGTGGACGCAACCGATGGCCTGCTGCGCGAGTTTTTCGTGATGGCGGGGCGGGATTTCGAATTTCCGGATCCACCCGACCAGCACCTCGAAGATGCTCAAAGCGTTGTCCGCCGCGGCCGTCTCCAGGGTCCCGCGGTTTTTGTAGAGGCTGATGCCGCGGTTGTCCGCGGCGAGACCGAGGCCGTAGGTGGTAGCGGCTTCGATGAAGCCGTCCACCTTGCTCGTCAGCTGGGCAACAGCTGCCTCCGGGATGCGGTACTCCGCACCCCAGCGCTTGAGAAGCGCGAGGAACGGCGGCAACTCACCCCAGAGCTCGATGGGCTCCTGGGCGACCGGCCTGCCATTCCGCGTGAGCACCAGGTGCTCGTGGTCTTCCCCGCACAGCGGCATGGCCACGTCGAAGCGCGGCGGGCTGAGCAGTTTGCGCCCCGCGTCGATGAGGCGCTGCAGGAGGAAGTAGAGCGGCAGGAGGAACCTGCCGAGGAACGCCCACCGCAACCCCAGCGGCAGCTGCGCGGCTTTCATGTCCGCCAGTGCCTTACCGTGGAGGGCCGGCGTGAGGCCCTGCTCCAGGAGTTTTTTGAGCTCCACCGCCCCAGCAACGACGTTGCTGAAGGGGGCGGTCTGGGCGATGATGCGCAGATTGTCGTCATCGCCAAAGCGAACCCCGACGATGAATCGGCACCGGCCGTCGTCGAGGCGAATCAGGATTGCGTCGAGAGAGAGGAGCGCGGTGATGCTCATGGCACACCTCCATATGTGGTCTGGCGCCCGGGTTGGCGCTAGAACCATTGTTAATGTGACGCCCTAGCAGAATTGCTACCCGAGCTGCTTTGGCAGATAAGGGGGCAGCTAACTACACACTTATCTTCCTCAGCAGGCGATACGTGTGTGATACCGCGATAGCGTGATTTTGTCAAGATACAAACCAAAAAACGCCCGGGTGGGCGTCTTTTTAATTCTTTAGTTTTCTTGGATCCGTATCGCTGGCCCCATGGTGGAGCAAAGCACCAGGTTTTTGATGTAAGTACCTTTGGAAGTGGTTGGTTTAGCTTTCTTTAAAGCCTCCAGAAAAGCGCTGAGGTTTTCTTTAAGTTGCGTTTCGCTAAAACTCACTTTGCCAATAATTTGATGAATGTTAGCCGTGTCGTCATTTTTAAAAGTCACCTTACCTTTTTTTAATTCCTCAATCATTTTTTTAACGTTCGGACCAACTGTTTCTGTTTTTGGATTCGGCATCAAGCCTTTTGGGCCAAGCACTTTAGCCACCGCGGCCAATTTGGGCATCATATCCGGGGTGGTCACTGCTACTTCAAACTCAATTTTACCCGTGTCTTTAATACGCTTAATATCCTCTTCGCCATACACAAAATCAGCACCCGCGTCTTTGGCCTCTTTTTCTTTTTCCGCACTTACAAAGGCCGCTACTTTTTTAGTTTTGCCAGTGCCGTGGGGCATTACTACCGTAGCTCGAATTTGTTGTTCACCTTTTTTAGGGTCAATGCCTAGGTTAGCGTGAACTTCTACCCCAGCATCAAATTTTACACCTGAGGTTTCCTTAACAAGTTTAACCGCTTCGTCCAGTGAGTAGACCTTGTTTTTGTCGACCAGGGCCGACGCTTTAGCCATGCGTTTAGACATAGTGAGTATGATATGATGCGGATTTACGGATACGCGAGGCGGATATAGCTAATGCCAATTGGCTCGCCAAATTCGCTATATTAGCTCGGCCGTATTCGTAGATCCGCATCATAGTTAGTGGTACAAACTCCCAAGGGTTGGCCTCAGGATCCCACTGGTAAATAATGTACTTTTCCAATATTTTGAATTGGAAGGTTGCTTTAGAATAAGTGAAAACGCTTTTTTTGTCAAGCGTTAGCTCAATCCTGAGTATCGGAGCGATCTGATCATCAGGATTGATCTCGAACTGGGTGGTTCGAGAAGAGAGTTTGGCCTTCTCGCTGTGTTTAAAAAGAGAAGCGAGCATGCCCGAAGCTATATGTTTTCACAATACAGCCGCGGGGGTATTCCCCGTAGGTGGTTTGCTCTATGAGGGGCGGGGTGAAGCCGCCCTTGTGGGACCACTTCACCGTGACCCCATTCTTGCTGCCGTCGTCGTAGACCACGGTCTCTTTTTTGGCAAACGTGTTGCCATTAAAGAGCCCAAAGGTCTCAACGAACCCAAAGTTGTCAAGCACCTTGAATTCGTTGCCACTTGCGTTGACGACGATGTCCACCACCTCTTCGGTGACCACGCGCGGCGGTTGCCCGGTGGACCAGGTGTTGCATTGGTCCCAGATCTCCGAGCGGACGCGGTAGTAGTTGTCCACCTCGCTTGGGTCGAAGTGGCGCTTGGGCCCGCCTTCGATGCGGTATTCGAACCAGCAGCGCGGCGCCTCAGCATCTGGCGGGTTCTCCGGATCGAGCACCAGCGGGACGATGGTCGGGACGTACTTGACCGTGAGGTCAACCTCGTCCGGCTCCAGCTTGCCGTGCACCCACGCCATTCCACCACTAAAGGGGTCCCACAGCCGCCCGCGGGTGGCCGGCACATGCCAGAACATCTTCTGTCCGGGCAGTGGGCGCCGGTCCAGGGTGAACTCCACCTCGCCGTGGTCGAGTTCAATGCGAATGGCATCCTCGCCCCGATCGTAGACGTCGAGGCGATACACCGTGGAGACGGCCGGCGCTCCAACATCCCACGGGCAGTTGAGCGCCGGGTAGTCGGTTTTGCCGTAGTGGTAGTAGTCGGTGGTGAACACCCCGTCCAGACTGGCCGGATCCTGGAGGGTGCGGGGCTTGCCGCGCACCACCGTGGTATAGCGGCACACGAGCCCTGTGGAGTACTTGGTCTCCACGTGGTAGGTGAGCCGGAGAGCCGCAGGGGTAATCGTCCCTTCCACGGTCTGGAAATATTTGAAGCTGGAGTTGCTGGTGCTCCAGGTTTCAAATATCGTGCCCGAACCCAGGCTATCCAGCCGCACCCCATCGAAGCTGGGGATGAGGCTATTCTGGTAATCGCTCACCAGGTCAACCACATCCGGGTTGGCCACGGTGGTCTGCACCGAGAGGATCAGATCCTTCGGCGCCAGTTCGTGCCTGGTGCAGGCAGCCGGGCTGTTCCAGTTTTTTCCCACCACCGTGAGGTAGAAATCCTCATCAACGAAGGTGGGGGTGGGCGCGGTCGGCTCCATCGGCTGCGGAGCCTCCGGCGCGGAATGGCGGGGCACCCGGCGCGGCTGGTAGCAGCTCGCCAGGCTCAGCAGAGAGAGTGCCAAAGTAAACTTTTTCATTGTCTCTCCTTCTTCGAGAGAAGTTGCAAAGGGCACAACGCCCTCCATAATTTAAGTAAACACCCCGCACTTACCCTTGTCAACATAAACTTAATTTTCGTTAGAGCTTGGTGAATCATTATTCACCAAGCTCTTTTTGTCAGCACCCTTGACGATAGTTAAAAAATCAGCTATCTCTAGATACAGTAAGAGGTTGTTTCTAAACTGACAAAGCCCCCTCGTAGATGAGGGAGAGAGAGGGAGCAGTCATGAGCCGAATCAACAAAAGGGAGCCCGCAGAGCCTCTCCTCAGCGCATACATGCGCGCGGCGCAGCAATTTCCGCTCCTCTCCCGCGAGGAGGAGCACAGCGTGGCGGTTCGCCACGCCACAACCGGCGACGTTGAGGCCGCTCATCGCCTCGTCACCGCCAACCTGCGGATCGTGGTGAAGATCGCCCACGAGTACCGCCGGGCCCATCAGAACATCCTCGACCTGATCCAGGAGGGCAACCTCGGCCTCCTGAAGGCCGTGAAAAAGTACGACCCCCACCGCGGCGTCAAGCTTGCGTCCTACGCGGCGTGGTGGATCCGTGCCTACATCCTCAAGTTCATCGTCACGAACTGGCGCCTGGTGAAGGTCGGCACCACCGCGGCGCAGCGCAAGCTGTTCTTCAATCTCCGCAAGGAGAAGGAGCAGCTCGAACAGCAGGGGTTCGTGGCCGAGACCGAGTTGCTCGCCGAGCGGCTCGGCGTCACCGTGGCAGAGGTGGATGAGATGTCGATGCGAATGAATTACGGCGATGTCTCACTCGACACCCCAATCGGGCGGGATGGGGCGGGTGACGCCACCCACCTCGACATGCTGGAATCGCCCAGCGCGGCCGAGCCAGACGCCGCCGTCGAGAACGCCGAATTCCGCGCTTTGCTGCGCGCCAAACTCGCGGCGTTCGGGGCGTGCCTCAGAGGGCGGGAGGCGACCCTCTTCCACGGGCGGCTCTACGCCGAATCACCCCTCACGCTGCAGGAAATCGGCGAGCGCTACAGCATCAGCCGCGAACGAGCGCGGCAGTTGGAGAAGCGCCTCATCGAGCGCCTCCGGAGCTACCTCAGCCGCGAGCTCGGCGCGGCAGTGGGGGAGGAGTAGCGCACAAGGAGAAAAAAAGGCGGCCGATACACCAATCGGCCGCCGTTCTACATTATAAAGCACCTGTCATCTTATCCCTATCAGTTTTCTCACCTCACTCATTGTTTTTTGGGCAACGGCCTGAGCCTTCTGTGCCCCGTGGTCCAAAATATTTTGCAACTCAGTTGTATTCAAGAGCAACTCAGCGCGTCGTTTTCTAAAATCAGAAAAATAATTACCAATCACACGCGCTAGTTCTTTTTTTAAGTCGCCATACCGAATTGTTCCTGTTTTCTCTTGTTGGAGAAATTGGGTATACAATTCAGTGGTACCAAATTGTTTCAACAGCATAAGCAAATTTTGCGCACCCGGGGCCGTGCCCCCGCCGGCGGTAGCAGTTACGGCCTTGCTTAGTTTTTTTTCAATTGATTTTGGTTCATCAGCCAATTCAACAATATGACCGCCCCCCAAGCTCTTGCTCATTTTTTTAGTTGGTTCAAGCAGGCTCATTACTTTAGGAATTTCTGTAAGCAGTGGTTTAACCTCGGGGAAGTAGTTGCCAAAACGATTGTTAAACCAGCGCGCAATATCTTTAGTTAATTCTAAATGTTGCACCTGATCCTGCCCCACTGGCACCAATTGGCCACCATAGAGCAAAATATCCGCCGCCTGCAGAATGGGGTAGGTAAGGAGCCCGGTATTAATATTTTTTTCCTGTCGAGTTGATTTATCTTTAAATTGCGTCATGCGATATAGTTCGGCCACTGGCGTTACGCAATTAAAAATCCAGGCCAGTTCGGTGTGTTCTGGCACTTGGGATTGCACAAACAGAGTTATTTTTTTGGGATCAAGCCCAGCGGCAATAAGTTCTGCTGCCAAAGACAGTGTATTATTCTTTCGCTCCGCTGGGGTTAGCTCGCTCGTGAGGGAATGGTAATCAACAATGCAAAAATAGCATTGGTATTTTTCTGCATTTTGTAATGCCACCCAATTTTGTACCGCCCCCATATAATTTCCAATATGGAGGTTACCGGTGGGTTGAATGCCAGAGAGCACAATTGGCTTGAGCATATTATTCGTCTTCCCCAACTTCCTCAAGAAGACCATGGTCTTCTACAAGCGGTATTTCTTCGCCACCATTTTTTGGTGGGGATGAATCATCATCACCCCAGCCTTCTGGCACTGGTGGGCGGGGGGGGAAGAGTTCTGTAAATGCCCGGTCAGCTTCTTCTCTGGTTACTACGGCTTGAGCGGTCATGGCTCTATCGTGAGCAACGATGGCTTCATTAAGTAGTGGGCGCCATAAGGAAAGTCTATTTAAAATTCTGCTATTTTGTTCATTGGGCGCCATCCTAAGTGCCCTCTTAATTGATTTTTCAAGAGTCGTTAATGCTCGGGCAGCTATTCGGAGTAAGCTGTTTTGTACGATGAGCTTAATAAAATCTGGATTACTGTCTTCTGAAACAAAACGATTTCCAATTGGAATAAACCAACCTTGCTCCTCTTCTCGTAAGCGAGGTGTTTCACGCAACCGAGCTTCTTCTGCAGCCCCCCACCTATCAACCATATCTAAATCTAATTCGGGTAGTGCTTCCAGAGGTGGTGGCTCCTCAGCATCTTCTTCGGCAACAATATCAGCAAAAATTTTCCGCAAGTCAGCCGGATCAGTTTCATCATCAAATCCTTCTCCTTTGGCTTTTCTTTCTCCCATATTTTTTAAGTTAATTGTTTTAAAAAGTTAATTATGTAATTCTTGATTCCGCCGTTCCAAACTTGTTTCTAAAATTAATATCGCTCCCCAAATTCTCTTCAGTCGATTATTAATCGCCAGCTTGAGTGGTTGGTTTTGGGCATCGAATTGGTCAAGAGCAGTTTGTAATGCGTTTAAAAAACTTTTTAGATTATCAAAACGTTCTCGACCCATTTCAAAATCCACTTTTTTGGCAGCTTGCTGTGCTTGCTTGTCATCAGGGTTCACTTTAAAAAGCCGCTTCTCTTCTCCAGTTAACAGCATCCCCACCTCAACCCGGGATAACACAATGGGGAGAGCTTCATAGAGTTGGTGCCAATATAATAGGTTATCTTTATATTCTAAAAGATTCCGTTCCTCAGTACCAAGCAAAATACTCTCGACAATCTCATATAGCACATCAGCAGTTTCATGGGTCTCTATAGCAGCGCCAGCAGGCCTGGGGCTCGGGTCGCGGTGGGTGTCTTCTAACTCTCTTCTGGCAACCATATTATTTTGAATTACGAAACTTAATTTGGCAACTCCTCCCTGTGAGGGAGGCTAGGAGGGTGTGATCCGCCGGGGGCAATAAATTCACATTCCACTAATAATCTCGGCCACGCAACGAGTCTCACACCCCCCCGCGAGGGGAGATTAGTGAGTTTCGTAATTCAAAGATATTAATAATGATATCTCCTTGAATGCGCAATCATCATAGCACGATAGAGTTGTTCCAGCAAGATAATGCGGGCCATTTGGTGGGTAAAGGTGAGAAGACTCAAGCTGAGATTAAGATGAGCGCGTTGGCGTATGCTCTCATGAAGACCCAAGGGGCCACCGACCACCAACGTTATCGTGTTGTGTTGTTGCACTGTTACCACGTTGAGCTGTTTTGCAAAGTTAATCGAAGAAAATTGTTTGCCATGTTCATCAAGCACAATAATAAACGAGTCAGAAATTTTCTTAATCTCAATTGTAATCTTTTTCGCTTCATGCTCTTTTATTATCTCCGGCTTATCTTTATCGGAAAAGCTTTCTTCCTTGAGCTCGTGGATAGTTACTCTAACAAAAGCGGAGAGACGTTTAAGATACTCCACCTCAGCCTCGCGCCAATAAGTTTCTTTAAGCTTGCCAACCACAATAAGATGAACATGAAGCATAGAATTATAGCTTACCTTATTGCCATTACTCCTGCAAGTTACACTATTTTGCTAAAATAGGGCAAAATTCAACTTGACAAAAAAGAAAAAATGTGATAAACTTAATCATAATTATGAGTAGTAATTTTAATGAATATATGGGAAGAAGCACATCCGGCGACAGAGTTCATAGAGGTCAACTTCGAGAGGAACAAGGGCTGCACGGTCCTATTTATAAAAGAGAGATAGTTGCCTTAGCAAATGAAGCAGAGGCGAGAGGGGAAAAATATTTAGCACGTCACCCCGACGTCATTGTAAGGGCAGAGGAGGAAGCTCTAGGTCTTAGGGAAGCGCCTTTAAAAATTGCTGAGAATAGGTCGGCTGATAGGCGGAACGATGTAAGTGTTGCACCGGGTGTAAGAAAGAGAACAGGGCCCCATCGTCTAGTGTCTTCTTAAAAATAAGAAATTCCGTTTAAACTAAAATAAAACCCGAGTTTGCGAACTCGGGTTTTTTTTATATCCAACTATCTTTTAATTCTCTAAACCGATTCTCTTGAATAGCTATTCGCGCCTGACGCATTATATTAATCATGAAAAATAAATTGTGAATGGAAGCTAATCGGAGGCCAGTTATTTCATTGGCGGCAAATAAGTGGTGCAGGTAACTGCGGCTATAGTTTTGGCAGGTAGTACACTCACAATCAGAATCAATAGGGTTGGTATCGGTAGTATATTGAGCATTTTTAAGATTGAGACGATGTTTATTTTTTTTATCAAAGATGAATACCATACCGTGCCGCGCTAGGCGAGTTGGGGCTACGCAATCAAATATGTCCACGCCATGTTCTACAGCAATTAACATATCAACAGGCGAGAGCCCAACCCCCATCGCATAATGAGGTTTATCTATTGGAATAAGTGGATATACCCAATCTAGAATTTCCGCCGTTGCCTTCATATTATATCCAATTGATTCCCCACCAATGGCAATACCATCAAAATCGAGTGAAGAAATAAAACGTGCTGATTCTTCCCGGAGATGTTTATAATTTGAACCCTGGATGATACCAAAAAGGAATTGGCGGTAGGCCAAGCCCCCCCTCGAGGGGGGTAGTGGGGGTGTAAGCCGCCTGCGTCGCCAATTGGCGGTGATGACCGACGACGCATTAGTATCACACCCCCCATGAGCCCCCCTCGAGGGTGGTTTCCGATGTGCCGCGAGTGACCGCTCTGCCCACCGGTGTGTTCGCTCCATCGCCGTGCGCGCATAATTTTCCTCAGCATCATCCGGCGTACATTCATCAAACGCCATAATAATGTCCGCCCCCAGCTTATATTGGATCTCAATTGCAGTTTCGGGTGTGAAACGGTGTGTAGAGCCATCAATGTACGAACGGAAGGTAACTCCGTCTTCATCTATTTCTACTAATCGGCCCTGATCTTTGGAAACCAGATCCGGATTTACGGATGAATTCAGATGTACGGATGCCACCTGATCGTTCGTATCCGTTGATCCGGATGCATCCGTAAATCCGGATTTTGTTTTTTTATCCTTCCGCAGCCCTAAGCTAAACACCTGAAAACCGCCACTGTCCGTCAAAATTGGCCGATCCCAGTTCATAAACTTATGGAGCCCGCCCTGCTCGGCAATTACATCTTCCCCCGGTCTTAGGTGTAAATGATAAGTGTTACCAAGAATTATTTGCGCATTAATATTTTTTAGATCAGTTTGGTCCAAAGTTTTTACGCTGGCTTGTGTCCCCACGGCCATGAACATTGGTGTTTCAATGTCGCCATGGTCAGTATGGATGATCCCAGCACGGGCGTGAGAGTTTTTATCCTTGTGAAGCAGGTCAAAGAGAGGCATGGCGAGGTTATTAGTTATTGGTAGTGTATAATTAACAACAGGATAGTTTGGCATCATGGTAGGTTATTTTGAATAAAAAAGCAAGATATGGTACAATAACTTTCTTTTACATAATACTAATTATATTGCTGAACGCGGAACCGGAGGAAAAGTAATAGATTTAATTGTTTCATCAGACGGTGGCGAGAGGGCCCCAAATCGCCAGCGAAAATACGCGCCAGGTGATAAGTATGAATTTCAAGAAAAGGATGATCCCTTTACCGATTTTGACCATGCCCACAGAATGGGTTGGGTTGATGATGAGCGCAAAATTACTTCACGGGGTATAAAAGTACTAGGAAAGTTGTCCAAAGGTCAGGAAAGCAGGAAAGCTGCTGCTATTGCTATCTTAAGGAAGGGCCAAGGCCCAAGTGGCCGCCGCGCTCGGGCTCATCATGAGCCAGTGTCCGAAGCGCTTCGCGGGGATATCAACAAAGTAGTTTTTGCTATCCTACGCATCCAAAACGGGTGCAAAGCTCCTTACTATCTTGAATATGTTAATACGGGTGAGGGAAAAAGAATAAAATTAACCATTCGTTTTAGTGCGGAGAACAACAACACCACGGAAACCGAAGATAAAATTTTTGTTGGAACGTATGCAGATATAGAACAAGCGGTGCGGAGTTTATCATTAGAAATAAAAACGTAATTTTTTACCTCCATTGTGGATAACTCACCTATTTTACCCTTTGCGAAAAATCAATTTTTGTGGTATACTACATTTACTTAGATTCCGAGCTGATTACAAATCATTTGTCTTCTCCGTTAGCTTGTCACGGGGAAGTCTAAAGTTTTAAAAGTTTTCTTCATTTTTCGAAGAATCTTTAATCTTTAAAAAAATCACCCTGCAAGCATGCAGGGTTTTTATTTAACGCGGGGGTATTATGAAACCTAAACCTTCAAACATCGCAAAATGGTCGATATTTTTTCTATTGGTAACAAGTGTGGCGGTTGTGAGCTTTGTACCGGCCTACGCCGCCCCAGTCCCAAGTGACTGGAACAGTGGGGTCAAAAAAGTGCAAGGATACTTTGTAGATGGAATAAATTCTATTGCCGAAACCGTCGGTAATTTTCTGTTTTCCCCCACCAAAAGCAAGAAGGTTGCCACTCAGCCCCGCCGCCCTGTAGCCACCGCTACTCAGACCCCCGGACGCGCTCAGCCGGTTTTGACTCCCGTGGTAGAAGCGGAAAATACCCAAGACATAAATGCAGTTCCAGCTCCAAATCCAGTAAAAATTCAGGCCAATGAAGCCCCCGCTAAATTCCCATCTCCCCCCCCTGCCCCTCCAAAGATTTCCGCACCTAAGGTTTCCCCACCTCCTGTACAACCACCCCAAAAACTCGTTGCAGTGGCAGTAAATCCAAAGTCAGCTCCAGTAATGGAAAAGATAGTAACACGCAGTGTTCCGGTTTCCGTTAAGAACCCAACCTTTGAGACCGTGCGATCCAACGGCAATGTATTTGTTGGTAGCGATGTAGAATTAAATGCTGCTTCCGGAGTGGCCACCCTCAAAGGCCTTCGCGTAGCCGGAGTAGTAGATTTTACAGGGGCTCAGGTAAAAGGTATTCAGCCAGTTGTCTATAACTTTACTAATAGCAGCCCACCTTTCCCCGTTTATAATGAACGCACTAAGCAAACGGAAAATTGGACCAATGTCTCCGCTCAGGTAGGTGGAGTAACCTATGATTTTAGTGTTGGTAAGAATTTGCAAGTTACTAATGATGCCGTCATTGGCGCCAATGTAACCATCGGCACTGCCTCCGCTAATGGCAGTCTTACCGTAAATGGTAATACTACCATGAATGGTAATTTAGCTCTTACCAATTTAACTGTTAATAATGATTTAACCGTTAAAGGTAACACCACCCTGGGTGACGCCTCGGGTGATTCCATTAATGTGGTTGGTCGTTTGTCAACACTTAATGTCTCCGATGGTACTACTACTTCGTCTCTATCAAAAAATAGCTTTTATATTGGCGATACCGCTGGCAATGGTCGCGGTGTCTTTTACGTTGATTCTTCTGGTAATACCGCTGTTTCTGGGACTGTCAATTTATCGAATACCTCACTTGCAGTGGTATCTTCAACGGCTGCCAACTTACGTTTAGCTGCCGAGGGCGCCAGACAACTCCAACTTTGGACTAATGGTAGCCAAGCTCTTTACATTAATTCTGCTGGCAATACCTTTGCTTCTGGTACTCTCCAGGTTACCAACACTTCAACTTTTTATAACGATCTTTTAGTTGGCTCTACTGCCGAAGCAATTGCTGATCCTGGGTTTATTTTCAACGGTAATGATCTCTATGTTCACGATAAATTAGGTGTTAATGGTATCGCCTACTTTGATGCTGGTGTACAAGCTTCCTCCACCCTTCTGGTTGGTACCGCCGCCGGCACCACCAATTTCTTTGTTAATGGTGCCGCTACTCAAGTCGGCGACACTACTGCTTCTGGCACCTTGGCAGTATATGGTAATACCACTATTACAGGCAACGTGTTACCACAGCATACGAATAATTATGATCTTGGTGCCACTGGTCAAGCTTGGCGTACGCTTTATGCCTCTAATACTCTCTATGCGGGTACAGGTGGTACTAGTCTCAGCGCCCTCAGTGCTAATAATTTGGCTTTTGCCGGAGCAACCGGCGTAGTTTCTTCAACTGCCGGCAATCTTCGCCTAGCAGCTGATGGTGCGAACCAAATTCAATTATGGACTAGCGGTAGTCAGGCTCTTTATGTCAATTCTTCCGGCAACACGTTTGCTTCAGGTACGCTACAAGCAACCGGTGCAACTCGTCTTTATAGTACACTAGGAGTTGATGGTGCAACTACACTTGCCAGCACCCTCGCCGTCAACGGTCTTTCCAGTCTTTACGGCAGTCTCACTACATTAAACGCCACAGCAACTGGCACCTTAGATGTAAATGGAGTTTCCAGTCTCTATGGCAGTCTTAACACGCTTAACGCCACAGCTACCG
>JAHFHX010000023.1 GCA_023246655.1 Candidatus Magasanikiibacteriota bacterium
GCGACCATAATAGTTACCATGGGCTGACTTTTTAAGCCAAACTCCTAATTCCGGCGTAGTCGTATTTATTTCATGGAGTCCGGCGTGTCCCAAAAATTCTTTAGTATCTTTTTTAAAAATTGCGCACACGAGCTCCTTACCTTCGGCCATATTGAGTCGAGAGGTATTAATAAATTGTTCGGTATCAGCAATCGTTTTAGCTGGCACCGGGCTCATGAAAGTAGTAACTTCCTCGTCAAATTCTTTAAAACATTCCTCCTTTATATCTAACGAGGTGGGAACCAAAAGTAGACGATCGGTTACAGCTGTTACTTTGAGTAAATCTATCGATTTTTTTAACATACTTATGTCCAAAATATATCATTTTATCTTTTTTATAACATCATCTACAACCACCCCACCCTTCTTAATTTTCGTAAAATCAATCACTGTTTTCCAACCATCATTTTTGCCGCCGAGCAACTTTTTATCCTGCGGCTGATTAAGATAATTATTTTTCGTTGAAACCCGCTTGCCGCTTTTTTTCTCCAAATCGCGACGAGCATTGCCCGCCACCGAGCCGCCGGCCACAGCTGCCTGTTTGTTATGATCAAACCCCTGCGCGTCTTTGTTTTTGGCAATCTCGCTCGTGGAGGCTTCGCCGAGCATTGAAAATATCAATTCGAGCTCATTCATATGATCACGTAAATTCTCCCGATCTAGCCCTTTAAATTTTTTGTATTGTGACGGCGTCATGTCAAAAGCCGCCTTGGAAATTTCCGCGGTGAGAATCGCGTAGTCGCGCTGTTCGGCGATACCGCGTTTCTGCCATTCGTCCGTCAAATCTTCCCGAATCGCCATGCCGCGGGATCGTTTTTCTATCCACCCATCGGAGTAGCCCTTCGCCTTATACAACATCCGCATGCGTTTCATAGCCAACTCTGGATCTTCAATTTCTTGCACTCGCTCGTAGCCGACACGGGCCAGCCAGCGCTTGAATGGTTCGGCTTTGGGGGAAGGGATGGATTGGATAATGCGAAAGATGCCTTCAGTGCTAGCACAATCAGTTTCATATTTTTTGCCGTCAGACGACTCTAATTTCAGTTGTTTACAAATTGTAGATAACTGAATTTCATCTTCATTATTTACCCGCGCTTTCATCGCACTCCAATAAACACTTGGTTTAGCGCTATCGGTAAGGGCTTCTACCACATCAACGACCGAAAACCACCATTCATTGTTAAAAATAATTTTACGAACCTCTTTACCCTTAAAAATGGCGATGCGGGTAGAATTATCCATATATTTTAACTAAAAAAGTAAGGACGATTGCCTCAATCATAACAAAAAACAAGGCTGTAAGCAACCTTGTTTTGACGCCATGCGCTAACCCTCACCCTCCGTCCCTCTCCCCAAGGGAGAGGGTGAAATATTGAATGGAAAACGACAGTTAATTAAATCGTCTCCGAAAATTTCCACCTCCGCTAGAACTGCGGCGAGGTGGCCGACCACTGGATGAGCGACCGCCAAATGGACGTCCCCCACTGCGCTGACCACCACCATGTTGCCGTGGCGCAAACGAATCAAAATTATCGCGTGGAACGAAAACCGGAGTACGACGTGGGGGTAATACGGGGAGGGCGAGGATAGGCAATGTTTTACGAATCAGGCGTTCGATACCGCGCAAATCATTGCGTTGATCGGGTGAAGCAAATGATATGGCTTTACCCGATTGGCCTGCGCGAGCGGTACGACCAATACGGTGCACATAATCTTCCGAGTTATCCGGGAGGTCATAGTTAATCACAAGGGATATATCCTTGACGTCAATTCCGCGCGCCGCAATATCCGTCGCCACCATAATGCGATACTTGCCGGATTTAAAACCAGCGAGCGCTTCCTTGCGCTGGGCGAGGGAACGATTGGAATGCATTTCCACAGCCGTGTGACCCATGTGGCGAATACCGGCCGCAATTTTTTTAGCGCCATGTTTCGTGCGTGAAAAAATAAGAATCGTGCCTGCGTTGTCGGTCAACAGTTTATCGAGGAGCTGTATCTTCACTTCCTTCGAAACCATAAAAACTTCCTGCTCCACTTTCGCGGCCGATGTTCCGGCCGGTGCGACTTCAACTCTAAGCGGCATCCGCATATATTTCCCAGCCAATTGAGCAATTTCACTTGGCATGGTGGCCGAAAATAACATCGTCTGACGCTCGGTAGAAACGAGACTTAAAATTTGTTTTATTTGAGGGAGAAAACCAATGTCAAGCATCCGGTCAGCTTCATCCAAGACGACAATTTTTATCTGATTAAGGGAAACTGTTTTTTGCTGCAGGTGATCCACCAACCGTCCCGGAGTAGCAATAATAACATGCGGCGTACGGCGGAGCTGTTGCACCTGTTGGTACATGGACGCGCCGCCAATAAGGACAGCGGTTTTAAGACCGAGCGGACGGCCAACTTTCTGGAGGGTTTCATCTACTTGAAGAGCCAGCTCACGCGTGGGGAGCATAATTAAACCTTGACCACGTGCGGTAGCCAAACGCTGAATCATGGGGATGCCAAAAGCCAGGGTTTTTCCGGTACCGGTTTGCGCGATCCCTACCAAATCTTTCCCTTCCATCGCCGGTGGAATGGCCTGATGCTGGATGGGCGTGGGTTGTGAAAACTGCAGTTGCTCCAATATACCAAGAAGCTTTGGTGCAATGCCTAAATCGCTAAAGCGCGGCATCGCTCCTGACGCTTGTGTCATATATCATAGTATTAATGACCCGATTCCTATCCCGATTTTGCTATGCCGCAAAATCGAGGATCCTCGATTCTGACCGAAGTCAGAATCGGGACTGGTCACTATACTATGACACAAAGAGGTTCGAGTCGATGCCGACTCAGTCGGCAAAGAATTAAAGATTGGATAGCATACCACACCGAGAGCATTTTGTCAATAGTTAAGAGGTGAAACATGATTCCTACTCCTTAATTTTTCTCTCAAAAATTCCCAATCGAGCCAGCAGTGGATTGAGCCAGCCCGAGGTTATGCAATAATACGTTGCAAACGGAGCTGTATGGTGAATATTGTGAACCGCAGGGGACAAAATAAGACGCTTATTTTGAAGCCAAGCGACGAACCGTGGTGGCACAGCAGTATGGGCCCAACGATGAATTTGATTAGTTAAAAAAATTCCACTGAGAAAAAAAATAACAAAAACCCCCATGGCCAAATAAAACTGTGATGCCCCCACCGGCAAAGTATAGTACGTCGGCAAAAGTACAAGTAAAGCAACAATACAACTATCACCATTTACTTCCAAAAAACTGTGCCGAGTAATAGCCGTGGGGTCCACATGATGTTCGCGAAACGGATGAATAAACTTCTGTCCAAAAAACCAGGTTGTATCAGAGCCAAAATTATCTGCCAAAAAATGGACAAATCCAGAAACAAAATCGGCAGCGATATACGCCATAATGGGAACAATAACAAGAAACAAAGTAAAACCAGGAGAAAATGACAGAGTAGGAAAAGCTCTAACCAGCCTTATCCCAAACCGATACATATAAACAAAAAAAGCGATGAGAGCAACTAATTCAATTATTCGAAAAAAGAATTTATTACTCATATTACTACGACACCAGCGGCTTCTGCGCCCGGAGCATAATATAATCCACTAACCCGTGACGAAATACGCTATACACTCCCCGATCGATACAAAAAATCCCCACCACTCCTTTCCAAAATCCGCGGAGTTTATACATCGCACGTACTGCCTCGCTTCGGCGTGACTCAAAATAATACCCCGGAATCGTGAGCGCACCCACTGACTCAACAGTAATATTGGTAAAACCAATTGATTGTAATTTCTGTTGGAGAATAGCGGTGCTATACACATTAGCCGGAGGCACACACCAAATTTTGGTAACTATTTTCATAAGCAACCGATCGAATATATTTTCATATGGTCGCCCTAAAGTATAATCACATATTGCTAAAACACCGCCCGGTTGTAAGACGCGCCAAGCCTCCTGAAAAAAATTTTCACGAGTATCAAAATGGGGTGGTGATTCAATTGCTAAAACATGAGAAAAGGTTCCGTCTTTCCATGGTAGCGCCGTAGCTGATTCGTGATGAAACGAAACGTGGGCCGGTGTGATTCCAGCGTGTGCAATACGCTCGCGCGCTCGCTCCACATGCTTCCAGGTTACATCAATGGCATCAATCTTTTTGGGGTGATATTTTTGGTAAAGATATACATCCTGCGGGCCCATTCCACAACCGCAATCTAGTAATTCGCTTTCGGAAGTAAGCTGAAGCAACTCTCCCATATGATCCACCATTTTCTCCGCCGCTTCATTATAAGTCATCCCTTCTTTGGTCCAGTAGCCATAATTAAGATACCCATTATGATAATGACCTATGCCATCGGCACCGCCGGCATATAGATTTTCCACTTTGCCTTCGTGGGCATCAGTCGACCACATGTGTTGAGAAGACATACAAAATAAATTTTATTGCCTCGGCAACGAAAAATAAAATGTCGTTCCGACGTTCTCTTTTGACTCGAACCAAATTTCGCCGCCATGCCCTTCCACAATGGCTTTGGCAATAAAGAGGCCGAGACCCGTGCCGTCAGTTTCTTTGGTTTGCACATTATCGGCCCGGAAAAACTTCTCAAACATGCGTGATTGTTGTTTCTCAGGGATACCAAGGCCGGTATCGGTGACGGAAAAGGTGACCTTGGTTTTCTTACTTGTGTCGCAAGTGATCGTTACGGTGCCGCCTTCTTTAGAATATTTTACCGCGTTGCTGAGTAAGTTTTGGAGCACCTGGCGAATTTTATCACCATCCACCGTGAGCCTAAGTTCGGTTGGGAAATCCGGCGCGCGCTCAAGTATTACTTTGTGCTGAGCGGCCAGCGCTACGAGTTCGGTAAAAAGCGACTCCACCATGGGCACAATATTTACCGGATTTTTCTCAATCGTAAATTTCTTGCCCGTTTCAATGCGGGAGACATTCAACAAGTCGTTGACGAGGTTGATCATGCGATCGTTGCTGTCATACATTTGCTGAATAAAATCTTTTTGATCGGGAGTAAGTCCGCCAGCTTTGCCTCGCAGAAGGAGTTGACCGAACCATTTAATGCCGGTGAGCGGCGTACGGAGCTGGTGTGAAGCCACGGACACAAATTCGGATTTCATGTTATTAATTTCAATCTCTTTTTGTCGAATTCGTTCATGTTCGAGAGTCGCCGCCACCCATTTACCCATGAGACGCACGAAATCTCGGTCGCTATCGGTAAAACCGGGGTGATGTGGATCAGGAGCCAAAAATGCCAGCGTTCCAAACAACTCATTATTCACCATCACCGGCACGCCGATGTAGGATTCCAATTTAAATTTAGTATAACAAGCATGCGCCTGGTAGGGCGACGTGGTCATTTCGTCAATCGCCACGATATCTTTCTTTTTTACGGTAATGTCACAATAGGTTTCGGCCAGTTTGAAAGCATCCCCTTCTTTCAGACCACCATCGGCGTCGTAACAATGGAGTACGGTAAATACTCCGTTTTCAATGTGGCTCAAGACCCCGAGCTTGGTCTGTCGCTCTATTTTGATCCGCGCGCCCTTTACTCCATTAAAGAAACGGGCGCAAAAAATAATTCTGTTCCCACTATTACTACCGACGTGGCCATTGCGCCGGTAGACACGGGGTTAACTCCCCCCAAAGTTATTGCCGCGGAGCAAAATGGACGTAATAGAATAACGATTAGAGGCACGAGCAACCCTAAGGCCGTGTTAGCAGTTTACCTAACCAAAGAACAATCAGCCAAAAGCCAGCCTGCAGTCCACATGTATGCCGACTGGGCCGATAAAAACGGCCATTGGGAAATCACCGAGGACGAGAATGTGTATCTCTTGCCGCCGGGCAACTATATCGCGAGCGCCATTGAATATAATGAAACAAGCCGTACTAAAAGTACTTTAAGCAATGGGATACCATTCACTCTCCGCGAACCCTACCTGAATCAGTTTTTGCGTCGCTTTGATACAGTGCTCAATATCGCAGTCGGGCTCTTTATTATTGTTGGGGTGGCTGGAATTATACTCATGTTGTAGAAAGTTTAAATTCCAAAAGGTACCAAAAATACAAAAACAACCCGATTAAATCGGGATGTTTTTTTGCAGGCCCGCCCAGATTCGAACTGGGAACCTCGGTTTTGGAGACCGATGTTTTACCATTGAAACTACAGGCCCAATTTTTCTTTCCAAAAATTACCTCGCACAAAAGTTTTGATCCGATGACAATTTGCACAACGTACTTTACATGCCATTATCTCACGTTCTACTGCGGCAATCGAATAACAATTTCTGACCATTTGCGAAATCCCCATGAATTTCTTCCCCTCATGATCAAAATCAAGCACTCGTTTATCAATTTCTCCACAATCAACACAGGGGTGTGTCGACAAATAAGTGAGGATGAATTGCCTTAAAATTTTTGTCTGTGCGTTGTTCCACTTTCGTGCTTTCAATAAATATTTTCTTTTATTTCTAAGATAATGTAATCTTCGATACGAAGCGTGGCACGTTTTACAAAATGAATGTCGCCAATTGCGAGGCTCATTTCTCCAATTATAATCAACTGTTGCTCTTTCTCTGTTACATTTAGAACAAATCTTGGTATCCATACACCCCTATGATACCACAAATGAACTCCAAACAAAAACTATTTTGGAGATCATCATACGGGCGCCCATGTTTCAATTTTATTCTTGGCTCTTGGCAGGAAATTCCGAAAGATCGCGAGTAAGTACCACCGCCAACATAAAAGCCAGATAGGCTAAAAAGAATATATACGCTGGACCACCCATTGCCCAGCCAACCGCAAGTTCAATAACCGCTGGAAGCGTGATGCCAAACAAACCAACCACAAACAATTCACGCCAGCGCCAAGGGCGTTTAAGAAGCATGCCAATAAGCTGAACCAATGTTATCACCAGCACCATCAAAATTAATTTTCCAATCATCATCCCGCCATACGACACGATGACTGCAATCAAGAGCATTGGCAATAACCACTGCCACTGACTAAATTTTTGTATTGCACTGTTCAACGCCTCACGGGTTATGGTGGTGTCGGGAAGCCCGCTCCAGGTTTGGGCTCGTGTAGCGCCGCTCCCGCCATCATATAGCTCCATCTTGTCACGCGCGATCAAAAGAGCATTCTGATTTTTATTCTTTATATATGAGGACAACTCAGTACTCGTTGCGGTAGCTATTACTACGACAAAGTCATTGGCTTGATTTGAATAAACAAAAGGTTGTGTAATCCCTTGCACGACCAATTCCCCCTTTGTAAGGTGCGCTGTAAACGCAGGCATTTGTTTCACCACTCCGTCAATTTTTTTAAGCTCACGGGGAAAAATAATACTACCCGGGAGAAGCGTCAAAACAGTCAGAATTAAACTCAACAACAAAAAATAACGCCACGCCCGCTTGTCATTTTTTCGCTGAGCTTTGAGCCACGAGAGGTTCCCGAGACTGTTAACAAAAGAAGTTACAAACTCCATATAAAGAGTTGTGAACGACCTCTCTGCCAATGGACAGAAGAGGCAGGTCAATGCGCATCTGGCTACTATTTGGTCTCTTTATGAACGACATGTTTGCGACAATGTCGACAATATTTGCTCACCTGCAGGCGTTCCTTCGGACCTTTACTCTTGTTAGGAAAATAGTTGATGCGCTTGCAAGCCGTGCATTCCAATTTAATACGACGTTTAGCTTTAGCCATATGATTTTACTCTCGCGAGGAAAATCATCCCGACTGAGTCGGGAAAGATTCCTCTAATAATAAATTAATTTTTAATTTTCAAACAATATAATGGCATTCCAATCATTAAAAATTGTTTAGAAATTAAAAATTATTATCTGAGCCGTTGTCGGGAATTGAACCCGAGACCTACGCCTTACCATGGCGTTGCTCTACCAGCTGAGCTACAACGGCAACGATAGTTTTTAAAGTCGAAAGTCTATAAAGTCAAAAGTCGCGACTTTACGGACTTTAAAACCTTATAGACTTTCGATTAGGCTACGAGCCGGGGACAGGATTTGAACCCGCGACCCGCAGTTTACAAAACTGCTGCTCTACCAACTGAGCTACCCCGGCATGATCAGTTTATAAAGTAGAAAGTTATAAAGTTATAAAGCCTAGTCGAAAATACTTTAAAAACTTTATAACTTTACAAACTTTAAACTCCGTCAGTGGGCAGGCAAGGATTCGAACCTTGGAAGGCGTAGCCAGCTGATTTACAGTCAGCCCCGTTTGACCGCTTCGGTACCTGCCCTCATCATTATATTACAGTTTATCGATACGTTCTCTAAAACCAACTAACTTCTGATTATCTGGATTTACTGAACGTAATTCCTGATAGGCCTGGTTGGCTAGTTCTTTATCGTTGCATAGTATACCAATTTCAATGAGTAAGTCAAGATATTTTGGGTTCTTTGGCTCCAAATCTATGGCCGAACGAATGGCTTCATAGGCTACCGTTGGTTGATCAATTTTAAGCAAGAGCTCGGCCAGGTGATAAAACCGTGGTGACAGAGCATCATTTAATACTATTGCCTGCTGATAACGGTGAATAGCGTGTTCCAGTTTTCCCTGCGCTTCAGCAATTTCTCCAAGCTTGAGATAAAAAATATCATTATCGGGTTGGAGTTGTAGAAGGAATTCGTAAATTTCAGCTGCCTCGGAAAGGGAGCCTTTCAGTTGATACACTTCGGCTAATCCGGCGTAAGCCGGGACTGAACGTTTATCAAGTTTAACCGCCGCTATAAAAGATTCTTCAGCCTGTTCAAAATTTTCCTGAGAGAGGTGGCTCTGCCCCGCTTTAAGATGCTTGTCCAATCTAGTCTCTTGTTCTGCTCCGCGTGGCGTTGAAGAAGAAAAACTTTTCCGAGCAGCAACTTGTTCGTGTCGCCATAGTCGTTCTATCTTCCCAACATATATCCGAAAAGATAGCTGCACTCGCCCCCACCACCGTTTGAGCGGCTTCCAACGTTGCCGCCAACGTTGCCGCATTGCTTCCCCTTCGGTTTCAATCCGCCGGAATAAAATTTCTCTCTTCTTACGAGCCTCTTGCTCTGGTGGTAATGCCGTGGTATCCAATCGAGCGAGGAGTGAAAATTTTGGAAGGATAATTAATGCTATACCAGCTAATCCTGCAATAATAAGAATAAATAATATTATCATCATACAGTAAACGCCATAAACTGTTTCACCAATTCAAACCAACTCTCAAATTTAGCTGAAGCTGCTCCCACCAATACACCATTAAGATGTGGTTGCTCTAAAAATTGATTAATATTTTCAGCTCGAACACTTCCACCATAAAGAATTCGCAGAGGCACCGCGTGATTAAAAATTCCCGCTACACATTGTTCAATAAAAGCAGCTATCCGCTCTGCTTCGTTGGCATCACAGGCTTCGCCAGTTCCCACCGCCCATACTGGCTCGTAGGCAATAAATAATTCCTTATTATGAGGCCACGATACATCCGTAAAAGCCGCTCGCAGTTGTGCTTCAAGCACCTCCTTAGTCTCAGTATCTTGCCTCTCTTGCAACGTCTCACCAATGCAGATCACCGGGGTCAGCTGAGCGGCTAATGCTCCCTCTAACTTTTGCCGCACCTCATGATTGGTCTCGTGAAACAGGTGGCGGCGTTCTGAATGCCCGATTAAAGCATAACGGCAACCTACTGCCTGATACATGATTGCGGAAATCTCTCCAGTATAACCACCGCTATCTAGCCAATACACATTCTGAGCCCCCACCCCAATAGAAGTCCCCGCCAATGCTGTTACCACTCCGGTGGTTGACAAGGCCATTGGAAAAACTGCCATAGTGATTGTTGGGGGTAGCTGGTGCCAAACACCGGCTAATTGCTGAGCTAATTCAAGACTCTCTTGACAGGTAAGATACATCTTCCAATTAGCAAACAGGTAGGTTGTCGTTGTGGCTGTTGTCATACAGAAAATGTTGTCGTTGATTTTACAGCGGCCAGTACATGGGCTTTAGTCAATGGCCCAATTACTGCCAAACGAGCCGCTGCCGGGGAGAACAATCGCCGTGCTATCGTTTGTACCTGAGCGACCGTAACTTTCTTTAATTGTGCCACCACCCACTCCGGCGTCTCAATCCGCGGACTAAAAATAAATTGCCGGGCGTACCACTGCGCCTGGGCACTGCTATTTTCCATTTTTAATGCCAGGGACCCAGCGATACTCGTTTTCGCGTTCTGAAGTTCTTCTGCCATTACTGGTTCCGTAGCCATCCGCATAATTTCAGTTTGAATAACCGCTAGGGCTTGTGCGAGTCGCGCTGGATCAAGCCCAGCTTGAGCATATACCAGGCCAGCATCACGATATGAAGTACTCCCAGCGTGCACCATATAGGCAAGTCCACGTCGTTCTCTTACTTCTACAAATAACCGCGAACTCATTCCTACTCCTAAAATATTTAGTAGGAGTGACGCCGCGAACCGATCAGGATTATTATTCGGAATACCAGGAAAACCTAAAATCACCTGCGCCTGGTCAAGCTTCTTCTCGTGCACCACCAGGCGCCTCGCCAATGAGAGACGTGCCTTCGGCCAGGTAAATTTGGAAAAACCCCGTTGATAAAAGCCAAAATTTTCCGCTCCCTTCGGCGCGGCTTGATCGGTAAAATACCGGAGCAATTTTTTCATACGACGAGGCTGAATATTGCCGGCCACCACCAAAACCATATTTCGTGGTGAATAATGCCGCTGGTAATACTGCCACAATTCCTCACGGCTCAATGCGCGCACCGTTTGTTCTGTTCCTCCAATATCCCATCCCAATGGACAATCGCCAAAGGCAACTTCTTCAAATAATTGATCAATCGCCATGAGGGGGTTATCTTTATACATCCGGAGCTCCTCCACTATCGCCCCTTTTTCTTTGTCTACTTCCACCGTCTCAATTTTCGAATGATAAATCATGTCTGATAATAAATCCCACGCCACCTCTTGATCATCACCATTAATTTTAATGTAATAACCGGTGTAATCTTTATTCGTAAAGGCATTATAATCTGCGCCATATGCTTCAATCGTGCGGGAAATATCCTGCGCCGTTGGCCGCCTCTCAGTTCCTTTAAACAACATGTGTTCCACAAAATGCGACGCACCAGACAACTTCCCTGTTTCGTACCGCGAACCAACTGGAAACATGGCAAGAATGGTAGTCGCCTTGGTCCCCGGAACAGGGATAGTAACCAGTGTAATGCCGTTTTTAAGTTTTGAGGAATGATACATAATTGACTAATTTACAATTTTTAATTTCCAATTTTCAATCAATTACCAATGTTTCAATGATCATTAAAAATTCAATGAAAATTAAAAATTGTAAATTGAAAATTATTACTCTGCCACCAGAATCTTCTTATTTCTTAAACTTCTCAACCAAATAATCTCGAAGTTCTGAGATGTTTACTCTCTCCTGCTTCATCGTATCTCTATCCCGCACCGTCGCTTTTCTATCCGTAAGCGAATCAAAATCCACCGTAACGCAGTACGGCGTACCAATTTCATCTTGCCGGCGGTAGCGTTTGCCGATACTTTGCGTTTCATCGTAATCAACCGAAAAATGTTTACGCAACTCACTGGCGAGTGGTTTAGCAACCGCCACTAATTCGTCTTTCTTCGAGAGCGGCAATATTGCCGCCTGAATCGGTGCCAAATGTTTGGGGAATCGCATCACAACACGAGTTTCAGTTTTACCCTCTTCCGACGTTGGGGCCTCCTCTTCATGATAAGCTTCCAAGAGTGCCACGAGCAACATTCGATCGATACCAAACGTTGGCTCAATTACATGAGGCAAAAATTTTTCATTCGTCTCAGGATCCGTGTATTGCAAGTCGGCCCCACTTACTTTGTGATGACGCGATAAATCAAAATCCGTGCGATACGCGATGCCGTGGAGTTCTTTGATACCAAAGGGATATTTGTATTCAATGTCAACGGTGCGTTTGCTATAATGGGCTCGCTCGCCATCAGGAATTTCATGCCACACCAGGTTGTCCATATTCACTTGCATAATATCTTTCCACCAGCGTTTAATTTCCCCTAACCACATTTCAAAAATTTCTTCCCATGGCTCGCCTTGATTTTTTGTTTTCTTATTTTCTTGTTTTCTTGGATCGATGAAATACTCAAACTCACCAATTTCAAACTCACGCGTGCGGAAAATAAAATTACCGGGCGTAATTTCATTACGAAAATTCTTTCCAATCTGCGCAATGCCAAACGGCAGTCGTCGACGTGTGACTTGCTGAACATTCTTGAAATTGACAAACATGCCACCGGCGGTTTCGGGACGAAGGTATGCCACGGTCGACGAATCTTCGGTCGTGCCCAAGAATGTCTTGAACATCAAGTTGAATTGCTTGGGATCGGTAAGAGCGCCGCCACAATCCGGACATTTCACATCCGCGATGTTCTTTACCTGCTCTTTATCATACTGCGGCTCCAAAGTCGCCGCCTCGAGTAAATGATCAGAACGAAATCGATGATGACATACTTTACATTCAACGAGTTCGTCGCTAAAATTTTGCAAATGTCCACTCGCTTCCCACACTTTAGGGTTCATAATAATAGCGGTATCAAGCGGCACCATATCATCTCGCTCAGCCACAAAAAATTTCCACCAGGCTTTCTTAATATTCTGCTTAAGCAAATGTCCCAAAGGGCCATAATCCCAACTGTTCGCCAACCCCCCATAAATCTCACTGCCAGGAAATACAAAACCGCGGCGTTTACAAAGGGAAATTATTTTATCCATGAGATCGTTCATAACACAAATTACACAGATTTAAAATGAGGATTACACAGATTCGATTGCCGTGTTTTCCCTGTTTGTTTCTAGGATTGACATTGAATTAATAATCTCAAAATACCGAATAAATTTCTGCTGCTCTTGAGCTTGGGTTATCTCGGCCATAACACCGTCGCTTATCCCCCCAAATACCCACAGCTCATTGACATTCGGATTTAGTTATTCGTCATTTGCCAAGTTGGTTCTGAATGCAGGGGGGGGTTGCCACGTCGCTCGTTCCTCGCTCCTCGCAATGACACCGTGCGTTTTCGTACTTTCGTAGCTTTGGTACTTCGCACATTCCTACACCGTCGTTATCTCCTTCTCCTTCCCTTCTCCGATTTTTTTTATCTCCTCATTATATTCTTTAACCGTTTTTTCAAGCTCTTCCTGCAAGCGAAACTTTTCATCTTCGCTAATTGATTTATCATCTTCTTCCGCCGCAATGAGTGCTCGCACATCCTCGCGAATTTTTCTAATAGAAATTCTGGCCTGTTCTAATTTTTGGTGGAGTACTTTAACCAGTTCTTGGCGGCGTTCCGTAGTGAGTTCCGGCAATGCCAGACGGATAAGCCGCCCATCATTCACTGGATTAATGCCAAGACCAGAATCGCGAATGCCCTTCTCAACCGCGGCGAGGAGTCCTTTATCCCATGGTTCAATCGTCAACGTTTTGGGGTCAGCCACCATTATCGTCGCGGTCGCCTTGAGCGGCTGGCGTGTACCATAGGCCTCAACAGCAATATCTTCCACCATGGCGGTGGACGCCCGACCGGTGCGGAGCTGGGTAATATCATTTTTTAAAAACGTTATCGCCTCGCTAAAATCTTTTTTAAATTCGCTTATGTTCATAGTATGAATAATAATTTACGAACGCTTCATAAGCTTTCCTAATTACTCACTATTAGTAAAGCCCATGAGCAGAGAACTTTGTTCAGTTGGATGGATGTATAATGCCACCGGAATAGTATTCGTTGGTAATTTCTTAGTTACCCAGCTCTTACCGCCATCCATTGATTTATAAAACGTTGAACGAAGCGGCACTCCCTTATCCCCTAACAGAGTTCCCACATAATAAAGCTCACGTTCATTGCTTGGGTTGACAGCGAAACTAAAGATGTAAACACTTCCCGGTGGGGTTATGAGCTTAACATCAGTCCACGTTCGCCCCGCATCAAGCGAATGAAGAATGCCATATTTAGAAACCCAATACAGGTTATCCCGTTGCTTCGGATGAAGCACAAGCCGATAAAAATAGTTGCTATCATTAAATGCGCTTAAACCCTGATAAAGATTAATCCATGTTGCCCCACCGTCATCGGAACGATAGAGTCCATCTTGATAACTAGCAGCATACAACCGGTGTGGAGTAAAGGGATCAGTTGTTATATATTGTATTTGAAAACCAAAACGTTTTACTACTTCCCAACTCGTGCCGCCATCAGTGCTTACTAAAATATCGCCACCAAGCAACGCACCATAAACAATCCGAGAATTTCCATAATCTACCGCTAACGCCACCATTCGTTCACTGGGGCGCTCTTCGGTATAGATCGAGTGCCAACTGCGTGAACAATCAACGGATTTAAAAATATGAGGTCCATCGGTTACATACAGTGTACATCTATCATGCGGGTCAACGGCAACACCATAAATAAATCGCCCCGCAAGCGCCGGCACCACCTGCCAACTATCTCCCCGATTATAGGTATAAAAGAGGCCTTGTCCCCGACTCCCTAGATACAGAGCATCCGGATCAGTCGGATCGGTAAACAACCGATACACCCTCACTCCCGCCAAGCTCTTAACGCCCTGGGTTGTTGGATAAATATTGGCTTGTTGCCAATTTTCTCCCTTATCGGTAGAACGAAATACTCCCATTGGCCCAGCGGCTGCTGTTCCGCCAAACTGAATACACCCCACACCCGTCAGTAGAACGGATAGGATTATGCCAACGCCTATTATATAAAAATGGTTACGCATATGGCAGCGCTTATTTTATATAGTTTAAGAATGGAGTAAAATATTCTCCACGACCAGTCGTGGATGGATATTTTGTTGAATTAACTGTACCGCTCTACCTAAACGATCAATGGTTTCTACTCGACGCTTCTCCGGAGAAGCTATTATTGCCTGGCGCTCCTCCATCCGCCACAATTCCAGAATTTCCATGAGTTCGTCGCGATTCCTTGAGCTATTTTCTAATCTACTAAAAAAATTATCTAGAATTTTTATCTGGAGATGGAATGGTTGTTGCTCTAATTCGTGCCATTGTTCAATTGCTCTTTGGCACGCATCTCGAAACGCTGAATCCTGAAATAAACGTAGCGCCCTACCCGGTCGCCCCCACGCTAGCCGGGCAATAGCTGCAGCCTCTTTCGCCGGGCACCCCTGCTCAACTAAAAATTGCTGGATGATTTTTTCGCTACTCATTGAACAATATATTATCTGAGCACGAGATCGAATAGTGGGAAGCAATGCTGCTTCGTTCTCGGTCAATAAAAAAATGATACTGTGCTCTGGAGGTTCTTCTAAAATTTTAAGGAGCGCATTTCCCGCCTCTTCATTCAAACGTTCTGCTTCATCTATAATTACTACTCGGTACCCCCCCAGCCAAGCGCAACGAGTTAACTCTTCCCGCAGCGCCCGCGCTTGGGCCACTCCCAGATCTTTACGAAGCTTTCCAGTCTTTTCATCAATCTGGCGCTCGAGCATCCGGAAATCAGGATGCGAATCGAGCTGCTGTTCGGAAATCTTAAGGAGTTGCGTTGCAATCTGTCGAGCTGCTGTTCGTTTGCCTACTTGAGCTGATCCGACTAAAATATACACTTGCGCCAAACTATTCCCCGCTTGAGCTTGCTGAAAAAAAGCCAGTATCTTTTCCTGTCCGAGGACCATAAAATTTATGAGTAGGGAACGTATAGATTGAGGCAATAGTATGAGAAATGTACTATTAATTCTTTAGTCAATAGTATAACAAAACTAATCCATTTTGACAACTTTATAAATTAATTCCTCAAAGCATTCCTCAACGGGGCTAGCGCCTTCTTAAAAATAATAAAATCCCACTAAACAAGGGATTTCAATCTAACTAAGGCTGATATTTAAGTTGCGCTAATTGGCACTCTGAATTTCAATATATGCTACAATTAACTCCAGGAGGGGTGGGAAACGAAATTTCGAAAAAATTATTTTGTAGCCAAAATACTTCGTTTATAACTCTCCAAATTATCAAGTGCAATTCCTGTACCTTTCGCAACACAAAGGAGTGGCTCATCTGCAACATAGGTGGGGACTCCCGTGGCTTGCGCTATCAGCTCATCCAAGCTACGCAAAAGCGCCGAACCACCAGAGAGAATTATACCTTTATCCATAACATCCGCTGCTAATTCCGGTGGCGTCTTCTGCAAAACCTCTTTAACCGCACTAACCAATAATTCCAAATCATGTTGCAACGCTTCGGTAGTATCATCAGAAGAAACAGTAATAATGCGCGGTAATCCGTTTATCATATCGCGTCCCTTAATTTCAATTGAAAGTGGCTTCTCCATATAAAGTGCTGCTCCAACGACGATTTTAATTTCTTCAGCAGTACGCTCACCAATCGCCAGATTATACTTGTGACGCACATACTCAACAATCGACTGATCAAACTTAGTACCACCAATCCGCACTGACCCTGAAGAAACAATGCCACCGAGAGAAATGACAGCGATTTCGGCTGTACCACCACCAATATCAATAATCATGTGCCCGGAGGCAGCACCAATGGGAATATCAGCCCCAATAGCCGCCACCACCGGTTCTTTAATAATATAAGCAGCCCGGGCCCCGGCAGCGATAGTGGCATCGATCACCGCACGGCGTTCGGTAGAAGTAATACCACCGGGCACTGCTACCATAACTTCCGGACGAAACAATCGCATACCGCCAACTGCCTTATTAATAAAATATCGAATCATAGCGGCGGTGGTATGATAATTTGCAATCACGC
>JAHFHX010000005.1 GCA_023246655.1 Candidatus Magasanikiibacteriota bacterium
TGATGCGGATTCGGGACGTGGAGTTTCAAGGTGCCACGTGTCATAAATAAGTGACGACCCCCAGTGTAGGGGCCGTCAAAACCAAGTCGTCGGAGCTTTTGAAGAAACTTTTTATGGGAAATATTTTTAAGCATGGTGAACCAGGGAAGATTTGGTAGTGTGAAGCTGGCGAATGGACAAACCTGACACTGGTTCACGAGCAAGCAACTTGTGAATAGTCCATTCTTCCAAAACTTCGCGCAACTCTTCGCGGCACGCTTCAAGGGTGGCGGCGTTTGCCCAGACGCCTTTTAAACCGGCAATCTCACCAAAATATGCTCCATTTTTGAGGAGTTTATATTGTGCTGACTGTAATTTTTTAGCAAAAAATTGACTCAACATATAGTAGTAGGATAAAGGATTTTGGCAAGAGCGTCAAGCGATATTTATTCTTCATACACTTCAATCGGTAACCCATCCGGGTCACGAAAGAAAGTATAACGCTTGTTCGTTGTCGGGTCAACTCGGATTGGTTCAACTTCAACGCCTTTATTTTTAAGTTCCAGCACCGTCTTCTCAATATCACTCAGCGCAAACGCCACGTGTCGGAGTCCAACCGCCTCGGGGTTTGTAACGCGGGGTGGGGGAGTAGGAAAAGAAAAAAGTTCCAGTTGGCAATCAGCGAGCCTGAGATCAAGTTTGTATGAATCTCGCTCCGCCCGGTACGTTTCATTAATAATTTTTGCACCTAAAATTTCCGTATAAAATTTTTTAGAAATTTTGTAATCAGAACAGATGATAGCGAGGTGGTGGAGGCGGGAGAACATACTAATATAATTTAAAACCCTCCCCAACAAGGGGAGGGGCGCGGGGTGGGGTTTCGTTAGTTACAGTGAATGATTAAACCCCTCTCTTTATTTCTCCCCTTGTTGGGGAGAGATACTTTTTAAATTCTATTCTTCATTGGGTGGCGGCACATCTTCATGTGGTTTCCCCATTTCCTCTTCTGGTGGTTCGCCTTTTTCTACTACCTCCCATACTTGATGTTGAATTTGTTTGAGGAGTTTTGGATTCTCTTTCAAGAATCGTTTCGTGGCTTCGCGTCCCACACCCAACTTTTCTTCACCAAACGTGTACGAGTTACCTTTTTTGTCCACCACTTTGTAGGTCACGGCGGTATCAAGCACATCACCCGAAACCGAGATACCTTCATTATACATGATATCAAATTCACAAGTGCGGAACGGCGCAGCCACTTTATTTTTCACAACCTTAACTTTCACGCGATTGCCGATAATTTTATCACCCTGTTTAATTTGCGCCGCGCGGCGAATTTCAATTCGGACAGACGAATAAAATTTCAAAGCCATGCCACCAGTCGTGGTTTCCGGATTCCCAAACACAATCCCAATCTTCATGCGTGTCTGGTTAATAAAAATCACCACCGTCTTAGATTTACTTACAATACCCGTCAACTTCCGTAGCGCCTGACTCATGAGACGTGCTTGGAGTCCCATGTGACTGTCGCCCATTTCACCTTCAATTTCTGCTTTCGGGACAAGTGCTGCTACCGAGTCAACTACAACAACGTCAACCGCATTAGAGCGCACCAGTGTTTCCAAAATTTCTAAAGCTTGTTCACCCGTGTCTGGTTGTGAAATCAAAAGTTCGTCAACTTTCACCCCAATTTTTTTGGCATAGTCTGGGTCGAGTGCGTGCTCGGCATCAATAAACGCCGCAATGCCACCCAGCTTTTGCACCTCCGCTACAATGTGTTGGGCAAGCGTAGTTTTTCCTGATGCTTCCGGACCGTAAATTTCAATCACGCGTCCTCGTGGTACACCGCCAACGCCCAGCGCAATGTCAACTGAGAGACATCCCGTTGGCACGGCATCCACCTTCATGGCTTTGGATTCACCAAAGCGCATAATCGCTCCCTCCCCAAACCGAGTTTTAATTTGGTCAATAGCGCTCTCCGCTGCCTTTAATTTTTCCTTAACCTCCTCCGATACTTGTTTAACCATAGGAATATTAGTCTAAAGTCTAAAGTCAAAGGTCCAAAAGTCGTTGTGACTTTATAGACTTTCGACTTTTAACTTTTTGACTATTACAGCCCCATCTTACCGCTATTCTCATTTTTATTCAAACTCACCTGCTCTACCCTCTTTGGCAGTTGCACCACCAAGTGGCGGGTGATGGTGGAAATTTTGCCATGTTTTTTAGTTGCCTCCACGGTAATGGTGTTAACACCATGGGCCAAATCAATCTTAGTTTCAAATTCACCATGATTATTCACCATTGCCGCCTGCCCATTAATAGTAAGAGTTGATTCTGGTTCCGTTTGACCTTGAATAATAGTGTTCAATTGGCTAATTACTTCACCCTCGAGTGGTGCATACAGTACGAGTTGCGGTGGTCGTACAATTCTAATAATTTGCCCGGTAAGGTAAACACCAAAAAGGAGTACGCCCCCGGCCACCAGGCCAAGGCGCAACATAGTTGCCAATGATGTAAAAGAAGAATATTTAATGGTTTGATGCGGATGAATTAAAGCTATTCCTTCTAGACCTCCTTCGCGAGTAAATTGGTCTAAGCAGGCTTCGGTTGGTAGGCCCACCAGGTGAGCGTACTCGCGAATATAGGCCAGACGGAAAGTTCGAGAAGTAGGCAATTTGCGAAAATTTCCTTGTTCAATAGCGGAAAGATATTTTTTTTGAATGTGGGTAGCACTCGCGATATCATCCAAGGTAATACAACGCTCTTCACGACGTTTCTGAAGTTGCTGCCCCAGGGAAGTCGTGAGGGGGAGTTTTTTGAAACAAAAGATGGACATACATTAAAAATCACAATGACCAATTTCCAAAATTCAAAACACCAATTTCACACACGGTTTTAATCATTGGGGTCTGATTGGTCATTGGTCATTTGAGTTTGGTCATTTAAAACAACACCTCCCGCATCCATGGTCTGCTCTTCAGCGGGAATTTCGTCCTCTTGGGCGAGTCGAAGATGTTCGGTAAATACTTCGCGTGGTTTGGCACCATCAGCTGGTCCTACTATACCATTCTCTTCCAGCTCGTCAAGAAGCCGCGCAGCGCGGGCATAGCCTACTTTCATTCGGCGTTGCAAAAGTGATGCACTGGCTTTACCCGATTCCAAAACAATTTTTTTAGCATCCTCAAACAAGGGGTCTTGGTCATCGCTGACCCCACCAAACATATTTACCGTGCCACCGCTGTTCGTTTTCGCAACAATCGAATCATCATACTCTGGCGGTTCGTCACCCTTTAGGTAGTTTACTACTTCTTTCATTTCTTCTTCCGAAACGTAGGCACCCTGGAGTCGTTTTGGTTTAGAGAGCTCAGCGGTTAAGAACAGCATGTCGCCGCGTCCCAACAGTTTGTCGGCACCGGGACAATCTAAAATCGTTCGTGAATCAACAATTGATGCTACTGAAAAGGCAATTCGTGCCGGAATATTAGCCTTCATAAGTCCGGTGATGACTTCCACGCTTGGTCGCTGAGTTGCCACGACCAAGTGAATTCCCACTGCGCGTGCCATTTGGGCGAGGCGGATAATTCCAGCCTCTACCTCGCTGGCTGCCGTCGCCATCAGATCAGCCAATTCGTCAATCACAAAAACAATGTATGGTATCTTTTCCTCCGCAGTTTTATTATACGAAAGAATGTCGCGTTTACCGGCGGTGGACAACACATCAAAGCGTCGTTCCATTTCACCCAGCGTCCATTTAAGAGCGTTAATCGTTTTGCCAGCATCAGTTATGACCGGCGTTAAAAGATGTGGAATACCATTATACAGGGTTAACTCCACTCGTTTCGGATCAACCATAATCATGCGTAATGTTTCCGGTGTATTTTGAAACAAGAGACTGAGAATAATAGTATTGATACAGACTGTTTTCCCCGAGCCGGTCGCACCGGCAATAAGGAGGTGAGGCATTTTTGGGAGGTCGCCTAACCACACTTTGCCCGCAACGTCTTTTCCAATAGCAATCATCATGGAATGTTCCCGGGTTTTATAGTCCTGAGTTTCCAATAGTTCACGTAGCGTCACCACGGCAACTTTTTGATTTGGCACTTCAATTCCGACCAATGACTGCCCGGGAATTGGTGCTTCAATCCGAATGGGATGCGCCGCCAAAGAAAGTGCTAAATCATTTGCCAGTGCTGTGATACGGGTTAACTTGATTCCCTTGGATGGCTTGAGCGAATATTGCGTCACCGTCGGCCCCACTCGCACTTCACCCATGTCCACCTCGATGCCAAAATTTTGTAGAGTATCTTTAATGGTCTCGGCATTCGCTTTAATATCTCCCGAGGTTGGTTTGCTCTTAGATGCACGCAGAATGTCAATCGGCGGAACGTTTTTATATACCACGGGGGGTTTATGGATAGAAATTTTTTCTTCCGCCGGTTCTTCAGAGTCCGGGGGATCTTTTTCTTCGCTATGCGTTTTTTTTAAAACATTTTTATGTTGAAAAATACGTGCCTCCTCGGTTTCATCATCAACGTTCGTTTGGTCGCCTACTAATTCTTCCGCTGCTTCGCTCGGGGGAACAGTGGTTTCATAATCGCCTTTGATTTTAAATTTCACGGCGTCTGATTTTTTAAATGAAGCAAAAAACAGCACCACATGCTTACCTAGCCAGCCCAAGACCAAAAAAAATTTTTTATGAACAGCCACAATTTGCGCCAGGGAGGTATTAAAGAGAAAGATGATCGAAGCGAGCAGTAGCCCTATGAGAATAAGGAGCGCCCCCCAATAACCGACATACGTTCCAAGTGGCCAAGCCAAGGCAAGCCCGACAAGCCCACCACCATAACCCTGTAGTGCCAGCGTCGTCATATCAGCTACCGGTTTGTGCAGATGAATGAGGCCGTTGAAACTCAAGAAAAATAGAACTGAACCAAGGGTATGGGTGGAACGATACTCATATTTTACATCCTTTATGAGGAGTGCGGCGACAACACCAAGCACGAGGGGGAAGATATAGCGTACCTGGCCAAAAACAATAGCCAGTAACGAATCAATAAACTGTCCTGCGACTCCAGCGAGCGAAAAAAAACTAAGGGCGGCAAGACCGGCCACGATACATAACAAAATTGCCAACAGTCCCGGACTGATCTCGGGGTTTACGTCGATTTTTTCATACCAGGTAACCTTTCGGCGGCGCGGGTAAGAATGAGAGCGTGCGTAGCGCATGGAAGGGAGTATGAAATTAAGGGAATTATTCAGGAGTAAATAACTACGTTTACAATCATGACGATGCCCATAGTATAACATACAAAATGTCTAAGACCTAATATTTAATTTCTAATAAAATGACTAATCCAGCCTTCAATGACCAAGGTTGTATATGTAGAAGTTTTAGAAATTAGATATTAGGTCTTAGACATTAAAAAATCCCGACTCAGTCGGGATTAAATTTTCTCCCCCACTACACTGCGAGAAGAGATGCATGTTTTAGCTAACGAACCGCATCTAGAAAATATTACCAAAAAACACAGGAGTGTTTGATGGTAAGAGAGAGAATTATTTTTTAGATATACGATCCGGTTGAAACATCAACTCTTTCGCAGTTGAGTAGAGGAGTAATTTTGTTGCTCTCATTGTAGTGGAGAGAAAAGAGGGCTGTCAAGTGTACAACTATAATAGGAAATATAAAGGCTGCGGAAAGTACTCAATGAGAACTTTTTCAGATGTTAAGTTTAATTTTTTTTATATCGCCCGCCTCTCAGGAGTATAATGAGGTTGTGGATAATTTTTGCGCTTAAGCACTCTTAAGATCAATTTTATTTTACTTTAGCTAAAAAATTTTATCCCTTGACAAATAGTTGTCCCCCTGCTGAGCTTGACAATGTTTTTTCTTTATTATAAAATGTAGGTACTTTAGAAAATTGTACGGACGATCAGCCTTATTTTGGCTAAAAATAGTTAAAATGAGCTTGATCGGACGAGCGTCTCTCCAGTTTGAACATCTGAAGAGGTGCATGGTACTCCTTAAATCCACTTTTTAGGCCCGCCGCCATGCCTTTTTTTGCTCGGAAATAAGCCAAAAATAAATAAACCTCTCGGACGAGGCCTTTTTTTGTTGTTTGAAACACGAATCCCATAAATCACTATTTTTGTATAATCACTAAACTGAATCTATGTCTATTTTCAAACGCCAACCATTGTCCTCTACCGATCGCCGTTTTTTTACCCGTGAAAGTTATGTTCCGCTACCTGATCTCATTGAAATCCAAAAAAATTCCTATGATTGGTTTTTGAAATTTGGTATTAAAGAATTGTTTGAAGAAGTTTCCCCAATCACTGATTTTAGTGGCCGTGATTTAGAATTGTATTTAGAAAATTATTATTTAGATGAAGCCCGATTTGATGAGGTCGTCTGTCGAGAGCGTAATATTACCTTTGAAGCGCCTCTGCGGGTAACGGCCCGCCTGTTGAATAAACGTACCAAGGAAACCAAAACCCAGGAGATTTACTTGGGCGATGTCCCGGTTATGACGACGCGGGGAACTTTTGTTATCAATGGCATTGAACGCGTCGTGGTTTCCCAATTAATTCGAAGCGCGGGAGCATTTTTTATGGCCGAAAATGTTCGTGGCCGCCGTTACTATGGTGCTAAAATTATTCCCAACCGCGGTGCTTGGATTGAAATTGAAACTGATCAGAGTAATGTTATTTGGATTAAGGTTGATCGTAAACGTAAGGTAGCAGCAACGTCACTGCTCCGGGCATTTGGATATGAAACTGATGAACAAATTCATGATTTGTTTAAGGATGTTAATAATCACCCGCATATTGATTATGTTGATGCCACTATAAAGAAGGATATGGCCAAGAATATGGACGAAGGGTTGATTGAAGTATATAAAAGAATTCGTCCCGGGGATTTAGCAACTGCCGATAACGCCAAAAGTCTTATTTATGCAATGTTCTTTAATTTTGATCGCTATGATTTAGGACGGGTTGGTGTCTACAAATTTAATACTAAATTTGAAATGAATTTATCACCCGAAGATTTCGATGTTAAAGAGAATCGGGTATTGTCGGCCGAAAAGCTTCTCTATGTGCTTAAAGAAGTGGTGCGATTAAATATTACTCAAGAAGAACCAGATGATGTTGATCACTTGGGCAACCGTCGTGTGCGGGCGGTGGGTGAACTTACCCAGAATCGTTTCCGTGTGGGGTTAGCGCGGATGGAGCGCATTATTAAGGATAGAATGAGTACCTATGAACTTGATCAATTAACACCCAATAAACTCATCAATGCTCGGCCCGTAACCAGTGCTATCCGGGAGTTCTTTATGAGTTCGCAACTTTCTCAGTTCATGGATCAAACAAATCCTCTTGCTGAATTGGAGCACAAGCGTCGTCTCTCGGCGCTTGGCCCGGGTGGTTTATCGCGTGATCGCGCTGGCTTTGAAGTGCGTGATGTGCATACTACCCATTATGGTCGCATCTGTCCGATCGCCACCCCTGAAGGTCCCAATATCGGTCTGGTCAATCATCTTTCCAGTTACGCGCGGATTAATGAATTTGGTTTTATCGAAACACCCTACCGCACGGTTTTAAAAGAAATTAAAAACGATCCTAAATTTACTGAAGGGGAAACGATACGAGGGACTGTTGAAGGTTATAAAGATGGCACTATAATTAGTAAAGAAATTGCTACTAAACTTGCTAAATCAAAGGCTGCCACCATTGCAATTAAACCTCGGATTACTAACGAAGTGGTATATCTCAATTCTTTTAAAGAAGAAAAAGTTATTACCGCCGCAGCCAGCGTTAAAACTGATGATCGCGGGTACTTTGTTGAGGGCACTGTGCCGGCTCGAGTATTTGGTCACCCCAGCGTTGCTGCCACGAATGATCTTGATTATGTTGATGTTGACTCTAACCAGATCGTAAGTATCGCGACCTCCTGTATTCCGTTTTTAGAACATGATGATGCTACCCGCGCGCTGATGGGTACCAACATGCAGCGTCAAGCCGTACCGTGTATTAAACCAGAGCCGCCGTTAGTTGGTACCGGTGTCGAGCGTTCCGCAGCAATGTACTCAGGACAAATGGTGGTAGCAGAAGAAGATGGCGAAGTTACCGAAGTGGATGGTAATCGTATTGTGGTGACAACGAAGAAAAGCGGAGCACACAGTTATCGTCTCAATAAATTTATTCGTTCCAATGCCTCTACCTGTATTAATCAGCATGTAACCGTCCAGTTGGGCGATAAGGTTAAAAAAGGCCAGCCGCTCACTGATGGCCCTTGTGTTAAAGACGGTGAGTTGGCGCTGGGCCAAAATGTGCTGGTAGCCTATATGGTATGGGATGGTTTCAATTATGAAGATGCGGTGATTGTATCGGAACGTTTAGTCCAGAGTGATCGTTATAGCTCCATTCATATTGAGGATTATAGTGTGGATGTCTGTGAAACCAAATTGGGTGCTGAGGTTGTAACGGCTGATATCCCCAACGTAAGTGAAGAAAAGCTAAAAAATTTGGATAGTGAAGGTATAATTCGTATTGGTGCCGAAGTAAAATCGGGTGATATTTTGGTCGGCAAAATTACTCCCAAAGGTGAGACGGAGCTCTCCGCGGAAGAGCGTCTGCTGCGAGCAATATTTGGTGAAAAAGCCCGTGATGTGCGCGATTCTTCGCTTTACCTTGAACACGGTGAACATGGAAAAGTCATTGATATTAAAACTTTTTCCGCCGAAAACGGAGACAAACTTGAGCCGGGTGTGATTAAGCAAATTCAAGTTACAGTGGCTGATCTGCGTAAAGTTCAAGTGGGCGACAAAATGGCTGGTCGTCATGGTAATAAAGGTGTTATTTCTAAAATTGTCCCCATGTCCGATATGCCGTTTCTAGAGGATGGCACCCCTGTTGATATTATTCTCTCGCCGCTGGGTGTTGTTTCCCGTATGAATTTGGGGCAACTGCTTGAGACCCACTTGGGGTTGGCGGCAAACGCACTGGGTTATAAAGCCGCTACGCCTGTCTTAAATGGTATTACCGAAGAGCAAATTAAAACTGAGTTAGCAAAAGCAACTCTCCCCACCAACGGCCAAGTGCAACTGTATGATGGCCGCACCGGTGAACCATTCGATCATAAGGCCACCATTGGTTATAACTACATGTTAAAATTGAATCATATGGTGGAAGACAAAATTCACCAACGTTCAATTGGGCCGTATAGTCTTATCACTCAACAACCACTGGGTGGTAAAGCCCAGTTTGGTGGCCAGCGTTTTGGAGAAATGGAAGTATGGGCACTGGAGGCGTATGGCGCCGCGCATACCTTGCAAGAGATGATTACCATTAAATCCGATGACGTGCAGGGCCGTTCTAAAGCCTACGAGGCGATTATTAAGGGTGAAGCAGTTAGTAAGGTAAATATTCCCGAATCATTTAATGTGTTGGTGCGTGAATTGAAAGGTCTTGGTCTTGACGTTGAACTTTTGAGTCGTTCGTCATCAGGTGAATATCGCCCTGCCGAAGAGGTAAAAGCCGAAGCAGATCGAGAGCGGCGGATGATGGAGCCAGAACAGACAACGGAGACGGCGAAATAAAGAAATAGAAAAATAAGCGACTGCCCATTCTCCGCTGGGGCGGGGAATCCAACGCCCAATCACAAATTATAAATCTGAAATCTTAAATCTGAAATCAACTCTATGTCCCGTGAACTCACCCATTCTATTCACTTCGATGCCATCCGTCTAAAATTAGCTTCACCGGAGGTAATTCGTTCTTGGAGCTATGGTGAAGTTAGTAAACCCGAGACCATTAACTACCGTACCCAAAAACCAGAAAAGGGTGGTTTGTTTGCCGAAGAAATTTTTGGGCCAACCAAAGATTGGGAATGTTATTGTGGTAAATATAAAAAAATTCGCTATAAAGGCATTGTATGTGATAAGTGCGGCGTGGAGGTAACGCATTCCTTGGTTCGCCGTGAGCGGATGGGCCATATTGAATTGGTGGCTCCGGCCGCCCATATTTGGTTTCTTCGCTCTGTGCCATCCAAAGTTGGATTAGTATTGGATTTAGGCGCCCAAGCTTTAGAAAAGGTAATTTACTTTGCTTCTTTTATTATTACCCACGTTGATGAACCCGGGAAAAAACAAACTGCTGACTTGCTTCGGCAAGAATTTAAAGTCAAAAAGAAACAAATTGAACATGAACACGAAGAAACACTGAAGCGAGCCGCTGATGATAAAGCAACCCAGAAGGCACTTGATAAAATTCAAGATGAAACCGAACGCAAACGTAAAGCACTGGAAGCTGATTTTACAAGCGCGGAACGTGAGTTGAAAGAGCTTCAGGTGATGCGCATTATTTCCGAAAATAAATATCAAGAGTTATCGCTCCGTTACGGTCATTTGTTCGAGGCCTCAATTGGTGCCGAAGGAATTTATCATCTTTTGTCGCGAATTAACGTCGAAGAAACTATCAAGAAACTCACCGTGGAACAGCAACAAGCGAAGGGAACAAAGCTGGAGCGCATTATTCGTCGCAAAAAACTTTTAAAGAGTTTGGCCATGAATAGCATTCGTCCCGAATGGATGGTGCTTAAAAATATTCCCGTCATCCCGCCGGACCTGCGCCCAATGGTGGCTCTGGATGGTGGGCGGTTTGCAACCTCAGATTTGAACGATCTCTACCGTCGTGTTATTAATCGCAACAATCGTTTGCGACGTCTGTTGGAACTTGATGCCCCGGAAGTTATTTGTCGAAATGAAAAAAGAATGCTGCAGGAAGCGGTGGATGCCCTCATCGATAACAGCGCTCGCCATTCCAAAACCGTTACTGCCTCAACGGGCCAAAAGCGTCAACTGCGTTCATTGGCCGATATTCTTAAAGGTAAGCAAGGGCGCTTCCGTCAGAATTTGCTTGGAAAAAGAGTAGATTATTCCGGTCGTTCAGTCATCGTCGTCGGCCCTCAATTGAGTATTGATGAATGCGGTCTTCCCAAACGGATGGCTCTGGAACTATTCAAACCATTTATCATGGGAGAAATTATTAAACGCGAATTAGCTCACAATGTTCGCAGTGCGAGCCGGTTTATTGAATCGCAAGTTGATGAAGTGTGGGATATTTTAGAAGAATTAACCAAAACCAGCCGTGTAATGTTAAACCGCGCCCCTACGCTGCACCGCCTTGGTATCCAAGCGTTTCACCCTCGCTTGGTAGAAGGTAAAGCCATCCAGTTACATCCCTTGGTTTGTACCGCTTTTAATGCCGACTTTGATGGTGACCAAATGGCGGTGCACCTGCCCTTAACAGCGGAAGCTCGTTGGGAAGCGGAAAATCTCATGGCTGCGGAAAAAAATCTGTTAAAGCCAGCTACTGGTCAGCCGGTAATTACTCCCAAGCAGGATATTGCCCTTGGTTGTTTTTATTTAACTAAATCCGATGTGGATGATTCTGCAACAACCATTAAATACTTTGGGAGTGAAAAAGAAGCTAAGTTAGCATATAAAATGCGTACCGCTACACTTCACGAGCGAGTTAAAGTTCGTTTTACTAAACTTGACAAATTCCCCGCCGAGACACCAGCGCTCATTGAGACAACCGTTGGTCGCATCCTGTTTAATGAGGTGGTGCCAGACAAGCTGCCCTATTATAACGAAACTATTACCGTTAAAAAATTAGCCAGCATCATTCGGTTGTGTCTCGAACTCTACGGTCAACAGGACACCGCCTTCTTTTTGGATGAATTGAAGAATCTTGGATATCGCTATGTTACTAAATCTGGTTACTCCCTTGGTATGGATGATTTTCCGAAGATCGTGCAAAAGCCAAGTTTGATTCGCGAGGGTGATGAGCGGGTACGCGTTATGGAAGAACAATATCGGGAGGGTCTATTAACGCAGGGTGAACGCCACGCTAAAATTTTAGAAATTTGGACCGAAACAAAAGATAAAATCCTCAGCAATACACGGGATGTCTTAGATAAACATGGTCCGGTATTTGCGATGATTGACTCTGGCGCCCGTGGTACTTACGGGCAGCTTGGCCAGGTGATGGGCATGAAGGGCTTAGTCGTTTCCCCCTCCGGTGACATTATTGAACTACCCATTAAAGGCAACTTTAAAGAAGGTTTTGATGTCCTTGAATTCTTTATCTCCTCACACGGTACCCGCAAAGGTTTGTCTGATACCGCTTTGCGCACAGCCAACGCCGGGTATCTTACTCGTCGTTTGGTAGATGTCTCGCAAGATGTGATTGTTATTGAAGATGATTGTGGTGACAAAGAAGGCGAAATATTTACAGCGGAACAATCCCGTGAAATGGGTGAAAAACTCTCGGATCGCGTTTGGAGTCGTTACGTTTTGGCCGATGTTAAAGTGGGCAGTACCGTTATTGTTCCGGCTGGCGAAGCCATTAATGATCGAGCCGCGCGGTTAGTTGATGAACACAACATTACTTCCATCCATGTGCGCAGTATTATGCAGTGTAGGCTGGCAAAGGGCGTATGTCGTAAATGCTATGGTTTTGATTTGGGAAGCAACCAGCCAGCCGAAATGGGAACCGCCGTAGGTATTATTGCTGCACAAAGCATTGGTGAACCGGGTACTCAGCTTACCTTACGCACCTTCCATACCGGTGGTGTGGCTGGTGGGGATATTACCCAAGGGTTGCCACGGGTTGAAGAATTGTTTGAAGTGCGTTCCCCCAAACATCAAGCGGTGTTAGCCGACGTCGATGGTAAAATAGAAATTGAAGATGCCGACGGTAAAATTGTTACTTCACCAACGGGCAAGAAAATTTTTGAAGGCCGCCGCGGACAAAAAATTATCAAGATTCATTTTGAAGGTTTAGATGAAATGAAAATTAAGTATAAGTCTGAAGATGAAGTGGTGGCAAAAGATGGTGCGGAAGTAAATGTTGATGATGTCTTGGTAGTACGCGGTGCGTCGGGCGAAGAGATTAAAGCTAAATATTCTGGTCGTGTGGCGGTGACAAAAACCACGGTCACGCTACATTATGAAGGCCCGCGGGTGCGCGAAAATATTATCCCCCTGGGGTATAAATTGTATGTTAAGACGGGTGACACGGTAGAAAAAGGTGCTCAAATGACGGATGGCAGTATCAATCTGCAGCAACTTTTTGAACTCAAGGGTCGCGCCGCGGTGCAGCGCTATATCTTGCAAGAAGTGCAGAATATTTATTCCTCACAAGGTCAGAAAGTGAACGATAAACATGTGGAACTTATTATTCGTCAGATGTTTAGCCGGGTATATGTAGAAGATGCGGGGGACACGGATCTCTTGCCGGGAGAAGTGGTAGAGAAAGCACAGGTTGATCAGTCCAACCGTTTAGCTAAAAAAGAAGGGGGCAAGCTAGCGGCAGCCCGTGAATTACTCCTTGGCATTAGTAAAGTGGCTTTAACAACGCAAAGCTTCCTCTCCGCCGCCTCATTCCAAGAGACCGCACGTATTCTTATTAATACCGCTTCAACCGGTAAGATTGATCACCTCGAAGGCCTTAAGGAAAATGTGATCATCGGCCGCCTGATTCCGGCAGGGACGGGGTTCAAACAGTGAAGTGAATAGAGGAATAAAGAAATAAAAAGACGCCCCAACCGGGGGGCGTCTTTTGGTGTTGACAATTATTAACACGCCTCGCCGGCCTCTTCTTATATGTACGAATTATTCGCAGATATAAAGAGAGGCTATTGTACAATCTTGACACTAATTCTAAATGCAATTACAATCACAAGAGCATTCTCACGAGCTCTTGTTTTAATTAGCCTCTAAATAATTTTACAATTATGGTTGAAGCAGCTTTTCAAATTCCACTCATCGGGCAATCTTTGCCTGAGATGGAACTTACAATGTATCATGAGGATAAAGAAAAAATTATTAAACTCTCCAGTTATCGTGGTCAATGGCTCATCCTCTTTTTTTATCCCGCCGACTTTACCTTTATTTGTCCCACCGAACTCGAAGAGATGGCTGTCAACTATCCTGAGTTTCAAAAGCTTAATGCCGAAGTATTAAGTGTCTCGACCGACACCGTTTTTGTTCACAAAGCGTGGCATGATAACTCCCCAGCTATCAAAAAAATAAATTTTCCCATGGTCGCAGACCCCACGGGCGAATTGTGTAAATCACTTGGCGTATATATTCCCCGTGAAGGCTTAGCATTGCGTGGTACTTTTATTATTGATCCTGATGGTATAATTAAAGCCATGGAGGCACACGATAACAGCATCGGCCGCTCTGCGTCTGAACTCTTGCGCAAACTCCAAGCCGCGCAATATGTACGTGAACACGGGGGCGAAGTCTGCCCCGCCTCGTGGCGCCCGGGCGGGGCAACGCTCAAGCCGGGGATGGATTTGGTGGGGAAATTATAGAATTAAGAATCAAGAATTCTATGTCATATCAACCAAAAAATTACGATCACCTCCTTGGCACCCCTGGCTTTAGTGATCAACTTCTCAGAAATCATTTTACGCTCTATCAGGGTTACGTCACCAATACCAACAAATTATCCGACGAGCTCGCTCAACTCACCAAAGATGGCAAGGCCGGCACGCCGGCGTATGCCGAAATGAAACGCCGAATAGGTTGGGAATTTGATGGTATGCGCCTCCATGAATATTACTTTGGAAACATGTCAAAAACGAGTTCAAAGTTATCAAGTGGAAAGTTATCAAGTGCGCTCGAAAAAGATTTTGGTAGTTACGAAGCGTGGGAAAAAGATTTTAAAGCCGTCGGCATGATGCGCGGGATAGGTTGGGTCATTTTATATTGGGATAAGGAGGCAGATCGGCTCTTCAATGTGTGGATCAATGAGCATGATGTCGGTCACTTTGCTGGCTGCACACCTATTCTCATTATGGACGTATTTGAACACGCCTTTATGTTAGATTATGGCACCAAACGGGCAGATTATATAGAGGCCTTCTTTAAAGCAATTGATTGGGTAGTGGTAGAAAATCGGCTAGTTTAAGAAATAGATTATCTTACTGTTCCTTGTAATTTCCACTCTTTATGTCTTTTTTTGAGCAAGAAGCAGTACCGACACCCCTGTCGGAACCGGCAGCAATAAGAACAAGTGATTTTACCCTTGGTATTTCTGATATTGGCGATGATCCGATTGCAGAATTAGAAGAGGACCCACGCCCTGATTTGCCTCGTGCGATGCGATTATTTCGCGACTATGGTTTCCACCGCGGCGATTGGGTTCGAGGTGAGCCTGGTGGTGGAGATAAGGAGTGGAAAATAATAAAATTTATTGGCCATGTCGCTAATCCATCAATACCAGCAGTTATGATAGCACACCGGTCTGGTGATTTTAAGACGTTGACTTTTGGAGAATTTAGAGAACTCAATATCGTAGAAAATACCGGTGCTAAGCCGATAGTAACCGGTAGCAAAAAATAAGATAAAACAGTAGAGTTACTGCAATAATGGCGATGAAGCCATTTTTTAATACCCGAGCACCGAATTGACGGAGAACTCATTTTTGTCTAAAATAAAAGAAATTTTAACAATCCCATGCCGTCATCGCTCGTGAAAAAATTAATCGTTGTTGGTTGCGTGTTGCTGGGCGCAGTAGGGGCAACAGTATTTTTGTGCTTGCATATGCAACCTCCAATAATTGCCCGCAATAATCCTGAGCCAAATACGTCGTTCGCTGTATTATCCACCACAATTAAAATCCCCATACTTACATTTGCCTCTGTCGAAAATTCTCTCACTACCGTGAGTTCCACGGTTAGCCTCTACCACATTTTTACCAACGATGTTATAGCTGCCAAGCAAGCTAATTCTTCTACCATTTCGCTCCAATTTTTTGGCGATATGATGCTTGATCGTAATGTTGCAAAAAGTATGGGTAGTCGTGGACTTGATTATATTTTTGCCAAGGTGAATTGTCATCCTGAGCCCGGAATGACCAGGTGCGATAATAGAATGTTTGGAGCTGCGGACATTCTCATAGCTAACTTGGAAGGTCCTTTTGCACCAACCCGCGTGTTCACAACTAAGTCGATTGCCTTCCGTTTTGATCCCAAATGGGCGAAACAGCTCAAACACTACGGCTTCACCGCCTTTACACTCGCCAATAACCATACCATGGACATGGGTGCGGCGAATAGTAACTTTACGCGCAAAGTGCTTGCCGAAAACGGGATTAATTATTTTGGTCAGGAATATAAAGAAAGTCCGAGTTTGACGTGGTATGCCACGTCGACCCCTCCGCACCTCCCCTTCGTAAGGGGAGGTCAATTATCCCCTCCTTACGAAGGAGGGGATCAAGGGGTGGTTTCGTCGTCGGTCGCTCTTCCCGCCACCATCGCCTTCATTGGCATTGAAACCGTCGATCATCCTATCAACAAAGCCCAAGTCCTGGCTGCTCTGAACGAAGCCAAACAAAAAACTCGCTACATAATCGTCAACGTGCACGGTGGCGTAGAATACAAACGTATCTCCACGAAAGCACAACGCACGTTATACCACTGGCTCATCGACAACGGCGCCACGGCCGTCATCGGTCACCATCCCCACGTTGTTGAGGAGATGGAAATGTACAAGGGCGCTCCTATTTTTTATTCCCTCGGTAATTTTATTTTTGATCAGTATTTTTCCAAAGACACCCAAGAAGGGTTGAGTGTCGGATTGACTTTGCAGGACGGAGGAGTAAAATCGGTGTATCTCTTTCCGTTTTTTGGGGTTAAGTCGCAGGTACAGCTGATGACGGGGGAACGACGAGATGGATTTTTGAAATGGATGGAAGATAATAGTCGGTTGGATGGTCATACGATCACCAACGGAAAAGTCCAACTATAATTGCCCCCCGAGGGGGGAACGGCGACACAACAATTTCTAATACTTACTACTTGCTACTAAATACTTCACACACTATGTCCGGTCACTCCAAATGGCACCCCGCACAATGCCTCTCCGCCCAAGGCGGATCGGCCTATACGGGGCAGGCAACATCTAAGTAGCTTTCATCCATATGTCGGGACATTCAAAATGGCACAACATACAAGTAAGAAAAGGTGCGCAAGATGCCAAGAAGGCTAATGTCTTTACCAAATACGCTAAGGCCATTACCATTGCTGCACAAAAAGGTGGTGATCCAGCCACCAATTTCTCACTCCGCCTCGCGGTTGATAAAGCACGCGCTGTCGGGATGCCCAAAGACAACATCGATCGTGCCATAAAGCGTGGCACCGGTGAACTCAAAGGCGAAGCCAAGATGGAGGAAGTTCTCTACGAGGCCTACGGTCCGGGTGGTGTCGCTATCCTCATCAAAGCCGTCACCGACAACAAAAATCGTACCGTTTCTGACCTCAAGCATATTCTCAACCTGCATGGAGGATCTTTTGGCAGCGCGGGGAGTGTGCAGTGGATGTTTGGGCAGTGGGGAGTGGTTGTAGTTAACAAAGAACAAATAACAATTAACAAAGATAAGCTCGAACTTGAATTGATTGAGGCGGGAGCGGAAGATATTGGAGATAGTGATGGAGATATAGAGATAAAAACGAAAGTCGAAAATTTTCAAAAAGTTTTGCATAAACTCAAAGAACTTGGAATCGAACCGAAAGATTCGGGGATCCGGTGGATTGCAAAAGATACGACAGAGATAGATAGAGATACCGGAGGTGAGCTGGGGGAATTATTTACTGAGCTGGAGAGCCACGATGATGTGGAAGATTATTTTACGAATGCGGAATAATATACGAATTTTATAAAATGACAAATACAAAATTATGATAAGTACATTACTATCGGATTTTTCTAGAGTTTGGCTGTTTCCAAAAGATAAAAATTATCTGGGCGGGCTTAATGAGCTATATGATAAATTAAAAAAACAAGGAAAGTTCAATTTTTTTGATTATTTTGAGCTCAACGAAGAGCTTTTGACCAAAGTAAAAGATTGGAATCAAAAACTAGAGATATATATTTTTACAACTGGTCATATACAAAATACTCCGGGTGTCATAGAACGCGTTAAGCCGTTGGTGAAGGGAATTTATTCCGCGGAAGATTTACCCATTAATAAATTATCTCCCGAAGGCTTTGTCTATATGGCCCAACTCATTGGTAAAAAATCGGAAGAAATTTTGTATATCGACGATAAAGCAGCAAATCTAGAAAGAGCGCAACAGGCAGGAACAGCAATCTGCTTGTATACAGAAAATAAATTGTTGTTTCAACATATCGATAATCTGTCTAATCAAAGTAAATCAGCGTAATCTGTGTTATGGTCCGCATTCTCGGTATCGACCCCGGCTTTGGCCGCATTGGCTACGGGGTAATTGAACACAAGAAAAACAGCACTGACTGGCAAGCCGTTAGTTATGGTTGTATTTCCACCAACCCCAAGGAAACCTTCGTTGAACGCCTCAAAGACCTGCATGAAGAACTCATCGATCTCATCAAAGAATACCAGCCTACCCGCATGGCTGTGGAAGAATTATTTTTTTTCAAGAATTTAAAAACCGCCATTGAAGTTGCCCAAGCTCGTGGAGTGATTCTTCTCACGGCAGTTGAAAGCAGTCTCCCCGTCGACGAATTTACTCCGCTTCAAGTAAAACAAGCCATGACCGGCTACGGCCGGGCCGAAAAAGGTCAAATGCAAAAAATGGTGGCGATGATTTTAGGAATCAAAGGCAAAATTAAATCCGACGACGCGGCGGATGCGCTGGCGGTGGCGCTGACGGCGGGTCAGTCACTCTGGGTCGCAAAAATAAAATCCGGATATACGGATGCATCCGGATCTACAGATAAAAAATAAGTGATTAATTTTATAAATATGGAGGGAAAATTACTACATGAGGAATTAACTTATAAAATTAGAGGTTTACTTTTTAATATCCATAACGAGCTCGGTAGATTTAGAAATGAACAACAATATTGTGATGCTTTAGAAAATGTATTAAAAGAGAATAATATTGTTTATCAACGAGAATTTATTTTACCACCATCTTTTGACGGAGAGAAAAAAGGAAGGAATAAAGTTGATTTTTTAATCGAAGGAAAGATTATTATTGAAGCAAAATGCGTTTCTTTTCTTAATAAAGATAACTATTTCCAATGTCAACGTTATCTCAACTCACTCAATCTCGATTTGGCATTATTGGTAAACTTTAGGTCTAAAAATTTGTTAATCCGACGTATTCTTAATTCTAGTCGTCTACAAAATCCGTAAATCCGGATGCATCCGTATATCCGGATATGGTTCCTCTATGGCTAATCAGCAGTTTATCCTCATCCTCCCCAACATCCGCAGTGGCCACAACGTCGGCGCCATGTTTAGGACAGCCGACGGTGCTGGTGTCGACAAAATCTATCTCACCGGTTACAGTCCCTGTCCGCCCCATCCCCAAGTGGACAAAGTCTCCCTCGGCGCCGAAAAGTCCGTACCCTGGGAATACGTTAAACAACCCGGGCGGCTGCTCAAAAAACTCAAAGCCGAAGGGTATCATATTGTTGCCTTGGAGCAAACTAAAAAGAGTGTTACACTATACCAATGGCAGCCGCAGTTTCCCTTAGCACTTATTGTCGGCAACGAAAAAACCGGTGTCACTAAAAACCTCCTTAAGTATTGCGATGAGACAGTTGAAATCACTATGCGAGGGAAAAAGAGGAGTCTCAATGTCAGCGTGGCGGCGGGAGTAGCGATGTACTATATAGGTAGTAAATCTATCTGATTAGATTGAAAAATTTCTAAGTATCTAATTTCTAATGTCTAATATAAGGTCAAATGACAAAATTGGACATTGGAAATTTTATTAGAAATTAGACATTAGGTGAATTAGACATTTATGGAGTCCACTATTTCTCTCTTCCGCCATCTCTACGACCATCTTCCGCCGCTTTTCCCCGACGAGGTGAAACAAAAGATGTCGCACGCTCTGAATCATTTAGAAAACGATCAAACCATCACGCTCGAAGAAGTTGAGGACACCATGATTGAATTTGGGATAGAAGCGTGGCCATGGAATCAGGCGTATAAAGAATTTTTGGCTTTGGCCGAGTCCAAAGTGGGGGAACATTTTTTGCTTCCTAAATTGTCTGCCAGCCTTCAGCAAAAGTATCATGATTTTAAAGTTTATGGAGGAACCTTGCGCGATTTGCACTCTGGAAATCCAGCCCAATTTTTTACTTCAGAAGAACGTGGTGAAGTGTGCGCCGCCCTTGTGGATATGCAGCTTGAACTGAGAGTGTACGTTGATCATGAAGTTAAAGGAATGGAGAGAAGCCGATATCTTAAACGCGTGGGAGAGTTTAAGGATCTCTTGGAGAACATTGAACAAACATTAGAACACCTTCGTAATCTTGCTAATACGGAACAAGATCATCCTACTCTCGCCGACGAAATCCGGGCCCGCGTTCGGAGTTTTGAGCATAGCCTCTGTCTCCTTGGGCCAGAGCTTAATTATGATGCTATTTGTCAGTCGGCTGATTTTTTCAAGGAACGCAAATTGCATCTCAGCCATATGAAGGGTATCCACGTGCCGACAGAGGTGGATTTTTACACACAAATGGATTGACAAATTTTGCAGATGATATATAATCACCGCAATTTTTTAATATGTCTAAATCTTCACATAATCTGTCTAAATCCGTATTATGAAAAATAATAACTTTAAGAAATTTTGGAAACTCGGAAAAAAAGAAATTAATACACAATATTTTGATATTAATAAAGACGGGGATTTAATTATCTTTGAGGGTAATTATCAGTACAATGTGCGGGAGTTAGCAGAAAAATACGGTACGCCACTCAAGGTAATGTTGCCATACATTATTGAACAGCGCGTGGAGGACATGATGGACATGTTTGCGGATGTTATTCGCGAGTATAAATATCGCGGCCAGTTTTATTATCACTATCCCATGAAAGTGAATCAAAGCCGGGAGTTTGTTTTGCCGCTTATTTCCGAAGGTGCTAACTTAGAAACAACCTCTGCTAATGAGTTGTGGGTGGCAAAGCGCATGTGGCAGCAAAATCGGTTTAATTCACGCATCAAAGTTATCTGCAATGGTCCGAAGACCGAAGAATATGTCAGCTTAATTGCCGAGCTCAAGGATAACGGGCTTGATATTGTTCCGATTATTGAAGATTTAGAAGAAGCTGAAGCGCTCAAAAGTTTCCGCGGCCAGGTTGGTGTGCGGTTTGACAACGATATTAAAGTAGAATCGCACTGGGATAAAAAAATTGAGCGTTTTGGGCTCAGCCTCGATGAATTATGGACGCTCGGTAAAATAAAAAATCTTACCATGCTTCACTATCACCTGGGTTGTGAAGTAAAGCGAGAGCGTTATTTTATACAATCCCTCCGGAAAGCCATGGATGTCTACGCCCGTCTTAAAAAAATTAACCCCTCTCTGGATACCATTAACATTGGTGGCGGGTTTCGTGCCAATTACTATCGTGATCCCCGCGGCGGCTATTCATATTCCATGAACAACGTGGTGCGGGGCATTATTAAATTCTTAACTCATTTCTGCGCCGAGCAGGATATCCCGCATCCGAATATTATTAATGAATGGGGATCGTATATTGCCGCCCCTGCTCAAATTACAGTGTACTCGGTGTTGTCGAAGAAACACATTCCTAATTCCACCGCCAAGCAGTGGTATATTATTAACGGCAGTCTCCAAACACAGCTTCTTGATACTTGGGCAATTCATAAGCAATGGCATATTGTGCCGGTAAACAATGCCCGCGCCCCCAAACTCACCCGTACCTGGCTCGCGGGCCTCTCCTGTGACGCTGATGATAAATATACTGCTGGGGGGAGCTACATCTTGTTGCCCCGGTTGGAAGACTTAGAAATAGGTGAAAAACAACATATCGCCGTTTTAGACACGGGCAATTATCAAGACGGTTTTTCTAATCATCATTGTCTAAATGCCGCCCCCGCCAGGGTCGTCTGCCAGGACGGCGATGTGAAGCTGATCCGTAAACGCGAATCACCAGAAGAAATTGGAAAGATGTTTGGATGGTAGACCGCGCAATTTGACACCCATTTGTTGTCGTAGTATAGTTTCAGCATATGAACGAAGATAAAGTCATTCAAAAATTATTGGAACATGATGACCGGTTTGAACGAATGGAACAGAAGCTTGAGAACACTGCAACGAGGGACGAGTTGCGGGAGATAAAAACCATTCTTGAATCGGTAGCGGTTGATGTTAAAAAGATTCGCGAAGATCATCTTTTCGTATTGGAATGGATGAAACGGCTTCAAGATAAAGTTGACCAGCAAGAGGAAGAGATTCGAAGGATAAAAATGCAACTCAAGATGGCATAAAAAATTACAGAAACAAAAAACCCGCTGATGAGGCGGATTTTTTGTCTCGTTTGTGCACAAGGTGAGATGCCGGAGATTCATGCCGGCTCATGGGGTGACGAACCAGGATTCGTCGTCCTCTCCTTTTTGTCGCTGGTTACTCGGTGTCCGGGTAGACCAGGCACGTGGGGTCGTCGAGCGGGATGAAGGGCAGATGCATGGAATGCACCAGCAATCCTTCCGGTCCGGTCTCGAAGGTGTGAAGTGTGCCGCGCGGCATCCACACGCGCATGCCGGGGACGAGCTCGTGCTCCATGAGTTCGCCGTTGCGTTCCGCCTTGAACTGGCCGCCGCCGGAGATGATCGAAACGATACGATCGCTCTTCGGGTGCAAGTGGAGCCGCTCGCCCTCGACGTATCCAGCCGGGAACTTGATGAAAAGTTCCCCAACCAGCCCTTCCCGGATGATCCAGGCCGTCATGTAGCTCTCGTAGTACACCCTTCCTCTGTTGAGCGACGGAACCGGCAACCGTTCCAAATACTCAATGAAGTTTCCGTTTTCCCACCTGCGGGCGATTTCTTCGCTGAGGTTGGTCATGCTACCTCCTACCGGTAAGGGTGATCTTTCAATTCAGGCGGTGACGTCGGCGGCCTGAATTTTTTTTCCAACCACCTTCGCCAGGGCCCGTGATAATGATCCCCTGAAGCACTAGGGAATCTCACGTTAAGTAGAGCCATATAAAGGAACAGAAAACCAATAACTAAAATTAAGAAAGACAGGCTCTTAATCCCCTCGGGGAACCAAGGCTGGTGGGTCGCCCATGCCAAAAGATTTAGCGGGACTCCCACTTCCAAAATAAAAATAAAGATGTCGGCGAAGCCCTTGTGGTTGGCCCAGACATAGGCCGCCACCGGTATAAGCTTGATACAACACACGAAGATGATGCTCCGCGCGATACTACGAATGCGTTCGCTCATGGCTGTCTCCTTGTTTTGGTTCGTTTGAACACTACACCATACTACATTTTTTGTCAATACTTTTCTACATAATCTTATCCACAGATAGAGTAAAAATTATAGCATTATTCACATTATTTTAGCTAAATTATAAGTACTTGACAAAATACCAGCATTATTATAAAATAAAAATGTAGTAATTTTTCTACAACATTTATTTAAAAAACAACTATGATCACCGCCCCACAATTAGAAGAATTTGGGCTTAGCTTAAAGGAAGCTCAGGTCTATTTAGCCTCCCTGCAATTAGGCCCGGCGAGCGTGCAAGCTCTCGCGGAGCAGGCGGCCATTCACCGCGTTTCTACCTACGATATTATCCAATCGTTAATCGAAAAGGGGTTTGTTCACCAAACCGCTCAAGGCAAAAAACGGCATTTAGAAGCAGTCGCGCCCGACAAGGTACTGCTCTCGCTCCGCGCCAAGGAAACGTCGTTTCTTAATTTGCTCCCGGAATTAAAGGCCATTGCCTGTAAAGGCGCCAGCAAGCCCAAGGTTATGTATTTTGAGGGCAGAGACACCGTGTGGAAAGCGTATCTCGATAGAATTAGGCACGACACCAGTGATAAGGAAAATTTGGTGTATGGCACGTCCACGGAATTATTAACCACCTACCCCAAAGAATACGAACAATTCACCAAAGAACGATTGGCGCGGGGCATCAAAGCCAGAATCATCGTGGAAAAATCAGCCTACGGCATGGTAGAAGCCAAACGCGCCAAAGACGAACTACGCGAAGTAAAATTTTTGCCCGAAGGTAAAAAATTTAAAACCCACACCGTTATCTACGGCAATCGCGTTATGACCGTATCGTGGGAGAGCATGATTTTGGTAATTATTGAAGATCAAGCGAATGCAGATAATCAACGTTTAGTTTGGGAGATGTTGTGGAATAGTTTGAAATAGTTATTTTCGCTTGCCTTTTTGGCTGAATTTGTTAGAATGGAACACAGATTACACAGATTGACGACGAGGATTACGCAGATGTGATCCGTCAATTACCTCCGTCTTCACAATCTGTGTAGCTTACTTTAATCAGCGTAATCTGTGTTATGAACAAAAAAATTCTCTCCGAACTCTCCCCCGGTCTGCGCAAACTCATTGTTACCGACACCACTTCCAAAACCAATCGCATCGCCGGCATCCACGCGCATACTTCCAAAGCCAAAAGCCCAGTTTCCACATATGCCATGGAAACATTACAACACCTTAACGGCGGTTCCACACTCAACGCCGCACTTTGGCTTAAGGAACATCTCGATAATGGCGGCAAGCTCGTGGTTACGCTCGCGGGTGCTTTGAGTTCGTTCCAAATTGGTGTTATGCTTGCGGAACTCATTCGCCAAGGCAAAGTTCATCTCATCTCGGCAACGGGCGCTAACCACGAAGAATCGTATTACCGCTACGTCGCGCACTCCCATTACGCCTACATTCCCCGCTACACCGAGCTCACTCCCGAGCAAGAAGCCGAACTGCGCGACGCGGGCCTCCGCCGCATCACTGATACTTTTCTCCCCGAAGATGAATCCGTCCGCATCATGGAGCCGCACCTCCTTAAAATGTGGAAGGAAGCCGAAAAAAAAGGCAAGCGCTATTTCCCCCACGAATATTTCCGTCGCCTCTTCTCCGAAGGTCTTATTAAGCCCGACAAAGGCGCCAACCCAGCCGACTGCTGGACGTACGAAGCGTACAAAAAAAATGTTCCCACTGTCATCCCGGGCTTTGAAGACTCCACCATGGGAAATATCTTCGCGAGCTACGTCTACAATGGCCCGCATAAAAAGAAAGAGGATACGAGCGTCAGTGGTAGTGTGATGAAAACCGGCCTAGAATATTTTGGCTTTCTCTACGATTGGTATCAAGCTGAATCAGCCAATGCCCCGATTGCATTTCTCCAACTCGGTGGTGGCATTGCCGCTGATTTCCCCATCTGCGTGGTTCCATCTCTCAAACATGATCTTAAATTAAAAAAAGTTCGTGACTGGGCTGGGTTTATTGAAATCGGCTCCAGCCCCATGTCCTACGGTTCCTACTCTGGCGCCGGCGGCAAAGAAAAAATTACGTGGGATAAGTTATCCACGAAGAGTTATTACCAGATTATTCAGAGTGATGTGACTGTAGCGTTTCCGTGGATTGCGGCGGTGTTACTTGGGCTATAGAAGCGGATAAGCGCGGAGGCAACAACCCCCCCGAGGGGGGGGCTACGGGGTGTCACAATTCCCCGCCCAAGCGGGGAATCCAGTGAGCGAATTGTTGATATGATTGAGCGACGGACAAAATGAACGAATTGTTACGCAAAGGACTTGCGCTCTCCTGTTTCCCTCGAGAGAGGGATGATAACGCGAATTTGCGAACTCAAACCTCATAATTTCTTATATAAAATATGCTCCTAGTAAAAACAAAAATCGGACCCAGTAAAATTCAAGGCTCCGGACTTTTTGCTGCGGAGTTTATCTCTAAAGGCACACTAATTTGGAAGTTCGCGCCTGGTTTTGATATGGCAATTGACAAAACTGAAGTAGAAAAGTTACCAGAAATTGCTCGAAAAACTTTTTTAAGATATGCACCGCTCCACCCGATAATGAAAAAATACATACTATCGTTTGATGATGCTCGTTTTTTCAACCATTCAGAAAATCCAAATGTGGAAAGCACCTGGCCAAATGGCTCTGAGGCAACCGATGTGGCTGTAGCAGCGCGAGATATTGAAGAAGGGGAGGAGCTAACGGAGAATTATAAAGAGTATGATGCAACTTTTGATTATAAAATGAAGAATTAATTTATGTCAAAAAATGTCACCCTCGGCCTCATTCAAATGCAGTGTAGTACCGACCCTAAGGAAAATTTAGTCAAAGGTCTCAAAAAGGCAGAAGAGTGCATCGCCAAAGGCGCACAAATTGTAGTCTTGCCAGAACTTTTTTTGTCGCACTATTTTTGCCAAGGGCCAAAGGATAAAAAATATTTTGATCTGGCGGGGCCAATCCCTGGCCCGACCACCGCAGCCTTCGGCGAATTGGCAAAGAAAAATAAGGTGGTAGTAGTCTGTTCATTATTTGAAAAATCCCAAGCAGGAAAATTTTTTAACACGATCGCTGTAATCGGAGTAAATGGAGAGGTAATGGGTACGTATCGAAAAATACACATCCCGTCGCTGCCACCAGATTTTTACGCCGAGAATTATTATTTTGAACCGGGTTCAGAAACCAAAGTGTTTAAAACACCGTATGCCACAATCGGCACGTTAATTTGCTACGACCAATGGTTTCCCGAGGTGGCCCGGATGGCAACCGTACAGGGCGCACAGATTTTATTGTATCCAACCGCCATTGGATGGACCCCCGCCCAGCTTAGTTCCCGGGGCCCAGCGGAGTATGAAGCTTGGCAAATAACACAACGAAGCCACGGCATTGATAACAATGTGTTTGTGGCGGCCGTGAATAGGGTTGGACAAGAAAAAGATCTCAAGTTTTGGGGAACGTCGTTCGTGAGTGACCCGTATGGGCAAGTTTTGGTAAAAGCCTCTCTTGACAAAGAAGAAAACATTATTATTACCATTGATCTTGGTGTCATTGACGAAATGCGTCGGGAATGGCCGTTTTTGGATGAGCGGCGGATTAAAGTGGAAAACGCCTAACGTATATGTTTTATCAAATGCCCGCCGAATGGGAACCGCACGAAGCCACCTGGCTCGCCTGGCCGCACCTCAAAAGTCACTGGCCTGGAAAATTTGAACCAATTCCGTACGTCTACGCCGAAATTATTCGCGCCCTCTCTGGCAGTGAAATGGTATACTTGTGCGTGAATGATAAAAAAATGGAAGCTGAAGCGCGTGCAATTCTCAAGGAAAAAGCAGTACCAACCGATCATGTAAAATTTTTTTACATCCCCACCAACGCCTCCTGGAGCCGCGACCACGGCCCTATTTTTGTTAGAAATGAAAAAGGGAAACGGATCATTTCCGATTGGGATTACAACGCATGGGGCGGTCAGTGGGAATACGACCTTGATGATGTCGTACCACAAAAAATCGGCAAACTCCTCAACATCCCGGTTATACAAACCCACCGCGTACTCGAAGGCGGGTCAATCGATGTGAACGGGAAAGGCTCCCTTCTTACTACCACACAATGTCTCCTCAACAAAAACCGCAACCCGGACGCGAATCAACAAGATATTGAAAACTTTCTCAAAGAATTTTTAGGCGCGACCAATATTCTCTGGCTCAAAGATGGCGTCGCTGGCGATGATACCAGCGGCCACATTGATGATTTTGCCCGGTTTGTGAATGAAACAACGGTTGTCTGCGGGCTCGAGAAAGGCAAAAATGACGAAAATTACCAAGCGCTCAAAAATAATTTTGAAGCACTTCAAACCATGAAAGATCAAGACGGTAAGGAACTCACGGTTATTGCTATGCCTATGCCCTCTCCCGTAGTTTACGAAAATCGCCGGCTCCCGGCCAGCTATGCCAATTTTTATATCAGTACCAAAGCAGTCTTAGTCCCCACGTTCCGCTGCCCAGAGGATGAAAAAGCGTTCGAGACTCTTGGACCGTATTTTCCAGACAGAAAAATAATCGGAGTTGACTGTACTGATCTGGTGTGGGGGCTGGGGACGATTCATTGTTCAACCCAACAGATGCCGAGATAATTTAAGCAAAATTACAAAATCCGAGTTTTTAGCTCGGATTTTGTAATTCTCGTGGGGCCATGTATTGCCATAAAAATACATCTAGTGAATCAGCAGTTACGGTCTGTTTTTCACCAGTTTCAGTATTTTCACAGTGAATAGTCACTTCTACTTTTTGCTCGTTATTATATCCAAAATTTAGAATTTCTCCGCGTTCCCATTTTCCACTTTTTCGTTTGACCCATATGCGGCCACGCTCCTTTAGGCGCTCTACTGCTTCTAACATTTTATCTCCAGCGTATGGCCTAGCAGCATCTAGTGGTTTCTCCATAAGTAAATTACTAGGTAATTAAATTATTTTTTGTGGTTTTATTTTTTTAAATCTCCTTATAAATCCCTGTACACCGTTTTGATCCATCATCCCGGCCTGTGGCCCGTGTTGTTGCACCACATTACACGCATTGGCCGTGCCCCATTCGAGCGCATGGGGGATATCGTGTCCAAAATGCCTGGCCGCGATGTAAGCTGAAGAAAATGCGTCCCCAGCGCCGGTTTTCGCTACTACTTCAACAGGGTACGGATCCAAGTGCCATAATTCGTCTCTGTCACCCGCCCAGGCACCTCGTTTGGCGTCTGTCAGTGCGACTTCTCTAACCCCCATCCCTAAAAGTTCGTGAATCACTGCCGTAATACTTTTTTCTTCTTCCTCCGTCCGCCCTAAAATTTTTTCGGCTTCTTCTTTATTAACGATCAAGAGATCCGCTCGGCGTACCACATCACGTAAGGTCGTCAAAGCGTATTTAAGCAGGTACGAACCAGGGTTGATCGCCAATTTAATCGTCGGGTGGTCCATTAAAAGTTTTATAAGAGCCGTCTGTACTGTATCGTGGCCTTCACTTAGTCCCGTGTAATAAATCCATTCAGTCGCCGGAAAGGGTTGCGGCCATTGGTAGTTTTTTTTGTCAGTGTAGGACAATATTGTCCGTTCCTGTTTGTAATTTAAAATTATGGAATACCGAGTTTTGGCATCCTTATCAAACGTAATATAATCAGTATTTACGTTCTGTTTTTTAAGTTCCTCAATCGCACTTTGTCCATTCATATCACCACCGACGGTGCTCACGACCGCCGTAGTCAGCCCAAGTTTTTGCGCTCCCACCGCGACATTGGGCGCGTTACCACCCAGAGCTTGGAAACTATCAACAATCGGAATTTTAGCGCCATAATCCAGGCATAGTTCCATCTCCTTAAGTTCGGCAACCTGACATTCCGCGCAGGAATCATCAATTTGAATGTGAGTATCAATGACGGGGTCGCCAATCGCGATTAAGTTATACATATATGTACGAATATACGAAATAATACGAACTTACGAACTACGAACACACCATGCATGATGTGCTAATTTAGAAACAAAATACTTACGAACTACGAACAAATTAATATTCATTAATTACTCTTTTAATTACAACTCCACGGTAAGTAAAACAGGCGATAATAGCTAATTTTAAGTTGAGCGCGGACAAGTATTGTTTTGTTTGTTCAATGACAGAAGCTGAAATAAATTCGCCGCGCTTTAATTCTAAAACAATTTTATTTTCAATCAAAAAATCAAGAAAATATTTACCGACAATTTCATTTTCGTACCGGAGAGGTACATAAACTTGTTCGCCAAAGATAAGGTGTCTGTATCCTAGCCCAATGCCAACGGCTTTCTGGTAATATTTCTCTTGATGTCCGCCGCCAAGGCGTTTAGAGACATCGATTAAAATGCCGTTAATAATAAAACTCAACTCTGGAAATAGTAAATCTTTTTTATTTACTACATATTGTTTCCCTCCACCAGGCATATTCGTAGTTCGTAAGTTCGTATTATTTCGTATGTTCGGATATAGTTTTATTCTCGTTCATATTCCTTAACCATGTCAGAGCTGTGCTTGTGTTTCCCTCGTATAATCTGAATTAATTCTCGTCCTGCAACGAGGAACATCAACCCCATCGCAAACATGACGATCTTGTCATGATGGACTAATGCGTACACAAAGAGCGATGCTGAAGCCACTACAAAGACCGCGTCCTGACGTTTTTCTGCTTCGAGTAATACGCCATACGCAAGTGCGAGCGCACCCATAAAGCCGACGACGTAGACGGCGAGGTCGACGAACGAGGTTGGGAGGTTGGGAAGTAGGTTTTCGAGAGGAATCATATAATATGTTTTAGTAATTTATTAATAGTTCCAGGATTTTTGAGAGTTTCAGTTCCTGCTATATCAAAAACTTTCCACCAAATATCCATGTAAGGGTAGGAAGCAAGAAAGTCAAAAAATTCTTTATGGTGGCCGGGATGTTCTTTATTAATAACGTCGGCAACATAAATCCATTGAACCAAATGCGATAGATCTCCATGGCCGTTTTCGTTCAGATCCTCCAAGTCAATGAATGGCTTTCCTTGAGAAATGACTTTTTCTCTCAGGTCTCTTGGACCTCGTATATTCATTTCTGGGGTTACGGTAATAATTTCATCATACCCCAGTTGGGAGGCTCTTTTTTTCAGAATTTTTAACAAATTTTCACGTCCGGAACCACCACTATTTGCACAGACTTCGACTCCAAGATCCTCTAACCATAGACTAAACCCACTCTTATCCTCCAATCCTCCAAGGCATTTGAAGCACACGTCGCAAGCGGTCGAATATCGTGAGGGATGTCTCTCCAGACAGTATTTCTGAGATCGGGAATAGGGATTTTTTGTCCTGTCTCATGGTCTTCATGATAAGAGCACTTGTCCCACGTTTCTAGTGGTAGTGTTTTAAGCTGTGCCAACAATTTTTGCCAACCCTCGCTTAATTGTGGTTTTTTCCAAAAGTCAAATCTCATATTATTTTTTCTTTATTAACCGCCACTCCCGATACAAATTCGACACAATAAAAACCATCTGCAAAATAATAAAAATTAAATCGTGTAAATAGATGCTGTAGGCGAGTAAAAAAATTCCCCCAATCGCAAAATTCCAGTCGCGCGGTTTTTCTTTTTTAATGAAAATGCCGTGGGTGATTATGAGAAGGCCGATGACGCCGAGGAGTTTGAAGAGGTAGGACATAGTGAAGGATTGTAGGCGAGTAGGACGGTAGGATTGTAGAAAAATTAGTTAAAATTATTTACCATCTTGTTGAGCATTCTCATTACTTCGTCTAATAAAGTATCGCATTTTTTAAAATCAAGCTGACTACCAAACGGTAAGCGCCTCGTGATTTCTAGTTGAGTTTCTAATTCCGATCCTGAACCAAAGGCAATGAGTAAAAATTGGCGATATTCCTTTTCACCTCCGCGGCGTCTTCCTTCAGCAATGTTTGACGGTATAGAAACGGCAGCGCGTCTCATTTGAGATGCCAAACCATACATTTCTGACTTTGGAAATTTATCCGTTAATTCGTAAATACAAACCACCAACTCCATCGCTTTCTGCCAAACTATGAGGTCTTTGTATGTATCCCGCATATTTATTAGGATGGTAGGTGAGTAGAGTGTGGTAAACAAGTGAAAGACACTACTGCCGTAATCACCCTACTTTCCTACCGTCCTACAATCCTATTACTCTTTCCACAGGTTAACGTAACCAATCGCCTCCAACGCCGCCACCACGCCTTGCCCGGCGGCAATTGCAATCTGCTTGTGGGGGACATCGGTGACGTCGCCGGCAGCAAAAATCCCGGGGACATTGGTGTGGCATAGTTTATCCGCCACAATCTCTCCGGCTGCATTTCGTTCTAAGTTAGTGGCGAATTGCGAATTAGGAATCGCGCCAATATGCACCATCACGCCCTGCACGGGGAGCATATGCTCGGCGCCATCGGGGGTTTTGTATTTTATTCCCTCAACTTTTGTCTCGCCCATAATTTCGGTGGTCATGGCTTCGTATAGAATGGTCACATTTCTCATTTCCTTTAATTTATCAATAAGAATTTTATCACCCTTGGGGAAGCCGTCTTGCTTCTCTTGGGTATTAGGATATTTGGTCAGGACGTAAACTTGTTTGGCAATGCCACTCATCATGAGAGCCGACTCCAGGGCGCTGTTGCCTGCCCCAATCGTCACGGTATCTTTACCTTTGAAGAGTGGTCCATCGCATACCGTGCAGGAGGTAATGCCTTTGCGGTCCAGTTTCATCTCCCCCGGAATACCAAGTTTTTTAGGGTGAATGCCGGTACCAATAATCACCGTCTTCGTCTCATACGTCTTCTCTTCGCCCACGGCGTTTTTGGCCTTCACAAGGTGATAATTTTTGGTCGGCACGATTTCCGTCACCATCCATCCTTCATCAAATTCTACGCCATAGGATAGTGCATGCTCATGAAATTTTTGCGCCAAATCATACCCTTGGATGCTCTGAATCCCCGGCCAGTTGTTGGTTTCCCCCGACAATGCCACTTCGCCACCGATGTTATCAGTCACGACTTTAAAATTAAGTTTTCGCCGCGCCGCGTACACGGCCGCACTACAGCCCACAGCTGCTCCTCCGATGATGATAAGATCAAACATAATATAAAATATTAACTAAATTTTTTTTCCATTCTTTCGTAATCCGCTTGAACAATCTCTTGTATTGCTTTATAAGGAACGCCAAGTGCAACACGTGTTTGCGTAAAGCATCTCTTAAAACCACTAATATTGTTTCGAAGATACAGTCTCCGTAACTCATTAAGTCGGCTGACGATGGGCGGTTCATCAAAAATTTTTTCAGGATCAGGCAAATTTGCTCCTTTGATTTTTCGTAGGTACTCAACCAGCGCATTAAATTGGTTTTCAATATCTATGGAAGGAAATTTTGTCACCGCTTCTTCTAAATTAAGATCATATTTTTCTTTAAGAATTTTTTCCAAACGGGCAACCACATCAGAAAATCTTTGTTGTTCTCCGTTTACGCTCCCGGACTCATTAGCTGATCTCTGGTCAATGAGTGCCTGTAATTCTGCAACAAGAACAGTGATTTCAGGGTCACTCTTCATCGCTTTTCGTCGTGGATCGTTAAGGATTCGTAGAATGTTGGGCAATACTTCTGTAGACCCAGGAGTCTGTAGTCTATCAATTGGGGATGGTTCGGCCGTGAGCTGGGCAACCAAGTCATTAATATAACGTCCTCGTGCTGCCTCAATCTCTATTCTCTTGGTACGAGCGGTTACAATATCGTAGTGGCGCGCAACATTTTTTATAAATTCTTTTATCTCTCCTACCAACCTCCGTTTTCCCCGATGAGGAAAATGTTGAGTATATGGTGCAAGGGGAGCAATATGTGCAGTGAACTCAATCGTGTCACCGAGAACACGAAAGTTAAGGTTATAGTTACCATCGCCGTAAGAAAAAACATAACCACGGTCTGGTTCTTTGTGATAGAGCGGTTCCCCCAGACCAGGAATTTTGAGGTCAATTGAGTCTGCGCCAATATGAAACTCGTGTGTTAACTTATTATAGCGACCAATGTCCACCGTTTGATAATCTAACGATCGCTCCTCATAGAATTGCGACAAAGCGTTAGCCAGAGAATCCTGACATTGCTCAAGTCTTTGGCTTAAATCAGCAAATAATACAGGATATGTATCATCAGAGGCACGCGAGAGATTGCCCAAATCTTGGTCTAAGATATCAAGCGGGTGAAGCCAGAGTTGTATCTGACGTTGAGGAACCTTAGCTTCTTCAGTGGCTTCAATAAATACTCGCCGGGCTTCTAATAGTCGCGTGTGGAGTGATTCAGCTTGAAGTTCGCGAGGAGTTTTCTCCGTTACTAATGGTGTATCTGATCGTTCACCCATATACTTGGTTTTGGTCTATAATGAGATTATTTTTTTTAATTCTTCGTACGCTTGTTTTACATCCTCCCCCCACACGAGTGCACTGCCCGGGTAAACGATGTCTGCGCCAGCCTCTTCTAAACCTTTAATTGTAGTCGCGTTAACGGCGCCGTCTACTCCGCACAAAGGTCGGGGAGTTAAGCTGGCGAACATTTTAATTTTTTCTTTAACTTTTTCCACAAACGGCGTACCCTGCTTGCCAGGATACACCGTCATAAAGAGAATTAGGCTGACCAAAGAAAAGTAAGGCGCTACGTCTGAAAGCGGCGTGTCGGGGTTTAAGACCAAACCAGCCTCCCAACCATGCTCGCGGATAAAGGCGATAATTTTTTTAGTGTTGCCAACCTCAATCGGGAAAATAACGCGAAACACTTTGTTATTACCTTCCCATTTTTTCATTTCCGCAATCGGATCGGCCACCATCAAGTGCAATTCAAATTTTAAAGGCGTTTGCAAATCTTTTAACTGGTCTACTTCCGCAAAAGATCTTGTTTCCACAAATTTTCCATCCATCACGTCAACTTGAATGAAAGGGAAAAAGGGCTCTACGCGACGCAGTTTAGTAATAAAACCTTCAAATGTAGCCTCCAAAATGCTGGGGATGATGGTCATAATAATTTATTTCTCAATCGCCGCAATTTTATTCATTCTCCGCGCATGCCGGCCACCGTCAAAACCAGACTCCAAGAATTTTTTTACAATCGCTACGGCATGCTCATTAGAAAGTACGTCGCCGCCGAGGCACAATACGTTCCCATTGTTGTCCCTGCGTCCATACTCGGCCGCTTCAATGCTGTAACCGATAATGGCGCGAATGCCTTTTATTTTATTAGCCGCAATGTTCGTTCCATTTCCCATCCGGCAAATTACTATTCCTTGGTTATTTTTACCTTTCGCGACCTTCCGAGCCAAAGGGATTATATAATCTGGGTAATCATCATCCTTATCATATTTTTTTGGCCCCAAATCAACCGCCTTTTTTTTAAGCTGGGTTTTAAGATAACGAATAAGGTATTTTTTAAGCTGGAATCCTCCGTGGTCGGTAGCGATGTAAAGCATAATGTAAGCAGATTAAGCAGAGTAAGTTTGTAAGCAGATTAAGCAGAAATAACGTCGCGATTTTTAATCTGCCTATTCTGCTTACCTTGCTTACTAACTGGATTATTATATCTTTTTCCTCTATTTTTGGCAACCTCAAGAAAAACAAAAAACCACCGTTTCCCACGGTAGGTTTTTTGTCTCGTTTGTGCCCGTCTGCAACGCTAGCGCTAGCTTAGCGGGCAGGCACAAGGTGAGATGCCCGGCGTTGTTGCCTGCCGGGCGAAGACGCCATTTTGAGAACGTGTGTGGCGCACGGTTGCGGTGGAGGGTCATTCAGCGATCACCCGTCGCGCTTGCGGGAGACGAGCACCCGGTAGCTCATGGAGATGGGGATCTTAGACGGGAAATCGTAGAACGCCAAGATGCGGTTGTCGCCGCGGCCCATGAGACCCGGCACGCGCAGGTGGTAACGGCCCGAATGCCACGAGTGGTCCCTCCACGCGACGATGGGCCGACGGAGCTGTGCTTTGGGATTGGCGGCGGCGAAGGCGAGGAGCTCGGGGAAGCCCTCGAGCTGGTATCCTTTCTCCTCGATCTCGGCGATGCCCTCGAGATCGTTGATCGTACGATCGAACTCGTACAGCTCCAGGTCGACCTTGCGGATGCCCGTGCCCTCGATCGGGAGCATTCTGGGGGAGAGCTCGCCGCCGGTACCGCTGATATCCTGGTCCGCGGCCTTCAGCAGGCCTTTGAAGCCGAGATCGAGGTTGACCAGAGTAGGATAGATGTGCTTCTCGCTGCGCCCGATCCCGATGCCGATCAGTATGGTCTGCTGCAGAGCCGCCTGGAAGGCGCGCCCAGCCGATCCCGCCTCACCGGCGCTCTTGGCGATGGATTTGATGAGGTCGGAGTGGGGGTTGTCGCCGGGGAGCTTCGGCTCGTGGCTGGAGATGAACTCGGAGCCGTCCTCGGTGAAAGTCGTTCGGAACTCCTCCTCGGGTAGGTCCGAGAGCACCAGGCTGTAGTTGTCGTCCGTCTTCAGGATGTTCATCCTCATGGTCGTTCCCTTTCTGGCCAGGTTCAACTGGCCTACCAACTGGAAGACTGGTTGGCGATGAGCAGGTAGAGGTAATTCTCAGCGAAAGAATCAGGACTGATCCTCCCTCCGAAGCCGAGGAAGAGGGGGTCGCTGGCCCCCGGCATCTCGCCAGGCTCCACACCGAGGGCCACGATCGTTCCCTCGTCAGCGATCTGGGGACGGTACTGCTGGAGTGCCTTGAGGTGGCGCCGACTCGCGAGCGTGAAGTGGTGCCTCTGCGCGATCTGCCGGATGATGTCGGCGTCGTTCCGCCGGGCAAGGATCAAGCAGGCACGCACCACTTCATGGTCGACTATGAGCTCGATGCTTCTAGCACCGTAAGGGGTCATGACGTCCTCCTCTCTTTTCTTTGCCGGGACCCATTCCCAGCCTCCAGCCAATTCTTTTATAAGAACTCGCTGGAGGCCAGGACTATGTCCAGCAGAGAGCCACCAGGCTATTCTGCTGGGTTTTGTAAAGAACAGTGTTTCACTGCGGAAACTAGTGAGTATACGTTATTTTTACAATCTTGTCAATATATACCAATAGATAGTAAGTATAATTTTGGCTTATTTTAAATAAAAATATAGAAATATACAAAATATGTCGGAATAACTTGACATATTTTTGAGAATGTGCTATACTATAAACACTTATTCCCTCACCCTCTGTCCCTCTCCCGGCGGGAGAGGGACACTTGTGGCCACTATGCAAACCATTAATTTAGAAAATCTTAAAAAATTGGGGCTAAAGCCCAATGACGCCGCTGTTTATCTAGCTCTTTTAGAGTTGGGGAACGGCACGGTAACGGAAATTAGCCATAAAGCCGCCTTAAACAGAACCACTGGTTACGATATTTTGGAACGATTATGCCTGTATGGTATTGTTGGTCGAGTCACTACTGGAAAGAAGAAGATTTATGCCGCGGAATCGCCCACCCGTCTCCGGCAATTTTTGGAAAATAAAAAACAAGTGGCCGAACGGCGCCTCGAGGATCTAAAAACTTTGCTGCCCGATTTGCAGTCGCTGTATAAAACTGAACTCAAACCCACGATCAAGTTTGCCGAGGGCAAAGAGCAGATGGAAAAAATATATAATGATGCCTTAGAAACCAAAGGCCCCATCTATTCCATTTTGAATTTAAAAAATTATGCGGAATTTTTTGAAGAAGCCGGAACTAAACAGTCCATTGAGCGTGCCAAGCGTGGTATTAAAGAAAAAGTGTTATCTATAAAAAATGAAACTGCACTCGCCTGGCACGAAAAAACATATAAAGGCAAGAAAAAATTACAAGCGCATACGGAATATCGCTGGATCGAGCAGAAGAAAGAATATTCCACGGCTGGAGAAATTAATGTATTTGATGATAAGGTTATTGTGATGCTTTCCCGCCCCGATGAAAATGCGGCTTTTGAAATTCAAAGCCAAACGTTTGCAGACTTTTTGAAAATTGTGTTTGAACGGGCATGGAATGGTTGATAATTTAGATTTGACAAATTAGTGAGAAAGGTTACTTTTACAAAATATAATATAAGAATCAAAATAGAATTTTAATCTATCATACCTATGGCTGGAGAAGGCGGAGGAGAACAGAACGCAATTGATTCCGGACTTCATTTTCCAAGCTTTGAATATTCAACGTGGGCAACGAGACGTGGAAGCTGACCGCCAAGAGCAATTTGCCGATGATCCTGAAGCACTAATGGAATTTGGTAGAGTTATCCTTGAACTTGAACACCAAGTGCGTCGTATTATTGACGATGCTGCGCAAGTTCAAACTGCAGTTCAACAACGTACTGTCAGACTTTAGAGATTGTCAGTAACGTACGTAACCTTATAGCCAGTTTGAGAAAAGGAGAAGACAAATCTCACCACCTACTCTTCCGGTTAGGCGAGTTATCTGATGGGGCGAGGCTAGAGGAAGTTTCTGATTATCTTAGTGGACTAGATAAGTATTTAGACGCTTTGGCACGGCGGTTAGGTGCTAAGGATTTTGGTGAAAGAGGTTGACAAGTGGAATAAGATCAACTATCATGTAATAAAGCGTTATCACCCGTAATCAGCGGGGAGCTGGAGGCAGAACTCCGTCAGTCGGAAAGTAGATCCTCCCGGGTACGCCCGTTATAGCAGTAATTAAGTAAAAGCACAAGATGGTACCGTCTGCGGCTTGCCGCACCCCGAGCGCAGCCCTCGAGCAAAGTCGAGAGGCCGAAGTCGAGGGGTCGTCAAATCATGGACTCTTGGCACGTGGAAGCGTGCTTTTTAATTTTCAATTTACAATCAAGGCCCAATATATCAATGATGCCTTCAAAATTCATTGGAAATTGAAAATTATAAATTGAAAATTTTTACAAACTATGTACAACGCCAACACCGAAGAACAAAAAATTCTCGAATTCTGGAAAGAAAACAAAGCTTTCGAAAAATCTGTCCAAAATCGTCCCGAAGATAAACCCTACGTTTTTTATGATGGTCCACCATTTGCCACCGGTCTCCCACACTATGGGCATATTTTAGCTTCCGTTATTAAAGATGTGGTGCCGCGTTATTGGACCATGAAAGGCTACCGCGTGCCGCGCAAGTGGATTTGGGATTGTCACGGGCTCCCGATTGAGAGTTTGATTGAAAAAGAATTGGGTATTTCATCTAAAAAACAGATTGAAAATGAATTTGGCGTAGATAAATTTAACGACGCCTGCAAATCTAAGGTGCAATTATATGTTGGCGAATGGAAAAAAATGGTAGAGCGTATCGGTCGCTGGGTAGAATATGATAATTCCGCCAAAACTATGGACCCAACCTATATGGAATCGGTCTGGTGGGCCCTCAAAACCATTTGGGATAAAGGCCTCATCTACGAAGGTCGGAAAGTCCTTATGTACTGCCCGCACTGCGAAACGCCCGTCTCCAAGGCAGAGATTGCCATGGATAATAGCTATAAGGATATAACGGAAGAGTCCGTCACCGCGAAGTTTAAATTAAAAAATAAAAATGAAAAAATAAAAAATATTGAAGGCGATATTTTTATACTCGCGTGGACGACAACGCCGTGGACATTGCCGGGGAATGTGGCGCTGGCGGTTGGGAAGGATATCTTTTACTCAGTCGTCCAAGCGACTAATGGAGTATATATTGTTGCGTCTGACCGAGTGGAAAAAGTTTTTGCTGGAGAAACAGTTGAAGTCCTGAAAGAAGTGAGAGGCGTGGATTTGGCTGGCTTAGAATACGAGCCGCTTTTTGACATGCCGGCCATGCAAGAAACTGGCAAGAAGGCATATTATGTCTCAACGGCCAATTTTGTCACGACCGCTGATGGTACCGGTGTCGTCCATACGGCCGTGATTTATGGTGAAGACGACTATAATCTTGGCCTCAAACTCGATCTGCCCATGGTACCAATGTTAAATGAGAGAGGGGAGTTTAATGAGGTGGCACCAGAATTTCTCCGCGGGGCTTATTTCAAAAAAGCGGAGAAAGAAATTAAGAACGACCTCGAAAAACGTGGTTTATTATTTTCCCGCGAGCAATTCACGCACTCCTATCCGCATTGTTGGCGCTGCAACACCCAGCTTATTTACAACGCTATTTCCGCATGGTTCATTAATATTCAAAAAATTAAAACTCGTCTCATTGAACTCAACCAAAATATTAATTGGTACCCAGAGCACTTGAAAGAGGGTCGTTTTCTGAATATCCTTGAGACAGCACCAGATTGGAATATTTCCCGTAATCGCTACTGGGCGACGCCGTTGCCGTTTTGGAAATGTAGTCGAAAGGAACAAGGAACAAGGAACAAGGAACAAGGTGATTGCGACAACATTGTATGCATCGGTAGTGTCGCCGAGCTGAAAGAGAAAGCGACCAACTTTTCCGAAGTATTCCCGACCGACAATGTTGCCGAGCTGGATTTGCACAAACAGTTCATGGATAAAATCAAACTCAAGTGTGACCAATGTGGGGGAATAATGGAGCGCATTCCGGAAGTGATTGATTGTTGGGTAGAATCTGGTTCGGTGCCATTTGGGCCGTTGCATTACCCGTTTGAGAACAAACAGGAGTTTAAAGACAAATTCCCGGGCCAATATATTGCTGAGTATATTAATCAAACTCGCGCCTGGTTTTATTACACGCATGTGATGGCGACGCTTTTGTTTGATTCTAATGCTTTTGAGAATTGCGTTACCACCGGTGAAATCCAAAATGACAAAGGCGAAAAATTGTCCAAGTCAAAACGAAATTTTACTGACCCCTGGATTATTATTGAGCAGTATGGCGTTGATGCTCTCCGTTATTATTTAATGACCAGCCCAGTGATGCTCGCGGATAATTTGTTATTCAACGACCGCGAAGTCAAAGATATTTATAACAAAGTCGTCAACATGCTCTCGAATGTGCTGGAGTTTTATCAGATGTACGCAGCACCAACTGTCATCCCGAGCGAGGCTCGCGCCGACGAGGGATCTCTGGCTCACTCGACGACGGACAGAGATTCCTCACCCCTGCGACGGGGATTCGGAATGACAAAACATAGCAAACATATTCTCGATCGTTGGATTATGGCTAAACTCCATGAGTTAGTCAAAACCGTCACCGAGGAAATGGATAAATACAACACGGTAAAAGCCGGCCGGCCAATTAAGGATTTTATTGATGATCTTTCCACGTGGTATCTGCGCCGGAGCCGCGATCGCTTTAAGGGTAGTGACGAGCTCGATAAACAGCACGCTCTCCACACCCTCCGTGAAGTGCTTCTGGCACTCTCCAAACTCATGGCTCCGTTCACGCCGTTCATTGCCGAAAAAATCTATCAATCCCTACATTCCTACTCGCCTACCGCCCTACAACCCTCGGTTCACCTAGAAGATTGGCCTCAGTACCACGAAGAGCATCACGTGCAAGGCGTGCTTGATGAGATGAGTGGTGTCCGTAAAATGGTGGAACTCGGTTTGGCGCTCCGGGCTGAGAATAAAATTAAAGTCCGTCAGCCACTGTATCAATTAACAGTGAACAATGAACATTTATCACACGAACTCAAGAGTATCATTGCTGATGAGCTAAATGTTAAACAGGTTGATTTCGCTGAATTCGTTGAGGAGAATCCAGATTGGGTGAGCAAAGAGGACGGTAAGCCCAAAGTGTGGCTCAATATCAAACTTGATGAGCAATTAAAAAAAGAGGGGCTACTCCGCGAAGTGATTCGCACTATTAACCAATTGCGCAAAGAGATGAAGTTGACGATTCAGGATCAGGTGGTAATTTTGTATTCAACTAATGATGCGGAGTTACAACAAGTATTTACACAGTTCGCTGAAGAGGTTAAACGATCGGTACTCGCGAGCGACCTGGTGGCAAGCAAAGACATCGCAAAAGTTGAGATCGAAATTGATAAAAAATCGCTAAAATTAGAGATAAAAAAGTAGAACGTCTTGACAAAAGTATTCCCAGTGACTAAACTAGTGGTTTGAATTATCGAAGGAGACCAAATTCATACCACACTACTTATGAGTTTGCATAACTCAGAGGAGCCCGATCCTGGTACGTGCAGCTACGAAAATAAAATTACTAAAGAATTCACTATAACCCAGCGAGTGCGAGTGGCCGTTGGGTTATTTTAATTCTAAAAAAATTATACTATGAACAGTAATAACGTAACCGTAGCCGGAAAAACAATCTTATTAATTCATGCTGGTTCAATGCGTAAAAAATTTATTTTTGATCGACTAAAAGAATTAGGTATACAAATTGTTTGTTTAAATAAGGAAAGAACCACTTTGGCCGAGCCCTATGTGAGTCACTGGATTACCGCCGATTTAAAAGATTACCAGGCGTGTCTTGACCAAGTGAAACAATTCATGAGCGATAATCCGACGGTTAAAATTGACGGAGCGTTGACATTTTGGGATGAATGCATCTTGCTCACTTCCAAAATTGTTGACGCATTTGGTTGGGTTGGTATTCCTTTTGCGGTATCAGATCGAATCAAGAATAAATATGTTTTTAGAGACGCTTGCCAAACCGAAGGAATCTCGGCACCGTGCCATGTACTTATTCATCAAGAAACGGACTTAGACCAGGTTGATAAAAAACTAGAATATCCGCTCGTGATTAAACCAATTTACGGTGCCTGTAGTGCCTTTGTGGTACGGGTAGAAAACCAGGCAGAACTTCAAGCAGCCTACGCCACAATCAAAAAAAATATTAATAATTTTTGGTTAGCGCCAGAATGGAAGAATCTCGAAGTACAAGCAGAAGAATACATTGACGGTCAAGAAGTGGATATTGATATTCTGTTGCAAGATGGGCAGTGTACATATATCGCCATTATTGATAATAAGGAGACCAATGAGCCTTATTTTGTGGAGACTGGTTGGTCCTCACCTTCGCGATTATCCGCTCCGGAGCAGCGCGCTTTAGAAGCAATGGCTCTATCCACGCTTGATAAACTTGGGGTTAAAAATGGTTGCGTCCACTTTGAAGCTAAAATTGGTTCTCAGGGAGCGGTTCCTATTGAAGTCAACTTACGTATGGGCGGTGGCGAGGTTTATATTTACTCAAAGCTCGTATGGGGAGTTGATTTAGTAGAAGGTGCCGCCACGATTGCCCTGGGTTTACCGTTGCACGTTGCTAAAGCCGCCTCTCCGCATTATCACCTCTTGTCGCATCGTTTTTTGTCTGGTGATACCTGCCAGGTAACTAAAATCAACGTTCATAAAGACCTCTACACTCAAGACTATTTTGTGGATCTATATTTTGAAAAACAGGCCGGCGATATATTTTTAGCTCCTCCAGAAGGTTATGATCGCAGCATCGGTGTTATCACTGTAAAGGGTCAGAGCCACCAAGAAACAGCCAATAATTTAGCCAAGGCGCTTAAGTATATTGATTATACTCTGAAAAAAATGGAAACCAAACAGCAGGATTAAATCTCTATTTCTGTCATTTAAACTATGTTGCAAAACAAAGAAAAAATTTTATTCGTGCAAAGTAAACTCATTACCAATGGTATACAGATTACGGTAAAGGGGAAGCGCTTTGCGATTCAATATCCACTACCCATTTGGCGGAAGACTCCACCAGCGATTCGACAAATTTTATTAGAGCATTTAACGTTTGGAAATACCCATTTTTTACCAGTCACCTTAGGTTACGATCGAATTCGCTACAATACCGCACTCCCGCTTTTTGAGCCATTACTTTTTCGAAATCAAGCAATCTCTATTGTTAAGGCTGAGAAGTATGATAAAGTACCACCCCTAACATATTTGCGAAAATTTTTTAATTTGCAGTTTGATTTTGCGCCAAGAGCCGGGACAGTAGTAGGTGAAGATGCCCGGAAAAAATTTTCCAAAACTCCAGTAACGGCTATCATCCCATTTACCTTCGGCAAAGAGAGTCTTGCCACCTTTGCCTTATGTCGCGAGGTGGGTATTAAACCGGTATTAGTTTATTCCCAAGAACCATCCTCACCATACGAGGAAGCTTACAAAAAGAAACAATTAATTAATTTTAGCAAAGAATTTAATGTTGATACGTATTTTGTTAAAAATGAACCTGGATTATTTCGCTATGATGTTGCTTTTAAACAGAAGCCAGGTACGGAGGTAGGGTGGGGGCTTCAGACAACGTTACTTTCTTGGCAGGTATTGCCTTTTGTTTTTGCCTATCAAGCACAATATATTTTTTTTGGTAGTGAATATTCAAACAATGAATATGAGATCAATGAAGCTGGGTGGCGTGTGCAGTTATCATATGATCAGACCAGTTTTTTTACTATGGAGCAAGATAATGCTATTCGTGTGTTGACGCATGATAACTGTCGCGTGCGGACCAGCTTAGAACCTATGGAGGAAACTGCTATTCTATTTATGTTGCATCGACGCTATCCAGAGATTGGTAAATATCAATTCTCGTGTACCGGAGAAAAATCATTGTACCCTGGCTCGCAGTGGTGCCACCAGTGTTATAAATGCTGGCGGATGTTTTTAATTGCTTGTTGTGTTGGAGTTGATCCATATTCCTTTGGGTTTAAAAAAGATCTCTTAAATACACCGGGCATCTTTACTAATTATTTTGGCGAGGAGATTAAAAGTGGTTCTCAAGATGAACTCGATTTCTGTTTCTATGTTCTGCATAAAAAGAATTGGCCATCTCCATATGTTACCAAATTCCGCCGCCACCGGCTCTCACACCTTAAGCCCTGGGGTTTCTACCGCAAAAATTTTACTTCGCTCCAACCTCATCTTAATCTTCCCGCACCCTATCGCGAAAAGTTTTTAGCTATCTTTGCACAGGAATTACGCCAGCTCAAAAAAGTCCTGCCACGGTAGTATAAAGGGTTGACAATATCTTTGTTTTATTTTACAGTTATCTATAGTGGGGAACCATACCACCTTTTTTTCTATATCTCATAATCAGTATGATAACTGTCAAGCAAGTTTTTGATCTCAGCCTCAAAATGGGGATGGCCGCTGATCCACGTGGTCTGCAAGCGATAAAAAAACACTTCAATCGGGTTAAACATCAGTATAATGATCTTCCTGCCGCCGAGAAGGAATACTTTGACATCAATCGCCTCACAAACCCTTACCTCGATAGCTCAGTACTTATCGATGACGGTACAACCAAAGTTAAACGGGTGTTAGCCGGCATCGATATTGGTGCTGGAGAAATTTTACTCGCGAGCCAACTCAATGAGCGTGGCAAGAAAATCGATGTCGTTATTGGTCATCACCCGCTTGGTAAAAATTTGGCTTATTTAGATGAAGCTATGGAACTGCAAGCTGAAGTGCACGAGAGTCATGGTGTGCCTATTCATCTAGCAGAGAAAATTTTGGAAGAACGTGTCAACGAAGTGGGTCGGGGTATTCACCCTATGAATCATTATCAAGTGGTTAATATTGCTGAATTACTCCATATTAATTTAATGAATACACACACCACGACGGATAATTTGGTTGATCAATTCATGTATAACTTTTTGAAGAAAAGAGCTCCCGAGACCGTGGGAGATTTAATGAAAGCGCTCATGGAAATTCCTGAATATCAGCAGGCTAAGCGACTTGGGACTGGTCCTAAAATTTTTGCTGGCAATCCCAAACACCGCATTGGCAAATTTTTACTCGAGATGACCGGTGGCACTAACCCCTCGAGTAAAGTGTATGAGCAATACTCCCGCGCTGGTATCAGTACTATTGTTGGAATGCATATCCGGGAACAATCTATGGAAGCCGTTAACACGCACCAGCTTAATGTTATTATTGCCGGTCACATTTCATCCGATTCGCTTGGCATGAATTTGTTTCTTGATGAACTTGAAAAGCGCGGCATCGAAGTTGTGCCCTGTGGTGGGTTGATAAGGGTGAGTCGGGTTAAAAAGAAGTAATTCTCATAACGCGTAACGTGGAACTTGGAGCGTTACGCGTTTTACGTTATGCGTTACACGAAATATGATCTCTCTCCTCCAAGGTAAAATTATCTCAAACGCCAACGGTGAGATCACGCTCATGACCACGGGTGGTGTTGGGTACCGCGTAAAAGTAAGCCCTAACGCTAGCCTCAATTGCATTGTGGGCACAGAGGTTACCCTCGACACGTATTTGGTAGTTCGCGAAGACGTCCTCGAACTTTCTGGTTTTGCCAACATCGCGGAGAAAGAGTTGTTTAAACAATTTATTACCGTGACTGGCGTTGGCCCTAAGACCGCTCTCCATTTGCTTTCACTGGGCACCGTAGAAGAAATTACTATTGCCATCGGCCGTGGAGACATTGATTACCTCACCAAGGTGAGCGGCATTGGCAAAAAAACCGCCGAGCGGATTGTGGTTGAACTCAAAAGCAAACTCAAAGAACATTTGGAAGAGAGCGGTACAACGTTTACCCCGGGTAGCGACACTCTCGGCGATGTTATTGATGCTTTGGTAACGCTTGGTTACTCTGTTTTACAAGCGCGAGAAACGGCTAAAAAACTTGATCCAGCCGGGAAGACGAGTGAGCAGTTGTTGCGAGAAGCGCTAAGGGTGATAAAGTAAACTTTCAACTGTCATTCCGAGCGAGGCGTTGCAGCCGACGAGGGATCTCTGGCTCAATCAACATTGGGTGGTCAAGTGAGCCAGAGATCCCTCCTGCGGTCGGGATGACAATTGGAGTGCTAGGATTTTGACATTCTCGCCTGATAGGCGAGCCACCCCGCCTCCCGATATTTCTTCGCCTCCGCCGCCATATCGGCAGATTCATAAATTCCTCGTCCGACAATAATAATGTCGGATTTTTGTTTACCGATGACGTTTTCAGGTGTGTTATATTGTTGGCCTAAATTATCTCCACCAACAGCCAGCTGTACGCCCGGGGTCATGTTGATGAAACAGGGCTCGTCAATGAGTTGGCGGGTGGTGATAAAGCCGATTACAAAATCTTTGTTATCTTGGGCCATTTTGAGGGATTCTTCAGTGTACGCTCCTTTCGCTAGGTTGCCTTTTGGTGTCATTTCCGCAAGAAGGAGTAACGCGCGCCCTTTGGAAAGTCCTATTTCCTTGAGCCCTTGAATAATTCCCGGCCCCGGCACGGTATGGCAATTCACAATGTCGGCCCAATCCGCAATGTGGTAGATGCCGTCTTGATATTGATGTTTCACCGTGTTACCAATGTCGGCAAATTTGCGGTCTTCGAATAATAAGAAATTGTGTTTTTCAGCGAGTCGTTGTAATTGTATCACTAAGTCAGTATCAAAATCTTCTACGATATCAATGTGTGTCTTGAGAAGACATATTTCCGGACCAACGGTATTGGCAATTTTTAAAAGTTCAGCTTTTGTTATCACATCAGCAGCGATAGAGAGATTTGTCTGTTTATCATCCATGAGATCGAGCAGTTTTTTGGCAGTTGGATTGGTACAAAGTTTGGCGCGTTCTGAGTAGGAGGGCATAAGTTATGATTTAAACAATTTCATAGTTAGTATTTGTGGCAGTCGCATCGCAGTTTCAAATTTTTTTCTATCCACTTTTTTCGCTGCTGGCAACGGGCGTGGCTCAATAATATTCTGGATAAGAAATCCAGCTTTAGCCGTGGCTTGAGTGTAATCTTGCAGAGGGCGAGTAAATTTTGGTACTACCATGCCACCACCAAAATTTGCTTGACGCACACTTTGCTTAAAATAATCCTCCAGTATCCAAATTTCTTTGCCATCTTTTTCAATCTTGGTAATCTGCGCTCGAGTGGGGTGAGAGATTGATATTATGCAAAAACCACCGTGTTGTAATACGCGATAAAATTCTTGGAAAACTTTGTTAATGTTTTGAATATTCTCAATAACATACATGCATACAATTCCATCAAATGTCGTAGGGCGGAAGGGGAGCTTGCTGATACTCCCGTTGAGATAGTGTACGCCTAGTTTTGTTGGAGTTTCGTTACTGGCAATTTCTAGCATTTTTTTACTGACATCAATACCGGTTACTTGAGCACCCTTTTTTGCTAGCGCTTGAGCGTAAATACCAGATCCACACCCTGCGTCGAGCACGCGCAAACCTCGCAACTGTTTGGGTAACAAAGAGAACGCCGCCGGCATATCAATGTATTCATTATGTACTCGGCCACCGGCGTTGTTTCGAGAATCGTGGTACTGTTGGCCGAAAGTATTATAGACTCCAGTAACTTTTTTAGTCATGTTCATATTAAGTTGTTGTTGAAATAGTACTCCACCAATTTTCCGGATCAGCGCTCCACGAGAGCGCTTGTTTTTTCTCCGTTGGTTTCAAATAGTTTTCCGTGGTCGCAACATCAATAAGTGTAGAAAAATTACTCAGTGTATCAAGCATAATATTGGCCGCGGTAAAAGCCTGTTTAGCTTGGTTCATTTGATAATTAAAAATAGCAATCACGTTAGTCACGGTTGCGTTATGTTCGCGTTGGCAGGCGGCAGCGGATTTTAATGAGCTCCCACCCGAAGAAATTAAATCCTCTACTATTAAAACTTTGGAACCAGGTTTCATAAAGCCCTCCACTTGTTTGCCTTTGCCGTGGGCTTTTGGTTCTGGACGAATATAGACCATTGGCTTATTTAATTCATAAGCCAAAAATGATGCCCAGGGGACTGCCGCCATGGCCGTGCCGCCAATAATATCAAATTGAATACCGCGCTCCTCGACGAGTTTTTTAAAGGCCATAATGACTTTTTTTCGTTCCTCGGGGAATGAAATTATCAGTCGGTTATCACAGTAGATTGGCGCTTTCATCCCCGAAGCCCATGTGTATGGGGGGTTGGTACTGACGGTCACCGCTTTTATTTTTAACAAAATTTTAGCAATTTCTTCGGCTGTAGTCATATTATTTCACGAAATCATGCCGCGCAACGACAGTTGAAGTGCGGCTTTTATTAATAATAAATTTTTGCCCCGCTTTTATCACGATGATATTTGCCAAACTCAGTAAGTTGGTTAGCAACTGCTTTTGATACCACCGGCCCTTCCATGCACATGCGGATACCAAGCGGGTCAACGCAACACTGCCCGCAGATGCCGATGCCGCATTTCATAAAGCGTTCAATGCTAATTTCGCATTCGAGATTACGCAGATTACAAAATTCTAAGACTTTAAATTCCATCAACTCAGGACCACATGTTACAAATAGTAGCTTTTTTGGCATTGTCTGATTACGCAGATACGAGTCGGCAAGTTCAGACAATAAATCCGTCACATAACCTTTGTGTCCCGCGCTACCATCATCAGTTGCCAGGTGGAGAGTTACGTTCGGTAATTTTTTTACCCTTTCTTCAAATAATAAATTGTCTTTATCACGTGCGCCGACGCAAAAGTCGATTGTGACGTTGTTGTCGTGAGCCAGAGATCCCTCGTCGGCCGCGAGGCCTCGCTCGGGATGACAATTGGAGAGTTCTTCTGCCAAAAAACCCAGTGGTGCTGCGCCGTATCCGCCCGCGACCATTATGTAGTGGGTGTTTGGTTTTACAGAAAAAGCAGTGCCATAGGGGCCGGTAATGCCTACTCGGTCACCAATCTTCATTTCAAACAAAGCTTTGGTAAGAGGGCCGCGGTTGAAAATAGTTAAGCCAAATTGTGCGCCACTATCATAACCAATTGAAAACGGTTTTTGGTCGAGTCCGGGTACCCAGAGCATGACGAATTGGCCGGGTTTGCTTTTGAGAGAAAAATTAAAATAAAAAGTTTTGACCTGTTCAGTTTCGTTGACGATTTTTGTGATCGGTAGAAAAATTGGTTGGTCCATATTTGCAAGTGTCATTGCGAGGAGTGAGGAACGAACGACGCGGCAATCTCCCTGCTTAAGACATACGTAAATCGGGGAGATTGCTTCGCTTCGCTCGCAATGACAGTTAGTGTGCGGCACCTCGAATCTCATCGAGCGATTTAATCCCTTCCTCTTTCATAATTCGTTCCATTTCGTCAGTCATGGTTTTGAACACCTCAACACCGCCATAATAAATGGCTGATCCAACTCCGATGAGCGTTGCGCCAGCCATAATCATCGCTAGGGCATCTTCACCGGTCGTCACGCCTCCGGTGCCAATGATGGGGATTTTGACGGCCTGGAAAATGTCGTAGACGCATTTGAGGGCAATGGGAAAGAGCGCCGGGCCAGAAATACCTCCTTGTTTGTTGTGTAAAATTGGTCGACGGGCACGCACATCAATGGCCATGCCGCTGACGGTATTCACCGCCGTAATCGCGTCCGCGCCAGCCGTTTCTGCCGCTTTGGCAATGTCTACAATATTCCAGGCATTGGGGGATAGTTTCATGATCACTGGGACATTGGTCACGGCCTTTACTTTTTTGGTAATCATCTCAATCGCCGGGATAGAATAAGCAAACGGGTCGCCAAATTCGCGGCTCACGTTGGGGCAGGAGACATCAATTTCTAAAAAATCAATCGGCGCGGCACAGATACGCTCCGACACCGCGGCAAATTCGTCTGGGGTTCCAGCGAACACGCTGCCAATAAGTGGTGCCTCACAAACCGTTTTAAATAGTTTTAATTCTTCAACCCCAGCCTCAACTCCCGGGTTGGAAAGACCAACCGCGTTAATATAATAATTTGTCGTACCCATTTGCGTAGGGTTGGGGTGCCCAGTGCGTGGTGTCAGTGAAAGCGATTTCACCGTCACGCCACCCGCTCCATTCTCAATCACATTTTTCATGCTCGCGGCCGTAACGCCCATGATGCCGGAGGCGAGGACGAGCGGGTTCTCGAAGGATTTATTAAGGAAGGTGGTTGTGAGCATATAAACCGTTTTTCTATAGCTGTTTTGTTTGTTGTTTTTTGTGAAGCAATTCGCGCGCTTTGGAAGTAGAGATATGAAACCAGTAAGTAGAGTGGCACTCTGGGCACTCATGTACTTGGGCCAGACGATCTCCGTTTGAATTTTCTTGGCGAGGAGCTACAGCAAGCTGCACAGAAATAATTTTTCCCTTGTCGTGTTGACCATGCAGCAAGCAATTTTTTTTGGGGCAAGTAACACCTGGGCTGTAGGTTTCGCTGGTAGGAAAAACATTACCCCATATATATTTTTTTTGAGGTAGGGGGTCAGCTTCAATTAGGGTAGTTTGCCGGAACAATAATTCTGAATCAGAGCCCATATTATTTAGTATTCCGTTCATTTATAAGTAAACGAATTTTATTTTTCTCTCCACGGTTATACCCACCCATCTTTCCATCACTCCTAATCACTCGGTGGCAGGGGATTGCGGGATTATAATTTTTACTTAAAATAGTCCCAACTGCTCGGGAAGCGTTAGGCCGGCCGGCTAGCTTAGCGACTTGTTTGTAAGTCAACGTTTTGCCAGCAGGGATTTTTTTAACGATGGCGTGGACTTTTTCTTTGAAAGAAGTTTTCATAACGATCGAAAAAAATCCTAAGTACCTAATTTCTAATATCTAATATAATGCCCAATGCCAAATTTGACATTTTGATTTAGGAATTTTATTAGAAATTAGATATTAGATGAATTAGAAATTATAAACCTTTCCATTTAAAACAGTTGCGACCGGCCACCCTTTTAATTTCCACCCCGCAAAGGGCGACCAACCACATTTGGTTTTTAAATCCTCGTTTCTAACTTCTTTCTCTAAATTAAGATCTACTATAACCCAATCATTCGTTTCCGGCAACTCAAAAATTTTTTGTGCATTGCCACTCATCACAGCTACCAATTTTTCCAGTGATAATTTACCTTTATTGTATGCACTTAGGAGTAAGGGAAGCGAAGTCTCAATCCCCGGAACACCAGAAGGAGAATCCGGATAGGCTCGAGCTTTTTCTTCGAGCGTGTGCGGGGCGTGGTCGGTTCCAATGGTATCAATAGTACCATCCGCAATGCCCGCCCACAGAGCGCGCTGATCTTCCGGTGTGCGGAGCGGAGGGTTCATCTGCGCCTTGGAGCCAAGCACGGCGTAGGCTTCGCTATCTAAAAATAAATGATGCGGTGTGGTTTCGGCTGAGACGTTTACCCCTTTTGCCTTGGCCTCGCGGATTAAATCCACCTCCTCTTTTGTACTCGCGTGGAGAACATAGAGTTTAGTTTTATAAAATTCCGCCATCTCAATAGCCTGCGCCACGGCGCTAGCGGCGACCGACCGATCTCTAATTAATCCATGCACTTTGATACTATCATTATCTTTAAATTTTTCTTTTTGCATTTTTATTTTTATTTCGTCCTCCGCGTGCACCGCCACAACTAAATTCAATTCAGCCGCCAGTTTAAAAATTTGTTCTTGGTTAGATCTCTTATCCACGAGTAAATTACCGGTACTTGAACCCATGAACAGTTTAATTCCAATAATTTCATCTTTTACTTTCTTTATTTCCTCTAAATTATCCGGCGTTGCCCCAAAGTAAAAATAATAATGAAGAGGAATTTCAACTTCAGAGAGCTGTTCATCAATTATTTGTTTTTTGTTTCTTAGTGCTTCGGCAGTGGTGATAGCCGGTGTATTATTGGGCATATCAAAAACCGTTGTCACACCACCATGGATAGCAGCTTGTGCGCCAGTTTTCCAATCTTCTTTATGCTCTCCGCCGGGGACACGAAAGTGGACGTGCGGGTCAATGAGGGCGGGGAGGGCGAGGAGGTTATTGAGGTTGAGGGAAGAGGGGAGATCAAGGTCAAGATTCTGATTGTTGTAGCTTTTGATCAGCATGTGTTAATTTTCAATTTTTAATTTACAATTTTCAATGAATGATCAATTTCCAATTCAGCTCTTTTTACCGTCTAACGTCATTAAAATTTTTTGAAAAATCAACGTTAACTCCTGAGCTTCTTTCCAATTTATTCGCAATTCCTCTTGTCTATTTGCGTCGGTGGTCGCTAACATTCTTAACCAATGTTTTGTCTCCTGAACTTCCTTTTTACAAATATAAATTTTATTTCTAAAATCTTTTGGTGATGAGGCGCCATTAGCCTCCATATAATTTGCTCCAACACTCGTAGCCGACCGTAGTATCTGGGAAACAATAGAACGATTAAATTCATTAAGTGTCAAACTCTTACAAAATTTAATAATAATCTCACCAAAGCGAGCCGTCCTATCTTCCAAATCATATTTTGAAAATTGAGTCATTGCAAATTGATTGAAAATTGTAAATTAAAAAATTGAAAATTTCAAAGGTTATAATCCTTAATCTCTTCCTGTTCAAAAATTTTCTCGCAATATTTGCAACTCAACTTAATCACCGTGCCGTAGCGTTTTACAGAAAACAAGGTCGTCATGCGCTCAAAGTTGGTAATGCACTTGGGGTTGGGGCATACTACTACGCGTTCGATTGTTTGCGGAATTTGGACTTTAAATTTTTTGGTGACTTTATAATTTTTAATAATATTAATTGATGCCTCGGGAGCGAGCAAAGCAACCTCGTTGGCTTCTTCTGGCGTGAGTTCACGCCCCTCCACTTTGATTAAATCTTTGTGCCCCATGGCGCGGCTGGGGAGGTTAAGACCAACCGTGACAACCTTCTTGTGATCAGGGAGACGTAAAACGCGAATAATTTTTAACGCTCGGCCAGCGGTAATGTGGTCAATCACGGTGCCGTCTTTGATGGCGGAGACTAGTAATTCTTGTGGAGTCATAAGATATTTAATTATTTTGAGTTACAAAACATCAATTTTTGTCATCCCGAGCGCACGAGGGATCTCTGGCTCACACATTTGTCATTTCGAGCGGAGTGACGCCTCGCGGCGGAACGAAGTCGAGAAATCTCGTCGTATCGTTGCGAGATTCATCCACTACGCTCCTTCGTCGTCGCTTCGGTCGGAATGACAAGTAAGCCAGAGATCCCTCGTCGGCTGCGAAGCCTCGCTCGGGATGACAGTGTATGTTAGAATTTTCCTAAAACCAAACCAAACAGCGCCTCGCGAACATACAACCCATTCTCAGCTTCTTGAAAATAATAGGCATACGGCGTGGCATCAACGTCGGGGGCAACTTCGTTCACGCGCGGCAGGGGATGAAGGATTTTTAAATTTGATTTTACACCCTTGAGCATAGCGGCGGTGAGTACATACGCATTTTTTACTTTCTCATACTCCGCTGGATCACCAAAACGCTCTGCCTGAATGCGGGTCATGTAGAGAATATCAACTTTCGGCAGTATCGGTTCTAATTCGGAATGTAGAGAAAATTTAATGCGACTTAATTTAAATTCATCCAAAATATATTCCGGCATCTGGAGCATTTCTGGCGCGACACAGTAAACCCGCGAATTAAAGTGGCACAGTGCCTGTGCAAGCGAGTGTACCGTGCGCCCATATTTTAAGTCACCAACAAACGCAATGGATAAATTTTCTAATTTTTTTTGCGTTTCCTGAATGCTCAATAAATCCAGAAAAGTTTGGCTGGGGTGTTGATTAGCGCCATCGCCGCCATTGATGATGGGTTTTTCGCTCGCTTCAGCTGCTCGGCGTGCTGCTCCTTCCAGCGGATGGCGCATCGCAATAACATCCGCATATTGCGAGATAATTTTAATTGAATCATAGAGTGTCTCGCCTTTTTTAGTGGAGGTAACATTTGGATCAGCGAAACCAATAACCTTACCTCCTAGACGTTGCATAGCGGTTTCAAAAGAAAGCCGGGTTCTAGTGGACGGCTCAAAAAAACAACTCCCGAGGACATAGCCGTCGAGGAGTTTTGGCTGCGGTTTCTTTTTGAGCGCGCTCGCTACTTTTAGAACATGAAGAATTTCTTCTTTGGTGAATTCTTTGATGGAGAGGATGTCGCGATTTTTAAATGTGAGCATAGTAGATGGTTATTAGTTAATCCCCCCTCGAGGGGGGCTCACGGGGGGTGTAAGACTCTTGTGTGGCCGTTTCGTCGTCCAACCGTTAGCGACGCAAAGGTCTCACACCCCCACTACCCCCCTCGAGGGGGGAATTTACAAATTCCTGCCACGAGAGAGGCACTCCGTCCTTTTTTGCTCTATTCGTCAAACAATCCAGAAACAACATTGCCGTTTGCAGGTTGGTAATAATAGGCACGTGATGGTTAATAGCCATGCGGCGAATTTGGTAACCATCAGTCGTCACTTTCTTGCCCTGGCCACTTGGAATATTTATTACCACATCCACCTCGCGCTCCGCAATTGCTGTCAACACATTTGGCTCACCGCCCTCGCGTGCTTTATATAAAAAAGCCGAGGCAATACCGTGGCGTGACAGAAAATCGTGCGTGCCTTCAGTAGCATAAATGTTCCACCCCTCTTCGTCAAGCTGTTTAATAGCCGGCAGAAGTTCTAATTTTTTATCGCCACCAATGGAGAGTAAAATATTTTTGCCCTTAACCGTTTGTTCAGTCGCAAGCCAGGACATAAAGAACGCTTCTTGGTAGTTGCGCCCCAGGCACGCCACCTCGCCAGTCGAGGCCATCTCCACACTGGCAATCGGGTCCGACCCTTTGAGTCGGTTATAAGAGAATTGCGGGGTTTTTACCCCCACATAGTCCAAATCAAGGGTAAAATACTGGGCTGGCACGTGACGACCCAGCATCACTTGCGTGGCAATCTCAATAAAATTATGGCCGGTCACTTTGGAAACAAACGGAAAAGAGCGTGAAGCACGTAAATTACATTCAATAACTTTAACCTCATTATTTTTGGCCAGCAGTTGAAAGTTAAAAGGCCCGGTAATGTTAAGCGCCGCCACAATCTGGCGCGCGATGTGTTTTGCTTGGCGAATTGTTTCGAGGTAGAGCCGCTGTGGTGGAAGTACAATGGTCGCGTCTCCCGAATGTACGCCCGCATTTTCAATATGTTCCGAAATTGCCTTAATCACAATTTCTCCATCCTGCGCCACGCCATCCACCTCCAATTCTTTTGCTCCAGTAATAAATTTTGACATTACCACCGGGTGCTCGGGCGACACAATCGCCGCTTCGCCCAAATATTTCTCCAATTCTTCGTCACTCCACACCACATTCATGGCTGTGCCGGAAAGAATATATGAAGGGCGGATGATAAGAGGATACTGAACATCACTCGCAAATTTTTTAGCGGCCGAGAGGTTAGTCACTTCTTGCCAGGTTGGCTGGTCTATTTTAAGTTTATTCAAAAGTGCGGAAAATTTTTGACGATTTTCAGCGATGTCGATTGATTGGGGGGAGGTGCCGAGGATGAGCATCGTCGGTTTACTGTCATCCCGACGACGAAGGAGGGATCTCTGGCTTACCGATTCAACTGTCATCCCGAGCGAGGCCTCGCGGCCGACGAGGGATCTTTGTCCGTCGATTGGTGAGCCAGAGATTCCTTGTCGCTGCGGCGCTCCTCGGAATGACAATTGAGGGTATGCCTTCGCGAGTGGAAGTGCCAAATTATTCGGAATTTGCCCACCCACCGACACAATGATCCCCTTGGGATTTTCAAAATCCGCAATGTCGCGCACTCTTTCCAAAGTTAATTCTTCAAAATACAAACGATCTGATTCGTCATAATCAGTGGAGACCGTTTCCGGGTTAGAGTTGATAATAATGGGGGATTCATCTAGTTTGCGCAGTGTCCGGGCGGTGTTGACGGCGCACCAATCAAATTCTACGGATGATCCGATACAGTACGGGCCAGAGCCAAGGACGATAATGGATTTTTTTGTACTCGGTTTTATATCATGTTCGGTGCCATGATACGTTGTGTAAAGATAATTAGTTTCGGCAGAAAATTCTCCAGCCAAAGTATCAATTTGTTTTATCACCGGCGTAATTTTATTTTTAATGCGCAGTTCTCGGATTTTGTCTTCGGTTGAGTTGATTAATTTGGCGATGGTTTTGTCGGAGAAGCCGAATTGTTTGGCGGTGCGGAACAACTCCCCCCTCGAGGGGGGTAGTGGGGGTGTGAGTCCTTTGCGTCGCGGATCATTCGCCAACCGTGAGCCACGCAGGGGTCTTACACCCCCCATGAGGCCCCCCTCGAGGGGGGATTTGCGAACGCTGTGTTCAACATCCACAATCGCCTTCACATGCTCCAAAAACCATTTATCAATCTTCGACATCTCATGAATTTTCTCCACACTCATCCCACCACGCATCGCCTTATAAATTGCAAACAAACGCCGATCGGTTGGGTGTTCAATTTCCGCCTCGGGATCAGGAATATCATGCGGATAGTCACTCAAGCCATTGGCGCCAATGTTTAACATGCGCACGGCTTTTTGGAGCGCCTCCGGAAATGATCGCCCAATTGCCATCACCTCACCAACACTTTTCATTTCCGATCCAATGGTCCGTTCCGCGATTTTAAATTTCGTTAAATCCCACCGCGGAATTTTCACCACGAGATAGTCGAGCGCCGGTTCAAAACAGGCGGACGTTTTTTTCGTCACGGAATTTCGGAGTTCATGCAATTGTTTCCCCAGCGCTAGTTTCGCAGCGACGAACGCAAGGGGATACCCAGTGGCTTTAGATGCGAGCGCACTCGACCGGCTCAACCGCGCGTTCATCTCAATCACGCGGTAATCGCCGTTCTTAGGGTTCAGCGCATACTGAATATTACATTCGCCGACAATTCCCATTGCTCGCGCTACCTTGATAGCTACCTCGCGCAGCATGTGATACTCCTCATTCGTCAGCGTCTGCGACGGCGCGACCACAATGCTCTCGCCCGTATGAATACCCATGGGGTCAAAATTTTCCATGTTACACACCGTAATGGCGGTGTCATTACTATCGCGCACAATTTCGTATTCAATTTCTTTCCACCCGCCCAAATATTCTTCAATCAAAATTTGGGGAGCACCATGCAGTGCTTCCCCGGCGCGTTCGCGGAGTTCAGCCTCATTCTCAATTTTTCCTGATCCTAATCCGCCGAGCGAAAAACCCGAGCGCATCATAATCGGGTATTTTATTTTTTTTGCTGCCTCAAGGGCTTCCTCCACCGTCGTCACCGCAAAACTCACCGGAGTCTTAATCCCAATCTTAGTCAAAGCCCTCTTGAAGAAATCCCGATCCTCAGTAATGCGTATCGCTTCCACTGGAGTCCCGAGAACCACAACCCCATTTTTTTTTAACACCCCTTTTGCCTCCAACGCGAGCCCCAAATTCAGCGCCGTCTGCCCGCCAAAACCCAAGAGGATCCCGTCCGGTTTTTCTTTTTTAATAATTTGCGAAACGGTTTCTAAATTGAGTGGCTGTAAATAAACCGTGTCTGCCATCCCCGGGTCCGTTTGCACCGTGGCAATATTGGGGTTCACGAGTACGGTAAAAATTCCCTCTTCTTTAAGAGCTTTAATGGCCTGTGAGCCGGAGTAATCGAATTCGCCAGCTTGGCCAATGCGGAGACCGCCGGAGCCGAGGAGGAGGATTTTTTTAATTTGTTTGGGCATAGTCTTTAACTGTCATCCCGAGCGAGGCTTCGCAGCCGACGAGGGATCTCTGTCTCAGTTTTTACTTTATCTTAGCCAAATTTATTAAATTTCACCCTGTCGTCACTTGCTTTCTTCTTCTTCTGCTATTATGCCTTGTTCCTCTAGCGCCACGGTAGCGCGAGAAAGGAGGACAAAATGGTGGCAGACATAGTAAAACCGTTACTGACTACTCTGATGGTAGTGTTCGGTTGGGGAGGGTGGTTTCTAACCTTTCAGGTTTTCGTGTCATGGGCCCTGTCATGGGCAATGGGCGGGGGGCGGGTCACGAACGCCGAGATGGCGGAGTGGGTGGGATGGTCGGTGCTCTTCACCGCCGTCCCCTGGTTGATTCTGCGCCGGCTTGACCGTCGGCCGCGGAACTGACCCCCCAAGCCTCGCCGCCACATCTCCGGCAATTCGGGAGACTGTGGCGGCGAGGCCAAGCGAAAAACCAACCTACCAATCTCACCATGTTTTCAAATCCTTGAAGATATGGTGAGTAGGTTGGTTTTTTGTTTTAAAAGGACACTCGCCATTTGTCATTCCGACCGCAGGAGGAATCTCTGGCTCACTCAACGGTGTCGACATCGGTCGTTGGTTGAGCCAGAGATCCCTCGTCGCCGCGAGGCTCGCTCGGGATGACAGATCGCCATAACCATTTAGCCATGTCAACTAGATCCTTCGCTCCGACTCAGGATGACACCAAGTTGTAGAATTTCTGAAATAAAAATTTCGTATCCGTCGGCCCCGGGCTCGCTTCCGGGTGAAACTGCACCGAAAAAAACGGCAGCGTCTCGTGCGCCACGCCTTCTACCGAATTATCATTCAAATTTCTAAAATTCACATACCAACCCTTCGGGAGTGTTTTCTCATCCACCGCATACCCATGGTTTTGGCTGGTAATGACACACTTGCCCGAAAAGGAGCTACGCTCCCTCGGGCCAAGTTTCGTCCCTGCCCCGAGAGGGCCGCGCCCTTTTTCGGGGGCAAGTTCCATACATGGCTGATTCTGCCCGCGGTGGCCAAAGGGGAGTTTGTACGTTTTGGCGCCAGCGGCGAGCGCCATCAGTTGCGACCCCAAACAAATTCCCATAATTGGTTTTGGTTTTTTTCCGCCCGAAGCGGATCCGCCTTGGGCGGAGAGTGCCTTCTTTAAAATCGTAATCGTCTCCGTACACTGCGCCGGGTCGCCCGGGCCGTTGGAGAGGAAGAGGCCGTCGAATTTATCATTCGTGTAATCGTAATTGTAGGGCACGCGTTCAATAGTCCAGGGGAATTGTTGGAGGGAGCGGATGATGTTTTCTTTCATGCCGCAGTCCACGGCGATAATTGTTTTTGTCCGGCCAAGTCCCCCCTGTGAGGGGGGTAGGGGGGTGTGAGCCGTCGGGGACAATAAACTCGCATCCTTTGATAATTGGCGACGCACCGGTCTTACACCCCCCGGTGAGCCCCCCTCGAGGGGGGAGTTTCCGTGATACGTTTTTGGACGAGTGATTGAGACTTCGGCGACGAGATTGCGGGTATTGGGGTCGACAAAAGTGAGACCGCGAACGAAACCCCTCTCTGTATCTCTCCCCTTATAGGAGAGAGAGTGATTGAGAGAAACGGCGATAGTTCCTTCGTTTACGGTTTTCCCTCCCCTATAAGGGGAGGGGCGCGGGGTGGGGTTTCGGTCACCGCTCACCATCGCCCCGAGCATCACCCCACTCTCCCTAATAATTTTCGTCAACGCCCGCGTATCCACGCCCATGATAATCGGCACCTGTTCGTCCTTGAGCCACTCCAACAGCGACCGCAAGGCGGTAGCATGGCTATATTTCTCACACGCCTCACTTACCACCACTCCAGAAAGATGAATTTTTTTGGATTCCCAGCGTCCAGGGCCAGGCACGCCGTAATTACCAATCAACGGATACGTAAACGTTAAAATTTGCCCATTATACGATGGGTCAGTCAGCGTTTCCACGTAGCCGGTCATGCCAGTGTTAAAGACGACCTCGCCATGAAAAACACCCTTCTGATGGGTGGGGGAGAGGCCAGGGAAGGATTGGCCGTTTTTTAGGAGGAGTTGGGAGGGGTTGAATTTCATAAGGATATCCGCCAGAGGCGGGATTGTCAGCCAGACGGACTCTCTGTGCGAACAGCTCGTCTCGTCGCTGACAAAAAAATACCACCCATTGTCGGGTGGCCGTTAGTTTGTCTCCTGGTCAGTTGTATCGTTGGGATGGATTTTCATATCTAGCCCAGTATAACAAACAGGAGTTAGGTAATCAAGTAGTACTATCCACAGTTATTTTAACCGTTCCCGCAGCAATTTCTCTACTACCACCGGATCCGCGCTCCCCTCCGTCGCCTTCATCGCCATGCCAATTAAAAATTTAATGATTGGGTCTTTGCCAGCTTTGAATTGAGCTACCTGAGCCGGGTAATTTTTTATTACTTCATCCACCACGGCACCAATTTTACCAACATCGCTAACCTGCCCGTAGCCTTTTTCTTCCATAATATGCGTTGGGTCAAGATTAACACCGGAGTCGAGCATCGCGCCGAGAATTTTTTGGGCGTTTGTTGAGTTTACGCGATTAGCATATACCAGGGCAATGAGTTCTGCAAAATTTTCTGGTTGAATTTTAAGAATTCGGATGTCAATTGTGCGTTCTTTCATGGCACCCATGAGTTTAGTGGTGAGCCACCCACCGGCAAGGCGGGCGAGTTCTTGGGCGGGTTTGCAAATCGGCGGACGAGCCCTCACCCTGCCCTCTCCCGTGGGGAGAGGGTGTGATTGTCCGCCTCTCCCGGCGGGAGAGGTCGGGTGAGGGGCAATCGTACACTCATGCGTTTCGGGGAGGCTGTGGAGCCACTCGGACAGCTCGCTCATCACATTCTCCGCAAAATCTCCCCATACCTTGTCGGCAGTGAGCATAAACGCGTCAGCATAGGAGAAACCGTATTCTTTGTGGAAACGTTCTCGTCGTGTCTGCGGAAGTTCAGGAATGGTCACGCTCGCCGCAATCTCAAGGGGATGAAAAGCAGGAATATCTGGCTCCGGAAAATAGCGATAGTCCGCCGAGGTTTCTTTGGAACGTTGGCGTACAGTCGTTTGTGTCGGGTCATCCCAGCCACGCGTCTCCTGGGCCCAACTCTCACCTTTTTCCAGCATCTCAGTCTGTCGCTTAATTTCAAACTCAATGGCTTTTTCCACCGCGCGGAACGAGTTAATATTTTTTACCTCAACTTTAGAATTTAATTTGCATCCCGGCTTCGCCACAATCATTCCTTTTTCCTTGCTCCATGTTCCTTCCGTCTGCAAGGACACGTTCGCCTCACACCGCATCTGTCCTTTTTCCATATCGGCATCAGAGACACCAAGATAACGGAAAATGAGTTGTAATTCCTGACAGTACGTCTTGGCTTCTAACGCACTCTCAACGTCCGGCTCGGAAACAATTTCGACGAGCGGTACTCCGGCACGATTGAAGTCGATCAACGTGCAATTGTCATTCTGAGAGAGCTTCGCAGCGACCGAAGAATCTAGTTGTCGCGAACTAGATCCTTCGCTGCGCTCAGGATGACAAATAGCATGGGCTAATTTAGCCGTATCCTCTTCCAAATGCACGCGCGTAATGCCGATGCGCGCCGTCCCTCGCGGATTTTTATCCGTCAACGTCAACTCAATTGCCCCATGTTCACCAATGGGTTCATCATACTGCGAAATCTGGTAACCTTTGGGCAAATCAGGATAAAAATAATGCTTACGATCAAATTTACTGTTCTCATTTATGCTGCAACCAAGCGCCCGCGCAATTTTTACGGTATCAATAATTGCCTGCTTATTTGGCACGGGCAATGTCCCCGGGTGCGCCAAACACACCTCGCATATGTTTACATTAGGAGTCTGGATGAACGGGTCATTCTTGCACGAACAAAACATTTTACTCGCTGTGTTGAGTTCAACGTGGATTTCAAGACCAATTATTGGTATATACTTGAGCATACATCATGAAAAATCTGCGAACATACGAACGGCTACGAACGTACGAACTACGAATAATAATTAACGATGCCATTTTTGTTCGTAATTCGCATGTTCGTACTAAATTCGTACGTTCGTACATAATTACGGTTGTTAGCTTACCATTCCTCTTGATTTTTGACAATATAAAAACCCCGAGTGAAACCCGGGGCCAAGTTGCCTGTGATATTTAGATATTTGAGGGCGGAAGAGAGGAAGCTAAAGTAGTCGGGACAGGATTTTTTTTGGCGCTGTGATACAAGAGTACCATGGCCAGAGTTGTAAGTGGGGCAATTAAGGCGCTGCTTACTGAAGTGGCAAAGTTGCGCACAACGTCCATAACAAGCTCCGAGGAAATAATAAACGAGAATGGTGTGGCAATAAGAAATCGTATCACGACGGAGATAATGACAAAAAGTACATTAGGAGCAAAAATCAATAGTGCCATTAACCACCAGCGACCAATAACCAACTTTTTGCTGGCTTTCAGAGCTTCGATACCACGTTGGTTGTCCAGAATGACAGCGTAGACAGCGAAAGAGAACCAGATGGTGAAGATCATTCCGGGAATAATAAAAAGGAGCGTGCCACCAAAAATAGCCAGACCAGCTAAGATTGAAGTAAAGATAAATGGCCAGAGTAGGCGACTAGAGGAGCTAAAAATTTGTTTCCATTCTGCCATAGTTTGGCCGCTCACAATTTGATTAACAGCATAGGTAAGAGAAACGGTGGCCCATAAACTAAATAACAAACTGGCGACTACAACTACTACAATAATAATATTACTCATGAGAGCCGACGAAGGAATGAGTGAATTGAGGTACAGGCCCAGTACACCAAAAATGGAGCTGACGAGGGTGGGAAGGAATAGAAACAGCACGTAGATAGCCAAGCGCCGCCAATGCTGGCAGTAGGTTTTCCAGCTCGTAGTAATAAGTTCCGATAGTGAGATGAGCATATGCTCGAATGATGAATGAAGAGTTAAGAATGATGAATCAGGAGAGTTCGTAACAAGTCAGTGGCTCGTTTTTTCATTATACCAACATTTTCTTCTGCCGGCAAATTATGAATAACGCTGCCACGCCTGGTAAATAGTCTTTGATAGTTTGAAGAAGCAAACGTGCGAGCAATTTTTTTCTGGAATGTTAAACGTTCAAAGATAACGTTATCTTGTTTATTAGAGCGTCCGGTTAAGCGCCGTAGGGCTTGCTCTGGATCAATCGCGAGCAACACCAGGTGGTCAGGGCGATACTGGAGCGCCAACTTGTTGCCAACGAGATTGCTAACGATCGTCGTGGTCAAACTTTTTTCCATTGTCGGTTGATAGCACAACGAAGTTGAGACGCCGCGGTCTTGGACGACACATTTTTTATCTTGGAGCGCGGGGATAATAATTTTTTTATACAAGATAAGGCGGTCCAGCGAATAACTTTCGGCAATAGCGCGCGGTGGGTAGTTATTGTTTTTATTAATTAATTCTTCGCGAATAATTTTACCAATGCCAACGTAACTTGGTTCGGAGCTAAAAATAAAATCATAGCTTTTGAGTTCAGCGTATGCTGGATAGTCGCCATTAGTTTTCCAATAGTCAGTCAAATCAAAAATGGCGTTACCTTCGGCGGTAAGGTAGTCTTTCCAGGTTTTAATTATGGTACTTTTACCGGAGCCGTCGATGCCGTCGAGCATTATAAACATAACTATGTACGAAATTACGAAATGTACGAAAGATACGAACTATAAAATTTCGTACCTTTCGTATTATTCGTATGTTCGCACATAAGTTACAAACGCCAACCCTTCCCGCTCCTCCCTCTCCATCTCTTTCCAAACCTTCTTATCAATCTCCGGGAAAAAAACGTCCCCTTCAATCGTCTGGTGGACCTCGGTAATATAGAGTGTATCAGCCTGGTCGAACGTTTGTCGATACATTTCGCCGCCGCCGATTACCATCACGTCGCCCTTCGCATGGGTGTTCAAGGCCTCATCAATCGTATGGTACACCTCGACACCGGCAGGCACCACGAGATCAGTGTGCCTTGTCACTACCACATTCGTCCGATTTGGCAGTGGACGAAATTTTTCCGGAATTGATTCCCAGGTTTTCCGGCCCATTAAGACAACTTTCCCCGTGGTCAATTTTTTGAAATGCTTAAGATCCTCCGGCAGGTACCACGGAAGAGTGTTGCTTTTGCCAATGCAATTGTTGTCTGAGACAGCGGCGATGAGTGATAACACAGATTACGCAGATTATAATGGATTACGCAGATTCGAATCTGTGTAATCCACTTAAATCTGTCTGAATCTGTGTTATATCGCAATTGGGAAAGCAATTCTCGGATAACTCTGGTAATTCAAAATTTTTGTATCCTCTGCTTTCCAATCAAAGATCGAAGTGAACGGGTCGGTTGCAATTGAGGGTAGTGGGTAGATATTAGGGTCACGGGAAAGTTGTTCTTTCGCACCTTCAAGATGATTAGAATATATATGAACATCGGCTAAAAAACCCACCAACTTACCTTCTTTCAATCCTGTCTCTTTAGCCAGGAGATGGAGGAGTAAAGCGTAACTCGCAATATTAAAGGGTAGCCCGAGCATAGTATCCACTGAGCGCTGATTCCAGAGCAAATGCAGCCGGCCATTAATCACTGTCACCTGAATAGCGTAGTGGCATGGTGGCAAAGCCATTTCATGGAGCATAGAGGGGTTCCAAGCAATCATAAGCATGCGGCGACTCGACGGATTTTTTTTTATGGTTTCAACAATATTTTTTAGCTGATCAACGCCTTGCCCTGCGTAGTTGGTGTCAAAATTTACATACGGTGCGTTATAGTGACGCCACTGAAAACCGTACACTGGCCCTAAATCGCGTTCGGCCGCCATCTTTTTTTTAGTGGCCTCATCGTGCGCATAGGGAACTTTGGTCGGGCTGCACCACTCATCCCAAATGTGGTTGTTGCGGTCTTGCAGCCATTTTTTATCAGTAATTCCCTTAATAAAAAATTCTAACTCGGTGGCAATAACCTTGAACGGCATTTTTTTGGTTGTGAGCAACGGAAAACCTTTAGCCATATCGTGCTCAAACATAGCCCCAGCGATGGCCAATGTCCCCGTACCAGTTCGGTCAGCTTTCTGTTCGCCGGTTTCCAGCACACGGCGGACGATGTCGAGATACGTTTGCATATGCATTCATTATAGCGGAAAATAAAAAAAGAGCAACGGCCTTGGATGGCCGTTGCTTATCAATTTGGCTAAGCGTTAAGTTGGGCAGGCTGATTGGGAGAAGGTCGTACGGGAGGAGTTCTTGGCGGTCGAAGATGGGGAAGGGTAGGGGGTGTTATAAAAGTACTTGCTGTTTGTTTTTTGGTCGAGCGAAGCACAACCACTGTTTTATCATCGTCTTCTGGTTTTGCCAGAATACTGCCTTCCGCGCGCGCTCGCTTAACTCGTTCAACAAGGCATCGAGAAATTTCTCGCGGCGTGGGTTCGCGAGGAGCAGTTTTTTTCCGGAGAGCCAACAGCGCATCATTCATTTGTTCTTGGCTTAACTGATCGGTAATTCCATCGCACATAATCATAAGTTCATCACCTTCATTCAAATCTATTTCATAGGTGTGGGGTTTGACACCGCTATCTTTTCCAAGCGCTTGGAGCATTTTGTTCCGTTTTTCGAAACATAATGCTACTATTGGTCGTTCGTAGTCAAGTAAATTATTTAGTTGATCGGGATGGGAATAATTGTCTAAAAAATGTAAGATTTTTGTAGGCAGCTGGGCCAATTTTTGTTTAATGAGGTCCTGGACATCGTGTTCATCAGTAGAGAACTCATTCATGTAATGCTCGGTCATTTTTTTTATAAAGGGCTCTTCTGTCGTAATAAAATCTAAGTATCCTTTAGCAAAACCGTCATCTTCCGTTATCCTTTCCATTCTTCCCGTTTTTTTACGAAAAACGTAGGCACGACTATCACCAACGTGTGCTATGAGAGCCTTGTTACCAACAATTTCAGCGATAGTTGCTGTAGAGCCTAGATCTGTTAATTCTGTATTTTTATTCCCTACGTTTCTGATGACATCGGAAGTATTTATTAGGAGTCTTGCCATTTGTTCCAAAATATTTTTCGTTGGCTGTGTTTTATCAATATTTTCCATTCCTATTTCAATATTTCTTTTTGCCATTATGGCGGCTGTTTCTCCTCCTTTGCAACCGCCTAAACCATCATACAAAGAGCCAAATTTGTCTGTAAGCGAAAATCTATCTTCATTATGT
>JAHFHX010000024.1 GCA_023246655.1 Candidatus Magasanikiibacteriota bacterium
CCTCAGCGCGCCGCCGGACCTCGCACCTCCGGCCGACCTCGCCCCGCCCCCCGACCTGCGCCCCTCCGCGGACCTCGCCCAGAAGTCCGACCTCGCCCCGCCCCCCCCCGCCGGCGCCTGGATCGAGAACATCACGAACCAGTCGCTGAACATCCGGTTCGGCTGGACGTCGGACGCGGTCCCCTGGGGCGAGCACGACGGCCCCATCGCCGTGGGCGAGAAGAAGGGCGACGCCAAGTACACGGGCGTGTATGCGTCCGTCCTCCCGTACAAGGAAGGGACGCAGCACACGCTCGAGCAATGCGCCTCCCTCTTCCGGTGTTACAACCGGTTCGGCAAGACGGGGGCGCCGACGCTCACAGACCCGCGCGCTGCCTGTGAGTGCAACGCATTCGCCAAGTACTGAGTCTCTTCGCCCGTGATGAACGGGCACTGAGCCAGTAGGAGGCCAACCTCGGAAGGGGCGCGGCGATCGTGCCGCGCCCCTGTCCCAATTCTTCATGACTGCATTTCGCCAGAAGTGCCGTGATGCAGAGAACTTTGAAAATTTAGTAAATAAAAAAACTCTCGGATGAGAGTTGTTTGAGCGGCGGAGAGTAGTGGAGTCGGATGTCAAGATCGCTTATCCACCGGCATTCACAACGCCAACTGCGGAAAAGGTTCCATGTTAAAAAGACGTTTCTTATCTTCGGCGGCAATAATCTTTTTTTCGATCAGAATTTCAATGAGGGTTTTAAGCTTGGTATCCTCCTTGCGCATTAAGTATGGTTAAATCACCGCGTAAATCAGATAACTTATCATCCAGGTATTCCTTAGTTACCATTTGGGATTCTACCCTTGTTAGTCGATTATCTATTTTGTTCAGCTCTCCCTTTACTACACCAAGTTCCTTGTTAAACTCCTCCTTGGTAACGGCATTATCTTTAATAAACCGCACTGTTTCCAAGATATCATTAAGTGTTGTTTGATTCAATTCCTCCATAGAATTTAAAAAAAATTTATGTAAATATACTATATCATAACAAACGAGGTTGTTAAATCAAACTTATTCCAAATTTTGTCCACAGAACATACCGCAGTCACGCATTAAATAATGGGTGTCACAAAAATGCCACTAGCTCTCTACACGTGCTGTACATAGCAATATAGACAATACATGTAGATTCTCTTGAGCGGTGGCATTTTTGTTAAGGTTTGGTATAATAGCTTAGGTATGAGCAATTTTCGAAGTCATTGGTTTAGTTTGCTCGTCACGGGAGGAACACTCCTCGTGCTTTTATGTATTGCAGAATTACGTTCTAGTCTCATTCTCGCCGCCGTTATTATCCTTCTTATCATTCTATCCTATCATCTCACCTGGGGCTGGTATATTCTTGTTTTTCTCTCACCGCTTATCCAATGGGAATTGTCCTTAGCATTCCTGCGGCCCTGGTTTCCAAGCGCTCCGTGGTTTTTTACCATGCATGCACCGATTGTAGAATTCTGGACGGTGCTTATGTTGGTGGCGTTTGGTTTTAATGTGGTGCGCCGCTGGGTGTATGGAAATAGCGTGCGTCTCTACGCGCCCGCGCTGGTTTGGTTTATTGTATTTGTGGGAAGCGCGGCATTGTCCATTGTTAATGTGTTGCCACATGAACGATTGGGCGGCATAAAATACATTTTTCATTTCATGTTGTTATTTTATGTGGGGTACCTGGTGCTGGGTACTACGCTGGTGAATACCAAAGCATTGTGGCAGCGCAGCCTTAAAATTTTGGCACTGGACGGCTTGTTAGCAGCGTGTATGGGTGCTGCCTCGCTTGTCTTGGGCGTGTGGCAGGGTGATGGCTTTCACCGAGTGGTACCATTTGCCATTGGTGGTTGGCAGCCGTTTGGCGATCAGCATATTTTTTTGGCCGAGATGCTTACCACCGCGCTTCCTATTTATGTATATTTTTGGTACATAACGCCGGCGGCCCAAGGAAAAAAATGGTGGGGCGGGGGGGCTTGGGTGGTAGCCACTATTGCACTGTTAACACTTTCCCGCGCTGGTTGGATTACCCTTCTGGTTGAGGCGGTGGTATTTTTTTACCTTACCCGTGATCATCAATTATGGCAGCGCATTTTTTATCGGTGGTGGCTTGTTGGCGCGGCGGTAATTATTCCGGTGGCAATTTATTTAGGTTATTTTCTTACCACGAGCCCGGTGGCCCGAGGCTCCACGCAAGCCCGGTGGTATTTTACCGAGGCCGCTTTGTATATGTTTGCCAAGCACCCCATGGTAGGCCAAGGGGTGTGGAGCTTTGTGCCGCGCGCTCGCGAAATTGCTTTTTTAGTAAATCATTTTGGTACTCCCACCGATGCTTTGGGTATTATCCAAAAAATTCTGGCCGAACAAGGTTTGGTTGGTTTGGTAACTTTTGGATTATTTATTGGTTGGATTATTAAAATACTGGTGGGGCGTTTAAGTAATACTAACTATACGCCCGAAGCGCGCGCTGCCTATGTGGTGTCACTATTTTTAGTTTTATCACCCGCTATTTTTCAGTTATTTAACACCTTATTTTATACGAGCAAAATGTGGGTACCCATTGCCTTGGCACTTTCGGAAAGTATTTTGTATCATGGTGAAACCGGCATCCCACGACTGTTAATAAATTTAAAACCACGCCTTATTCCGGTGGTGACGGAGATTTAATTCGATTGTTAGCGCTCATTGTCATTCCGAACGAACGTGAGGAATCTCTGGCTCAAGTGGTTAATTGTTGAACCGGACAGAGATCCCTCCTTCGACGTCGGGATGACAAATAAAACTATGATCAAGAAAAAAGTATTACATCTCATTCCCACATTTTCCACCGGCGGAGCCGAGATGCTTGTTCGGGAGTATTATAATCACCTCGATGCTAACCAATTTGAGGTGTACGTCGCGAGTGGTGTTGAAGACGGAGAATTGCGTGCGCGTTTTACGAATCAGTCGCATGTATTTGTTGCCTCCCGAAGTAAACATGGCGGTCGATTTGGTGCTTGGAAAAAACTGCGTGAGTTCATGGGCCAGCTCAAACCAGATATCATTCATAGTCATTTGTTAAGTAGTGATTTTTTTGCGTGGTGGTATAAAAAATTCGTTAATCCACGAGTACGTTGGGTGGTAACATTACACAATGTTGAGCACCATACTTCATGGTTTCGGCGTCTTTTATGGAAATGTATTTTACCGGCGGCTAATCAAATCGTTGCAGTCTCAAAAGGGGTGGGTGGTTATGCGACTCAATTTTTGGGAGTTGCTCCCACGCGTGTTCGTGTTGTCCTCAACGGTATTAAACTAGATTCTTGGCTCCAGGTGCCAAAATTAGAATTTGAAAACAGCAAACTTTTTCATCTGGCAACCATTGGGCGCCTTACCGAGCAAAAAGGGCACCAGTATCTTTTTACCGCCTTGAGTAAATGCACACAATATCCATGGCAACTCGAAATTTTTGGTGATGGTGAAAAGCGCGCTGAGCTTGAGCAATTTGCCAAACACCTCGGTATTGCCAATCGCCTGCATTGGCAGGGGATAGCAATTACTATCCCCGAACGCCTCGCTTACGTTGACGTCGTGGTGCAACCGTCACTGTGGGAAGGCTTAAGCCTGGTGGTTATGGAGGCAATGGCCGCGGGAAGAATTGTGGCAGTAAGCACCGCTGCGGCGGCGGAACTTATGCAGGACGGAAAAACGGGATACGTCGTCCCGACCGGAGATAGTCTGGCGCTGGAGGAAAAGCTCATCTATATTTTTGAACATCAGGCCCAAGCTCAAACTGTTGCCGAAGAGGCTCGCACCTATGCAATTGAACATTTTTCTTTGGAACAACATTTGCAGAAAATTGAAGAGATATACGAAACGTTATGAATTAACGAATAGTGCTAATTAATTTTTTCTTATTTTGGTCTAAACAACGTTTTGTCGTCCCGAGCGAGGCGTCGCAGCCGACGAGGGATCTCTGTCCGGTTCAACAATTAACCACTTGAGACAGAGATTTCTCACCCCCTGCGACGGGGGATTCGGAATGACAATTGATATTTAAGCTAAAATTAATAAAATTAACTACCACTATTTATAAGTTATAAATTTCATGTCTATTGCTTACACAATCTCTGCTTGGAACCGTCGCCGTAAGTGGAATTTGTTTTTACAAAAATTACAACCAACTGCCACCACGTCCATCCTCGACGTTGGTTTTAACGCGGTTGAGTATAGCGCGACTGATAATTTTTTAGAAAAAAATTATCTTTATCCAGAGCGAATCACCGCGCTCGGCATCAATGACCCCGCGGATTTTAAAAAACGCTATCCAAAAGTTAGCGTCGTGGAATATCCCGGCGGACAATTTCCTTTTCCCACTCAATCGTTTGATATTGTGTGGTCCAACGCCGTTATTGAGCACGTGGGAGATCGCGAAAAGCAGCTCGGGTTTCTTAAAGAACTCCGCCGCGTCGGCAAGCATGGTTTTATTACCACACCGAATCGCCATTTCCCGGTGGAAGTGCATACCCGCACACCATTGTTACACTGGTTGCCGAAACAATGGTTTCATGATTATCTAAAGCTAGTGGGTAAAAGCTGGGCAACAGGGGATTATATGCAGCTCCTGTCAGAAAAAGAACTCCGTCAGTTATTAGTGGACGCGGGTATGTATGAATACCAATTAATTCGGAATCGATGCTGTGGTTTTACGCTTGATTTTGCTATTATATGGTAAAATTTTTCCACGCTCACATTTACCGAACCATTGTTGCCATCTGGATCGGGATAATGTTCCTGGTTCTTGGTGTTGTTCCGCACTCCATGAGTTATGCAAAAGATGGCTTCCCCAAACTCGCTAACTATTATCTTCATTGGGAATTAGATGAGGCAGCGGTGCAAGAATTAGCTCGCTACGATGTAGTTGTTTTGGATATGGAAACGCAAGTGCGTAGCCCTGAATTGGTTCGGAAATTAAAGATATTGAACCCACATATTATTTTATTGGTGTATATCACCGCGGAAGAAATTCAAGATAATGCCGCGAATTCAGCCAGTGTGATGCGCCGCAAATTAGCAAATGAAATCCCCGATCTGTGGTATCTTACTGCCCCCAGCGGCCAGCATCTTTCGTTTTGGTCAGGAACCAGCATGCTCAACCTAGCAGATAATGGCCCCATGGTTAATGGCGAACGCTTCCCTAAACTTCTAGCTCGGTTTGTTACCCAAGAACTGTTGTCCAGCGGTTTATGGGATGGAGTGTTCTACGATAATACGTGGGATGGAATTAGTTGGTTTACCACCAACGTTGATTTTGATCATGATGGGAATCTTGATACCGAGGTAGATGAACACTGGCGTTCCGGACTCCGCTATTTATTTAATGAAACCCGCCGCCTCACCGGGGACCAGTATCTTATTGTGGGTAACGGCGGCACCAAAGCGTACCAAAACGAACTCAATGGATTGATGCTGGAGAATTTTCCGAATACTGGCGGGTGGAGCGGCACCATGGATATCTATCATTTTTATGAACAAGGGCAACGCACGCCGCATGTCATGATTATCAATCGCACCACCCTTAATAGCGGCAAACGTACTAATTATCGTTCCATGCGTTTCGGGTTGGCTAGTGCTCTCTTGGGCAATGGCTATTATGGTTTTGATTACGGGGACAAGGATCATGGTCAGCTGTGGTGGTATGATGAGTATAATGCTAAGCTGGGTGACCCTATTGGTGCCCCGGTGTCTTTAAATGGCAACCGCCCGTTTACGGAAGGGGTTTGGCGACGTGAATTTAAAAATGGTGTGGCCATTGTGAACGCTGCCAAAGATGCCCAGGACGTTGATTTAGGTGGTGAATATGAAAAACTCATTGGCCAGCAAGATCCCACCACCAATGATGGATCAATTACCGATAAGGTGCACCTGAGTGGTTATGATGGCCTTATTATGTACAAAACTTTCAAGACCGTACAGAATGTATTTTTTAAGAACGGTTCGTTTGTTCGTTTTTTTAAGGCTGATGGTACCAGGGCACGGAACGGTTTTTTTGCTTTTGAAGAAGGTTTTCCAGGCGGTGCCAAAATATATAATGGCGACCTGGATGGGGATGGCACCCCGGAAAAAATTGTGGCCACGGGAGCCAAATTAGAAATTTTTAATAGTCAGGGGGAACATTGGTTTAATGAGTATCCGTTTGGAAATACCAATAAAGGTGAGTTAAACATTGCCGTGGGCAGGGTGGCGCCAGGCCAACCAGCCGAGTTGGTGGTGGCTTCATCGGTGGGTGGCGCCGTAAAGGTATATAATTATCATGGTGAGGTGATTCACGACAGCGTCTATCCATTGGGGAAAAAATATCGGGGCGGTTTTTCGGTAGCTATTGGGCAGTTATTGGAAGCGGGGGATATTATTTTGGGTGTTGGTCAAGGCAAACCGGCGGAAATTTTGGTGTATAATAGCCGCCTCACGAAACAAAAAAAACGCTTCTCGGCCGAAGGGCGCTTTATTGGTGGAGTGAATGTAGCAGTAGGGGATTGGAACGGGGATGGCCATGATGAAATTGCTGCTATCCGAGCGAACGGTAAAAATGTGGTAGTTCGTTTATTTGGCTCTACTGGTCAAAAACTCGGCACCTTCCCGCTGACAACATTTTTTGGTAATCAAGCCTTTGCGCTCGGCGCCGTAGACCCCAACGCTTCTGGCAAACAAGAAATTGTGGTGATGAGTGCGAATTAGGACGGTAGGATTGTAGGACACACGACTGCCCTGTGCGCCCTACATTCCTACCATCCTACTCCACCTACCGTCCTGTCACCACACACACTACCGATCCTTCCCACGTTCTCCCGCTGTTTATTGCTTGCTGTAGCCCAACAACGGCTAATGCACTGTTTGGTGAAATATCGATCCCGGTATTTTCTTTCACCAGTTGTATGGCTTTTTGAATTTCATCATTCGTTGCTATCCAGCCTTTCCCATGGCTGGTTTTTAATATTTCAAGAATCTTAGATTTTCGATGGGCAATCCTATCAACAATCGCACTCGCCAAGGACGGACTTTCGACTTTATGGACTTTATGACTTTCAACTTCGGCTACCATCGGATGACACCCATCGGTCTGTACAATATGTATTTCTGGATTCAATCCTAATTTTTGAAATCCCTCGTGCAATCCTTGTGCTGTCGTCCCACTTGATGTTGGTATAAATACCGCCGCAAGATTGGGAATTTTACTCAGTTCCAGCGCTAGTTCTTGGTAACCAACCAGCGCCAAATCGTCAGTCGATTGCCGCAGCCATTTAGCTTTATTTTCCTTCTCCATCTGAAAAGCAGTCTGCTTGGGTCGCTCACATTGTTCAATTTTAATGTTTGTAGGTTGTAGGTTGTAGGTTGTAGGTTGTAGGGATGCCAGTTTTTTGGGATCAATTTTTTCCCCCACCAACACTCTCAAGTGCAGTGGTGCCTTACCGTTATTCTGATTCGCTTTCTGAACAGTCATAATGGCCGCGAGCGCGGCGTTGCCAGAAGAAGAAATAACGAAATTCGTAACGCCTTGTTTGCGGTACTCGTTAATCATGGTGGGTATGGATCGCCCTTTATGTGAGCCGTAATGGTGCAGATCTTCCCGTTTAAGCCATACTTCATTGGCGATACCCAAGGCAGCTGAGAGCTTAGGGAAGGAGAGTTGAGGCGTTTTCATAAATCACGTATCATGTAGCACATAACACATAACATATTGAGCTGTTTCATGATATGTGTTACGTGCTATGTGCCCTGTTATCTTGCAAAAAAATAGTTTATTATGTATACTGTATCTTACTGTTAAATCTAATCCTATCACTTATGAAACTCACTTGTCCAGAATGTAAAAATGACGTTTCGTTGGCTGCTTACCCTGATCTTAAGCAGGAGGACATTGTAGAATGTGGCACCTGCGGCATAACGTTAATGATTACCAACATGACCGGAGAAGAATTACAGGCTGAGATTGCGGATGAAGGGAAATAAAAGTTATAAAGTTTGTAAAGTTCATAAAGTAAAAAGTATGGCTACTTGATAACCTTATAAACTTTTAACTTTATAAACTAAATTTTCAATCATCCCTCTAAATCCATGGCTGCCCATAAATACAACCACATCACCCGGTTGTATTTTTTTCAGCACGTATTTTACTAATTCTTCATCAGCATCTAGATAAATTGCCGCGGGGTGCGTTTTAGAAATTATTTGAACTAACTGGTTGCCCTCAAAATGACCATCTGATCCTATCGTTGATTTTATTTTTGTCAATCGTGGAACAATGACCTCGTCCGCGTTTTTAAAAGCATTATCATATTGTGGAATTGCCTGAGTTTGACGGTTGCCGGTATTTGGTTCGAAGATGGCAATGATGCGAGACCTCTCCCCGACCTCTCCTCTGCGGAGGCGAGGAGGCGTTGTCCCTCTCTCCTTCGCAAAGGAGAGATTAGAGAGAGGTCTCGTCGCGTAGACCTCATACAACGTCTTTAAAATTGCTTGCGCTTTGCTCGGGGAGTGGGCAATATCATCAAATATCGTAATCACACCTTCGTATCGTTTTTCTAACCGTCGCTTTAAACTTTTAAAGCTCGCGACCGCGCCAATAATTTTTTCTGGAGAGATTCCAATCTGGTGTGCCAATGCAAAACACCCAGTAATATTGTCTGCCATGTAGTCCCCAAGACAACTTGTTGCTAGTGAATACTTTTTATGTTCATGGATAATATCAAACGTAATTCCATTTTTTGATTGAACAATATTAGTGTACACGTAGTTGTTATACGGTTCACGACCGTACGTTATAACCCCCCCTCGAGGGGGGTAGTGGGGGTGTGAGTCCTTTGTGTTGCCAACTCGTCCGGTGGTGTCTGGCCACGCAACGGTCTTACACCCCCCGTGTGCCCCCCTCGAGGGGGGATTTGCGACGACCGGCGCCGCTTTCTCCGAAATCACTTTTAATCCGCTCTCCGGGACGGTCGCCACCAATTTTCTAAACGCTTCAATATAGCTCACTTCTGTGGGGTACACATCCGCATGATCCCACACTACCGAAGTGAGAAGTAAATGAGTGGTGGAGTAGTAATTAAATTTTGGTCCCTTGTCCCAGCGTGAGGCGATATACTCATCACCTTCAAGTACACTCCAAGCACCGTTCGTCAGTTCGGCCGCTGGAATGTTGTTAAGGCTCACCCCCCCAAACATATAACTCGGATTATACCCCGCCTCTTTCAGAATCCACGTGAGCAAAGCCGTCGAGGTCGTTTTTCCAAATGTCCCGGCGCAGACAATCGAATTTTTTTTAATAAAATGTTCCGCAATTACTTCCGGATAGGATTTATAATTCAGCTTGTGATCCTGTACATACAACCACTCCGGATTGTGCGAACTCGCCACATTCCCCACAACCACGAGGTCGGGGATTCCATCCACAATCATTTTCTCAGCGTGCCATCCAGCGTAATAATCCACTCCCGCCTCCTTCAAATAGGTCGAAACTGGTGGATAAAACCCCACATCACTCCCTGTCACTTTCCAGCTTGGCACGAGGCGACCGTCAGGGAGCTTTTCGTGCCCCTTTCGTTTAAACGCCAAAGCCAGCGCACTCATGGCGACCCCGCATATACCTATAAAATGTATTTTTTTTGGCATAATAGAGAGCTAGTAGAGGGTTTTACCAACTGTCATTCTGAGTCGGAACGAAGGATGACAGTTGTTTTTTCAATTTTTCCAAATTCGTTTTCCACTCCTTGCCATCCCACCACTCCAATCCCGCAAATTGCAATTTATAGGTATCTGTCGATCGCTGAAACGAACCGAGGTAGATGTATTTTTTGCCTTGTTTTTTGGCATAGATAACAGCCCTTACCATCATACCCAAACCAAGATTAGGAATTTTTAGTTGTTTATTGTTAGTTGTTAATTGATAGAATGGGTAACAGTAGTGCAGAATTTCAGAATTTTGGTAGCAGATGGCGTAGCCAATTGGCCCATTGTCATTGCGAGTGAGACTCGCGTCGAGCGTGGCAATCTCCCCGCTCTGTCCTTGTCGGGGGGGCTGCCGCGTCGCTTCGCTCCTCGCAATGACATATTGTAGAATAGCATTAAAATTACTTTTCTCAGGCTCAGTCATCAACTCCTTTATTTTATTAGCGGTAAAGGTGCCGTCCCCAAATTTCGTATCATAAAAATCTTTCCCCATTTTACCAATTGACCAGTGATAATTTGTATAGGGGAGAGAAAAATTTTTCAGCATGATATTTTCTGTCTTCCGGAGTACGCGGCGATTTTCACTGGAGAGTGTAAATTTATTCAAATCAATCCGGAGGGAACACGTTTGGTCCATCATGCCTTTCCCAACACGCGTAAAAAGATACCCCTGGTTGTAGAGAGGAGTAATAATGTCATCAGAAAAATCCGCTACCTTTGTTTGGTTCCAAGACAGATACATACGTGTTTAAAAGCTATCTCATACTATCAAAGAGAGCTTCAAAAATCAACTCAAACAGTTGTCAGTGTGTTCCGCAATATGCTATGTTACTTCTTGTTAGTTATACAGTTGGCAGTTACTATGGAGCATAAGAAATCATTCACCAAGGTGTGCCCAGTGTGTCAGGCCGATGCGCTGAGTAATTTCACTGTTTACTTTGATAGTTATGTAACATTATATCAGTGTCAGCGTTGCTCGTTTGTGGCTCAGTATCCGGAGTTAGGGCGCCAGACAATAGTGGAAGATTATGAGCATTTTTATTCTCTGGATTTTGTAAAGCAAGGCAAACAATTTCAGTACCCAGAACGCACCAATTCTTTTATTGACATGGTGGAACGCCTTAAAAAAATTGTTGGTTCTCAGGCGCGCGTACTTGACGTTGGTTCTGGTGAGGGGCATTTTATGTCCATTGCCGAAAGTCGGGGGCTCGAGTGCGTTGGCGTTGAACCCTCTTCTACGTTGGCCGATTACGCTACTACACGGGTCGCCGGTGAAGTAAAAAAAGGATACTACCACAAAGAACTTTTTCCACCGGAGAGTTTTGACGCGGTGACGTTGGTTCAAGTCTTAGAGCACCTGGTGGACCCAGGAGCGGCACTCGACACTGCCTATTATCATCTGCGCCCTGGCGGGGTGGTGATGATTGAAGTGCCGTCTATTCTCGCGCCGCATTTTTTAGCCTATCGTTTAACGGGGATACAGAAATTTGTAAAACCACCCACCGGTGTTATTTATTCTCACGTTGGTTATTTTTCACCCCACAGCTTAGTGTATCTTGCCCAGCGTCATAAATTTAAAACCCACCACATCACTACCGGACGTTGGCGGGTCAAGTATCACGGACTGCTGAAAGCAATTGCTACTATCACCGATCCCATCATGAATGTTTTAAAAATTGGCGGCATCCTTTATTTTGGTAAAAAATAGTGGCGCAGTTATTTAATTGCCACCCACAGTGCTACCACTACCATAAACGCTTGAATGAGCCAGAAACGGATCACAATTTTTTCCTCACTCCAGCCTTTGATTTCAAAATGGTGGTGTAACGGCGACATCTTAAAAAGCCGCCGGCCAAATAAACGCCGCGACAGCACTTGGAGAATTACCGAGACAAACTCAATATAAAAAATAAACCCAATAATAGGTAAGAGTAGGGTTCGGTTAATTGCAATAACGTTGATAGCCAAGAGAGTCCCTAGACCCAACGAGCCAACGTCGCCCATTTGGAAGCGGGCAGGTTTAACGTTAAAGTATGTATAGGCAATAAGGGCTCCGACCACCGTGGCATTAAGTGGAGCAAAGGCGGTGCGGCCTTCGAGCCAACTGAGGAGGGTAAGCCCGCTAAAAGCAATAATAAGAGAGCCCCCCGCGAGCCCATCTAAACCATCAGCTACATTCACCGCATTGGTGGTAAACATGACAAAGAAAATAATAATGGGGATAATAAGCCATCCTACAAATAGTTGACCATCAAATGGTATCCACAGCGAATGCCACGATGTGCCAAGTTTAAAATATACCCACCAAGCCATCACGGCGCCAGCCAAAAATTGGAGTAATAGTTTTTCGTGGACCTGAATACCTCGTTCTTGTTTGGAACCAAACATACCCACAAAATTGCGCATTAGTGTCCAGGGTACTGCAAACGTATACCATATTCGTATATACCAATGATGGTGAACTTTTCTTAAACGCAAAATTTGTTCCAGGGTTCGTCGTCGCCGTGTGATGCCAAAAACATTAAGGAGATCGTCCGCCGCGCCGAGGAGTGCAGCAATACCCATAGCGCCAATTGGCACGTACGTATAGCGGCGGTCCCAATTAAAGATAAGTGTTATGATAGTAACCGTGATAATAATGAGGAGCCCGCCCATAATTGGCGTGCCGGTTTTATGTCTGCGATCACCCTGCAGCGTAATATCAAATTCCGCCCGGCGGGTAATTTTAAATTTATACAGAAACGCAATAAGAATGGGAGCAAATACAAACGCCACTACGGTGGAACCGAGAAGATAAGTTAATGATGTTCGCAGAAGTTCAAGATTCATAGCTAACTAACAGTGTCATCGCAATGACACTATATTTTTAATCGTCTAATTTCCAAAATTCTCGCCGTCCGCGCCTCGTTAAACGTCTCATTCGCTTCACCCGTCAAACCCTTCTCCATCCATTCCTGCTCCCATAAATTTTTCCCTGGATGCAAAATACGAATTTTCCCTTCGGTCACGCCGTGGCCATATTTGCCTTCGCCAGCCCAAGCGCGGGCGTGGACGTAGTCTAACACACCAGATGTGTTATTGGTAATGAGGATAATATGATTACACCGAAACGGTTTGGTTTTCTCAATCTCAATAATCACATCCCCGGCCTGCACTTTAGAATAATCAAACCCCGTCTGCTTACCAATAATTTGCGTTGAGTTCCGCTCGTTCGCGAACACGCGCACGTCGATATTTTCAATCGGCCGGAAAGTGGTAATTAACCAACGCACCATATTTTTTGGTGAGGTAATAAATAATTTTTTGGTAATATCAATTTTTTTTGTTTCAAGATAATGAGCCCGTAGCACGTGCGTTACAAACCCCGAACACTCAATGCCAAGGTTATGGTCAATAAGAAACTGCCGAATATCATCAGCTGTCACAGGTGCCCCCGTGTGTTTGTTATGTAGGCAGCATTCGCCGCTATGCTCAAATAGTCCAGCGTGATATTGGATAGAAATAATATGCGCCTCATCCACAATATCAGCCGGCGCGCCTTTGCCCACCAGCACTCGGAGTTGCCCTCGCTGCGCTAATCGCGCATTATTAAAATAGGGGCAACGGACACCGTTCAAGCCTTTGAAGGGGAGGTTGAGGTAATTGTTGATTATTTTTTGAGCGCCAGTGGAGAGCATGGGTGAAAATGACAAATAACAAATTACAAATATCAAATAAAATGTCCAAATTTCAATTCCAAATTATTTGATCCAGTTTAGCTTTTGGGATAATAATAACTTTAATTTTTATATCTCCCTCTATGTATCCTTTCGCTAGCCGATGTAATCCATCGAGCACCCGCCAGCGGCCCTTATATTTCATAATTGCAATCGGGAAACGTAAATTTGATTCAATTATTTTTTTGTAATGTGTTGGTTGTTGCTCCGGGTCCTTAATTACTTCCCACGGAGTCAAATTCCAGTCATCTGTTCCTTCTTTCTCCCAAAAAGGATAATCAAAATGCCATAGTAATTTATTAATCGGCATTTCGCGTGTCGGTGATTTCAGCTTCCAAATTTTTTTATTATCATATATAAAATTCAGATCAATTTTTTCAAGCAGCGCCGGTTTTGGCAATAAACTTGCTTTTATTTTTTCACCAATCTCATTCAGCTCTTTCTCATTTTTCATTATCTCTTTTGTGCTTTGAATTCGGAGCAAATCTTCGCCGGGCTTGGTGTTGGTATACTGAACAACCTTGAAACCAGAGTTTTTTAATTTTTTGATCGAGTAGCGACTCAAGGGTCTTACACCCCCCGTGAGCCCACCTTGAGGGGGGATGATGACGCGTTGGATGATTTGCGCCCCATCAGTAACTTCTTGTAGTCCGTAGTCCGTAGTCCGTAGTCCAAGCAGCGCTGCGAGGTGTGCCTCAAATGTTGTTACTTTTTTATTGTCATCCCGAGCGAGGCTCGCGCCGACGAGGGATCTCTGTCCGTTGGTTGGTTGAGATAGAGATTCCTCACCCCTGCGACGGGGATTCGGAATGACAAACTGTTGTTGTAGTTGCGATTCATACGTCGTCGACGCCGGCTGCCGCGCATTAATTTCCAATAAATACACTCGCCCATTCGTCTCATCCACAATCACATCAATTCCAAACAGCCCCTTCCACCCATCTTTCATCAACCGCTTTCCAATGTCAGTCGCAATTTGTTTAATCTGCCTAATTTGCTTAGTGCTTAGAAGCTTTATCGGCAGTGCCCAATCGTTCCCAATCGTCGCAAACGGCTGGTCCGTAAACGGCGTAAGGCCGGTAATTTGGTAGCTGATATTCCCCGTGAATACTTTTTTTGTCCATACCACATTGTTGCAAGTAAACACCGGGCCGGAGATGAATTTGGTAACGCGCACTTCGCGGTTGGGGAATTTTTGTTTGAGTTCGTTGATTTGTTTTTGGGATTCAATCAAGATTGTGCCGAGTCCGGTATGGGCATGGTTGAATTGGATGATGAACCGGTGACCGAAACCCCTCTCTGTGTCTCTCCCCTTATAGGGGAGAGAACCGTTGGAACGAACGACAGTGCCCTTATGGTTTTCTCCCCCTATAAGGGGGAGAACGGAAGAAGTGGTTTTGTCCCACGCCAATTCACTACACTTCATCACTTTATGCTCCGGCACATATTTTTTTAATGGTCCGAGCCACTCCAGCTGCGTTAGTTTTTGTTCTACATGATTTGATAATTCGGCGCTCGGGTTGAGCAATTTCCACCCACGCTCACTACAAATTTTTTCAATCTGTTTAGTATTTTTAAAAACAAGCAGTTGAGAATTCTTTAATTTTTTAAAAAGTTTAACGCTCTGTGGGTGTTGGAGGAGCTCTTGTGTGTCCAATATCTCCTTATTTTTAATTACAACAACATTTTTATATTTTTTCGCCAGCTCCTTGGCCAACGGAGAGGAGTTTGTTATAATCCAGTAACCTTTGGTAGCTAGAGGTAACCCCAGCGCTCGCTCCACGTCGCGGGCAACATACACAACGGGCGCTAATTTTAGGGCTTTTTGGAGCTCTTTCATACCTACGGATTATACTAAAAATAGCGATTTTTGGCAATGGCAAATAGAACACGAATTTAACAGATCAAACGGATTAGAACGGATGTGTGTGAATCCGTTAAATCTATTCAATTTGTGTTCCATACACTCACTATGGATTCGTTATACAAACAACTCAAACAATTCGGCCGCGTCAAAATTAACGCCTCGCTCGCCAAATTCAGCAACTTTCACATTGGCGGGCCAGCGGATTTTTTCGTTGACGTCAGCGAGACGGAAAAGTTGATTAGTTTATTAGATTATTTGTCTGGTGAAGGTATTGAGTATTTTATTCTTGGCGGGGGGTCAAATGTGCTATTTCCAGATGATGGACTTCGTGGCGCAGTGATCAGGCTACGGACTACAGATTACGGACTACAGTCGAATGTTATTCACGTTGATTCTGGGGTTGAACTTAGTGAATTCGTACGATTCTCCATCGAGAATAAACTCACCGGCCTTGAATGGGCTGCCGGGATTCCGGGGACTGTCGGTGGGGCGATCCGGGGAAATGCTGGGGCGCATTATGCGTTTACGGGCGGGGAAGTGAAGGACATCGTTCAAACCATCACAGCGTGGCAAGATGGGGAAGTGCTAGAGCTCACAAAGCAGGAATGCGCTTTTGGATATCGCGATAGTATATTTAAACATGGGACTGCTGTGATACTGGGTGGAAAATTTGAACTTAAACCGGGTGATCCAAGAATCAGTTTGGAAATGACCCAGAAGATTATTGTCGAGCGCCAAAGCAAACAGGATCCA
>JAHFHX010000025.1 GCA_023246655.1 Candidatus Magasanikiibacteriota bacterium
AATCGCTACGTTTTCAGTTCCCATTAAGTCGGCAATATCGTGCGGGTGAATGCCGGGGAGGGAAAAAGCCACGGCGCCGATACGGTTTGTGGGAGTGCTGGGGCCGATAACATGTATTCCAATACCCTGCAGTTGTTGGAGCAAGTAGGCGGTTAGTTTTTCTTCATGTTTAATGATGTTTTCCCAGCCAACCGATTCTTGATATTTAATCGCCGCGCCAAGACCAATAACGCCCGCGATATTTTGTGTTCCGGCCTCAAAGCGTGCCGGCACCTCGCTCCAAGTGGCGCTTTGGAGACTTACTTCCACCACCATATCGCCGCCAAAAAAAAATGGCTCCAAATGTTCTTCGAGCATTACTTTTTTTCCATATAAAACGCCGACTCCCGTGGGGCCGTAGATTTTATGTCCAGAAAAAACCAAAAAGTCACAATCAATATCTTTCACATCAATAGGGAAATGAGCTGCCCCTTGTGCGGCGTCAACAATGGTAATGGTTCGAAACGGTTTGGCGAGTGCAACCAACTCTTTCACCGGGTTCACCGTTCCCAAGACATTCGAAGCGAAGGTGAAGCTTAAAATTTTAGTATTCTTATCAATTAGTTTTTTTGCCGATTCCATATCCAGTCGATAATCCGAAGTGACATCAATAAATCGGAGCTCAAACCCATAATGTTTTGCCATCTGTTGCCACGGCACCAGGTTAGCATGATGTTCCATTTTGGTGATGACGACGTTATCACGGTGCGACAGTCGTGGCGTCAGCGTGTAGGCAAGCGCGTTCAACCCGTGCGTGGTACCTGAGGTAAAAATAATTTCCTGATCCTGAGCATTGAGTGATCGAGCCACAATTGCTCGTGCGTTTTCAAATGCTTCGGTTGCTTTCACCGCGATGGTATACATCCCGCGGTGGGTGTTAGAACGGTATGTAGTGTAGTAATCATTCATCGCGTCAATTACTACCTGCGGCGTTTGGGTACTGGCTCCCGAATCCAGGTAATGCAGATCGGGATGGTGTTTAAAGATAGGGAAGTCAGTTTTTATTTTTTCTATATCGAACATACATTATAAAATAAAATCCTGATCAGTATAACAAGAAGAAGGTATCTGGACAAGTAGGTTTCTTGACACGCTGATATGAAATATATTATCATCTTTCCCTAGGCTCGAATTGAGAACGGTATCCAACCTTTTCGCTATCACAGGAGGTGTCCATGGCGAGTCTATGAACAAATTTATTTTGTTTACAGATATTCCATGGACAGTGGTGAAATTTTGCAAACAACTGCCGCGAGGTGGTTTTTTGTTCGTGTGACTCTGGAAACCAGGGAGATTGCTTCGTCGTTCGTCCCTCACTCCTCGCAATGACATATTGATTCTTCATTCGACATTCTTCATTCGTCATTTCAACCAACTGCCCCCTCCATTTCCATCTCTATCAATCTGTTTAATTCCAGCGCGTACTCCACCGGCAACGCTTTAATAATTGGTTCAATAAAGCCAGAGACTACCAAACGTGTTGCTTCTTGTTCGTTTAATCCCCGGGACTGTAAAAAGAAAATTTCTTCTTCGCCAATTTTGCCCACCCGGGCTTCGTGTGCTACGTTCACCTGTTCATTTTTTATTTTTAATTCCGGAATGGTATTAGCCACGGATTTTTTGCCAATCAAAAGCGCGTCGCAGACCATGGACGCATTAACGTCTGTCGCGAGTGGCATGATTTTAATTAGTCCACGGAAGGTATTTATTCCGCCATCTTTGGAAATTGATTTGGAAATAATCGTTGAGCTGGTGTTCGGCGCGGCGTGAATGGCTTTGGCGCCGGTGTCTTGGTTTTGGCCCGGACCAGCAAAGGCAACGCCTAAGGAATCGGATCGAGCACCGCGACCGCGCAAAATTGAGCTGGGATAAAGCATGGTCACTCCGCTTCCACAATTCCCATTCACCCACTCCATAATTCCATTTTCATCCACGAGCGATCGTTTGGTGTTTAAATTATATGTGTCTTTGGACCAATTCTCAATCGATGAATATCGCACCCGCGCGCCAGCATGCACAAAAATTTCCACGCACCCAGCGTGGAGGGAACTCGTGCCGTAACGCGGCGCGCTGCAACCTTCAATGTAGTGGACTGAGGAGCCTTCGTCCGCGATAATCAGCGTATGTTCAAACTGCCCACTGCTTTTCGCGTTCATGCGGAAGTAAGCTTGGAGCGGCAAATCAATTGCGACATTTTTTGGGACGTAAATAAATGTGCCACCACTCCACACCGCCGCATGCAACATTACAAATTTGTGGTCATTCACCGGCACGCACTGGGTCATGAAATATTTTTTCACGAGCTCCGGATATTTTTGTACCGCCACATCCATGTTTTCAAAAACGACACCTTTTTTGTCCCATTGTTTTTTAAGGTTGTGGTACACAATATCAGAGTCGTACTGCGCGCCCACGCCGGCCAGTGCCTTTTTCTCGGCTTCCGGAATTCCCAACTTATCAAATGTACGTTTAATCTCCGCCGGCACATCATCCCAGGTTTTTGATTCTTCCGTATCCGGTCGAACAAAATACGTCAAACGCTCTAGATCCAAATGTGATAAATCTGGTCCCCAAGCAGGCAGGGGAGTTTTTTTAAACAATTCTAAACCCTGGAGGCGTTTTTTGAGCATCCACTCGGGTTCATCTTTCTGTTTGGAAATCTCCCGAACAATTTTTTCGGTCACGCCCGGTTGAGCAGTATAGCGGCTTTTATTGGCGTCAGCCGTTTCCAGGTCTTGACGAGACAAAATCGTGGGGACAAGTGATTTTTTTTTCTTTGAGGCAAGCATTGTTCAAACACTAAAAATATGCTACGATCCAGTAGCTTAACGGTGTTAAGATTACGCTAAAAAACGGGTTTTGTCAATTTTTACTGTCATTTTGAGCCCATTCGACTCGCTTCGCTCGCTCAGGGTAAACTCCGTTTGTCATCCCGAGCGGAGCCGAGGGATCTCGTCGTATCGTTGGCGAGATTCCTCCACTGCGCTGCGCCCTGTACCATACGGTACTGGGCCGCGCTTCGGTCGGAATGACAATTGGGCCAGAGATTTCTCGTGCGCTCGGGATGATAGTGTAGGACTTATGCCAGAACAGCAATTTTACACAATCAAACTCCTCCACAAACAAATGCTCTCCCGCGATATCATGGAACTGCGGTTTGAACGGCCGGAGGGTTTTTCATTTTTCGCCGGGCAATTTGTGCAATTTCAAGTTCCGGCGCTCGGTGGTGAAGTGTTGCGTCCTTATTCCGTTTCATCAACACCAGCAGATAATTATTTAGAATTTTGTCTCAAGGTTCTGCCAGATGGTAAGGCGTCACAATATTTTGTGCAGCTTGGGATAGGGGAGAGGGCTTACATTTCCGATGCCAAAGGAGTGTTTATCTGTCATTCGGAGCATCAGTCAAGCAAAATGTTTATTGCCACCGGCGCTGGTCTCGCGCCAATTATCAGTATGATTGAAGACCGACTCTCCAGGAGCCCAGATAAGCTTAAACTTTTGTTCGGTGTTCGTACGTCAGAGGATATTTTTTGGACCGATCGCTTAAACGAGCTCATGGGTAATTACAAAAATCTTAACTATCAGTTGACTTTGTCTCAACCAACCGATGATTGGCAGGGTTTCCGTGGCCGCGTTTCCGAACATCTTGTTTCCCTATTCCCTGCTGCCTACAACCTACTCCCTGAGTTCTACATTTGTGGCAGCGCCCCCATGGTAAAAGATGTTCGAGCTCTTCTTTTAAAACAAAAAATGAACACTAAAAGTATTCATTGGGAAATTTTTTAGTTTTTGTCTTAGTTAGTGAGATAATTAACCGGTGGACAGTTTAATTGACTTTTTTGGCAGCACTGCTAACCTGTATAGTAAGATAGTAGTTCTTTGATAACAACTCAATAGTTTAATAAGAACCGACTAACCTTTTGGTTAACGTAAGCTTAATTAGAAGGTTAGTCGGTTCCATGTACTTTTGGTGAATGGTGGAAACCTCCACTGTTTGAAATTCCCAGGTGGGTCACCTAAAGTAGCGTGAACGACACAACGGAGAAACAAGATGGAAAAGAAACTCGCCATCCTCCTCCTCGGCCTTTTCAGCTCGTCCGTGGCCAACGCCCGGCCGCGTCTGTTCGTGAACCACTTCGCCCTCTCCCTGCAGGGAGAGGAGCGGGGCGAAGGTCCCACTGATTTCTCCAAACAGATCCGCCTCCTCTCCGGAGGTACCACCCTCGGCGTGGAGGAGCGGTTCGGCCGCTTCTCGCTGCGCGTCTGGGTCGGCGCACAGGAGACGGATCTCCAGGTCCATCTCGCCCAGGCGGGCCAGCCCGCCAAGAAGGCGATGGACCTGAGCTTGTTTCTCAATTACCACACCGCCGTGAGCGGTGTGGGCGCTGGGTGGCGGGGGGAGGACTTCCGCTTCGACCTCACGGTCCAGGCGGAGTTGCTCCGCCCCCGCCAGGAGATCGGCCTCCAGGCCATCTCCTTTGGCGAGTTCGAGGCCACCGAACTCGCCCGGAACAGTGCGAAAATGCACTGTGACGTGGTGGGCGCCACCGCCAGCCTGTCCGGCGCGCGGCGGCTCACCGAGTGGTGGGAGCTGGAGGTGGCCGTGAGCCTCCGCTTCTTTTCCGCTCAGTGCGGCCTCACCCTCACCCCCAGCGCCGAGCGGTTGGTCGAGGCCCTGCGGGTGGACATCGGCCAGCTCCGTCACCAAGAGCTGGTGCTCCTCCTCCCCTCCGTGGGGATCGGAAGCACCTTCCGGGTGGGGAAGTTCGTCTCCCTCCGGTTGCGCGGTGAGGTGACCGCGTACCCGTCGTTGCCCCTCTTCTGGACGGGGCTCGCCACCACCGAATTCACCATTCCCCTCCGCCGTGCCGACTGGCGGTGGGGGTGGTAAACCACCAAGGAGCATTTCCTTTCCGCTAGGGGCCCTTAAGCAATTAAGTCAAGCCCCATCTGTCCAGAAAATAGAAATTTTTCTATTCTGTGGACTAAAAATATCCTTGACACCAGGATATTTTTTTGTTATTCTGTAGTATTCTTTTGTTCTTTATAAAGTGTTTCCCGGTATGGAGCAAGGGTATAATTTATTCCTTTGCTCGATACCGGGATTGAGCATTTGAGCTCGCTGTCCTGGTAGACCAACAACACCCGGCATGAAGCCGGGGGAGGATACCAAAGTGAATTTTGTCACCCGTACGTGGGCGCTCTGCGCCCTGGTCGTCGTCGCCACCCTCGCCACCACCGCCACCGCGCACGCCACCGCGCGCGCCCCCATCGATTTCGAGAAGACCTATACGGTCGAAATTCGGCCGGGCGTCAAGCTCCGGCCGTTGCTCAGCTTCGGCTACAACCCCCTCCTCGGCAGGGGGGGCGAGGGGCAGTACGAACTTGCCCACGTCGGCACGGTGGCTGGCGGCGCGGCGCTCCTCATCGAGCTCCCCGATGGGCTCGAGGCCGTCTTCGAGGCCGCCATCGTCATTTCGACCCGCCCCGGGGCGGAGCTCGACCTGGGGGCTGGCGTTTTCCGCTGGTCCACCACCCGCCGCTACGCCTTCGGCATCACGGCCGGCACCAGCGCGGGCCTCTCGCGGCTCAGCTTCGCCGGCAACTTCGGCCCGGCGGCAAAGGTGCCGACGAAGACGGTCGACCTCGTGTTCCGCGTCGGCATGCGGATCGAGGTCGAGGAGCGCGGCCCGGGCGCCGGCCCGGCCACCGCGCTGGGGTTCGAATTCAAATAGACCGGAAGGGTCGGCGCAGGAGGGAGCCCGCCGCCCTTCCTCCTGTGCTTGTCCTTATCACGTCGTGGTAACGGCAAAGGCCGGAGAGGCAACAGCAAATTTGATTTTTATTTACTTCTATGGTAAGTTAAGACTGTTGCAGTAAATTGTCTTTCTGCTCATGGGGCAGATCTTTTTTTACACAGATTGGGAATTGAGGATTACGATGCGGGCAGGTGGCAAAACATTATAATGAATTTATTATGCAAATTCGAAATGTCGCAATTATTGCGCACGTAGATCATGGAAAGACCACTTTGGTCGATGCTTTGCTTCGCCAAAGTAAAACCAAATTGTCTAAAACGCAAGATGCTCAAGAGGCGATTATGGACAGTAACGACCTTGAGCGCGAGCGCGGCATTACTATATTTTCCAAAAATGCTTCCGTGCAGCTGGGCGATACTAAAATAAATATTATTGATACTCCTGGACACGCCGATTTTGGTGGCGAGGTAGAGCGCGTTCTTAAAATGGCGGACGGGTGTCTTCTGTTGGTTGATGCTAAAGAAGGTCCCATGCCACAAACCCGCTTTGTACTCAAGAAGGCCCTGGCCCTGGGCCATCGGGTTATTGTGGTTATTAATAAGATTGATAAACCAGATGCCCGACCACAATTTGCGCTTGATAAAACGTTCGAATTATTTATTGAACTCGGTGCCAGCGATGAAATAGCTGATTTTCCGGTCGTCTACGCCTCGGCCAAACAAGGTAAAGCCGGTCTCACGCCCGATATTAACACAATGACTGATATTACGCCGCTGTTTGACACCATCCTTAAGTTTGTGCCCGCCCCAACCGGCGATCCGGCGCTTCCTCTCCAAATGCTCACCGTGTCTATCTCCCCCGATAATTTTAAAGGCCGGCTCGCGACTGGTAGAATTTATAACGGCGTTCTTAAAGCTGGACAAGAAATTATGCATATTGACCGCTCTGGCCACATGAAAAAATATCGCCTGACTTCAATTATGACATTTTTTGGTCTGGAGAAGGTTGAGGTTGCCGAGGCGAGCGCAGGTGATATCGTAACTATTTCTGGAATTGAAGATGTAAATATTGGTGAAACTATTGCTGATGTACAAAATCCTATCGCGCTTCCCACTATTTCCATCGAAGAACCAACCGTCAAAATGACGTTCGCGGTGAATGACTCACCCTTCGCCGGGAAGGAAGGCAAATTTAGCACTTCGCGGCAAATTCGGGAACGCTTGTTTAAAGAACTCGAGACTGATGTTGCGCTGCGGGTGGTGGATGGGTCCGAAGGCAATTGGATTGTCTCTGGCCGCGGTGAACTGCATCTTGCTATTCTTATTGAACGGATGCGCCGGGAAGGATTTGAGTTTCAAGTGTCTCAGCCCCAAGTAATTAACAAAGAAGTTGATGGCAAGAAGCTCACTCCTTACGAGCAGGTGTTTGTGGAAGTACCCGAGCAATTTTCTGGTGCCGTCATTCAAAAAATCGGCGGTCGGCATGGTTTAATGCAAAACATGTATGCGGAGAAAGGCATAACGTTTTTAGAATTTGTTATCCCTACTCGTGGCTTGTTTGGTTATCGCACCGAATTTTTAACCGATACCAAGGGCCTGGGAATTATTAACACTGTTTTTTATCAATATGATGTTGACCCCGGCGATTGGCACGAACGTGATCAAGGGTCCTTAGTCGCGCACGAAACGGGTATCACCAATTTGTATGGGCTTCTCAATGTCCAAGATCGTGGTGTGATGTTTATTGGTCCGGGTGTGGAAGTGTATGAAGGTCAAGTAGTGGGTCAAAATGCCCGTTCCGAAGATATTCGCGTCAACGTCTGTAAAACCAAGCAACTCTCCAATATGCGTTCCAAGGGAGATGGCAGCGCCGAGCATTTTAACACCCCACGGACGATGGATTTGGAGGATGCCTTGGAATACATCGGACCAGATGAATTGGTGGAAGTAACACCTAAGACTATTCGTATCCGTAAAACGATTCTCAACGAGAATGAAGCAAAACGGAAGGCGAAAGGGATGCAATAAAAATTATTCGGCCGACTAATTGGTATTCATTGCTCCATCATATAAAGTGAGGTATACTACTTCGGGGTACATTCCCCAGAATTCGTTGAGGTATGCTTCGAAAAAGAGATACACAAAACCGCATTCGAGTGGTCTGGATTTTTTTTCTGCTTATTGCACTAGCCATTATTGTTCGGTTATTTATTTTGCAAGTTATTCAACATGATTATTATGCTTTGTTCGCTTTAAATACTCACGAAATTTCTAAAAAATTATATCCTAGTCGGGGCGCAATTTATTTTCAGGATAGTCGCACCAGCGAGAAATATCCAGCGGCTGTTAATCGGGAATATTATCTTATCTACGCTTCGCCTCGGGAGATGCTGCCACGGGCGGTGGCCTCTACTACTCAGCGGTTGGTTGAGCTTTTGGGAGTTAAAGATCCTCAGGAACAAACCGAACTGCTTGCTAAATTAGAGAATCACGCCAGCGGCTATGTACCGTTGGCTAAAAAAGTTGATAAAGATGTTGCTGATGCCGTAAGGGCAGCTGATATCACAGGGGTTTACATAACCCCGCGGTTGTACCGTTACTACCCGGAAGAACGTTTAGGTGCGAACATTCTGGGGTTTGTTGGTTCTAATGAGCAAGGAAATTTACTGGGCCGATATGGGTTAGAGGGGTATTGGGAAAATAAACTGGCTGGCCACGGTGGTTTTTTGGAAGGGGAACAAGGAGCGCTGGGAAGTTGGATAACCCTTGGTCAGCGCACCATTAAAGAGCCAGAAAATGGTCCGGAATTGGTTCTTACCATCGATCGCACTTTGGAATATAAAGCCTGCGAGCGTTTGCGCCAAGGGTTAGAAGACTATAAAGCCAAGAGCGGGGTACTTGTTATGATGGACCCAAAAACCGGTGCAATCCGTGCTATGTGTAGCTTGCCGGATTTTGATCCGAATAATTATTCTCATGTTGACGATTTAAATGTTTATAATAACACGAGTATTTTTACTCCGTATGAACCAGGCTCAGTGTTTAAGCCTATTACCATGGCCGCTGGCCTTGATCTGGGGCTGATCTCTCCCACCACCATGTACACAGACCCTTGTGAGCGAATAATTAATGGTTTTCATCTCCGTAACGCAGAACGTAAATGTTATGGCCAACAATCAATGACACAAGTGCTTGAAAAATCAATTAATACCGGTGTAGTGTGGGTACAAGAAAAAATGGGCAACGAGCAATTTAAACATTATGTAAGTAAATTTGGTTTTGGTGTCCGCACCGGTATTACCCTTAATACCGAGGTTTCCGGGGACATTAATTCCCTTTCTAAAAAAGGACAAATTTTTGGAGCTAATGGTTCGTTTGGTCAGGGTCTTACCGTAACGCCACTCCAGTTGGCAACGGCCTATTCGGCTATTGCCAACGACGGCCGGTTACCGAAACCATATATTGTTGAGCAGGTTCAGTATGAAAATGGAAAAAAAGAGCGCACCACTCCCCAAACGACTGAACAGGTTATTTCTCCACGGGCGGCTAAGCTCCTCAGCGGTATGTTAGTATCAGTCGTAGAGAATCACTATCACGCTGCAAAAATTCCACATTATTATGTGGCAGGTAAAACCGGTACGGCGCAAATTCCTGAACGTGGTTCTTATAGTTTGAATCGTACCAACCACACCTTCGCGGGTTTTGCGCCCGCGGCCAATCCGCGATTGGTAGTGGTAGTAAAGTACGAGGAACCAGAACGTCGTTGGGCCGAGCAAACCGCCTTGCCTGTATTTCGTGATGTGATGAAATTTGCCCTCGATTATTATGGGGTACCGGGTGATCATTAGAAATTAAAAATTTAGGCAATATGTGTAAGTCGTTTCTCCTTTGGTTTTTGCGAGTTGCTTCACAGGCTATTATTAAAAAATACCACCCCGATATTATTGGTATAACTGGTTCAGTTGGTAAAACTTCAACCAAAGAAGCGGTCGCTACCGTGTTGGCACACCAGTTTTCAGTTCGCGCTAGCCACAAAAATTACAATAACGAAGTTGGGGTGCCACTCACCATTATTGGTATCAAGGAACCACCCAATCAGTCGCTCTTAGGCTGGTTGAAAGTTTTTAGCCTGGCAATCTATTGTCTTATCGTGCGGCAAAAAAATTATCCCAAAATTCTCATACTCGAAATGGGCGCAGATAAAATTGGGGATATTAGTTATCTCACCACAATTGCTCCCTGTCACATAGGAGTGTTGACATTTATTTCTCATGCTCACACCGAAATTTTTAAGACAATTAAAAAAATTGCTCAAGAAAAAAGAGTTATTATTTCTCATTTATCGTCTGATGGTTGTGCGGTTCTAAACTATGATAGCCCGGTGGTGATGGAGAATGCTGGAGTAACCAAGGCGCACAAAATTACTTACGGTCTTAAAGACGGCGCAGATTTTCAGGCGACTGATATGAAGTTATTAACTGATGATCACGGTTGGCCAACCGGTTTAAATTTTAAAATTAATCATGATGGTCACAGTGTACCGGTATTGTTACCCGCGAGCATTAGCGCCGGCTCAGTTTATGCCGCGCTTGCGGCGGTAGCAATTGGAATTAGGTATGGGTTAAATTTAGTTGAAGCAGTGGAGGCCTTACGTGAATTCCCAGCGTTGCCTGGCCACCTACGACCACTGCCAGGTATTAAGCATACTTTGCTTATTGATGATACCTATAATTCGAGCCCCGCCGCAGTTAAAGTTGCGCTTACGACCTTGGCCCATATCCAGGTACGCTCTGGCGCCGAGCGTTATGCGGTGCTTGGTGATATGCTTGAACTTGGTCCGGAAACCGAAGCTGCTCATCGCGAGGTTGGTTTTACCGTCGCTGAACTGGGAATTGATTTTTTAATTACCGTTGGCGAAGCTTCCAAGCATACCGCCCGAGCAGCACGGGAAGCAGGGCTCAGCGAACACCAAATCGCCAGTTTTGCCGAGAGCAGTGCGGCGGGTAAGTTTCTTCAAGAGAAATTAGAGGCTGGGGATGTGGTCTTAATTAAAGGTTCACAAGGAATGAGGATGGAACGGATTGTGAAAGAGGTAATGGCCGAGCCACTCCGGGCCTCAGAACTTCTGGTACGTCAAGATGAGACCTGGCTTAAAAAATAATAGCTGTTTATATATGTCTCTACTGTTTTTAATTATTGCTCTTAGCTTTGTTGGGTTACTTGGAATAGCTGCGCTTGTGATGTTCATTTCGGTATTCGTTGGTGTTCCCTTTGTGCCAACACACCGTAAACAAGCGCACACCATGATTACCCTCGCGGGAATCCGATCGGGGACCAAGGTAATTGACTTGGGTTCCGGAGCCGGGCGGTTGTTGTTTTTAGCAGCAGCGCACGGGGCCCAGGCGGTGGGCTATGAGTTAAATCCTCTCCTTTATATATGGACAAAAATAATGATTGTTCTCAAAGGGCTATCCGGGCGGGTGGAAGTACGCTTTCAATCCTTGTATCATGCTGATGTGCGTCAGGCCGATGTAGTGGTAGCATTTTTGTTCCCCAAGCCTATGGAGCGACTCGGTCCAAAACTCTTCGCCGAATTGCCGCCCGGCGCTCGCATTGTATCCTATGCCTTTCCTATTCCTGGGCATGAGCCGGTTTTGAAACAAGAGGGCATCTTTGTATATGAAGTTTAATTAACCAAATTGACGTTTCGTTGGAAAAGTGTATAATTATTTGAAAATTTCCGCCACAGGCGGGACCCACCATGGCCTCATCGTCTAATGGTTAGGACACATGGTTCTCAACCATGTAATAGGGGTTCGATTCCCCTTGGGGCTACACTGATAAAACAATTGGGGATTTTTATCTTAAAATCAAGGGAGGCCACTGAGGGAATTTAACACTTGAATATTTGAGAAATTAACTATTGTAGTAAAAAAATATCTATCATATTTCTGGTATCAGTTTAACTAATTTAAAATATGTTAGAAATAAAAGGAGCAATTGAGATCGTAGATATAAGGGAAAAAGATGCCGCACCTGAAAAACCCACAGAGTACGAAGTACGTAAAGTATCGGAAAATTGGGGATATGCAACAGTGCCCTTCGGCCAATGGCGTAGGGTTGGCGATGTTAGTAATAAAGCGGGGGGCAATGGAGAACGTCCTCACATTATTCCGTTAACCACTGGCGCTGAAAGTGTAATAGAAATGGATAAAGCGTTTCTCGCAATGGAACAAATTCCTCCAAGTCGTAATCAGGTTGGAGAAGTTTGGGATCACACAGGAAAGAAATGGATTTCAGCCTATCGATTTATACATTTGGATGACGACGATATTAAAAAGCTTGCAAGCAGCTTAGATTCAATGGTCAAGGGTAATCAACAAATAGCTGACAACAGAGTTGCTGACAGGAAAAAAAGGGGTGGCAGAAGTTAGTTGCTGGCAAAATAAAGTGATATTTAAAAAGTGTTGATTTGAAAATTTCGCAAACCACAGCTTAATTTTTTTATCAAGGTGTTCCAAAAATCAACGATCAAGTGCATCTGGTTATCACATACTAAAAGAATTTTTTTATGAAAATTCCTGAACGAGGGAGACCATTTTTGTCTCCAGCTGAGTTAAGAGATCAGGTGGAGCGGTGGCGAAAGGCGGGTGCTGCTAATGAGTCTAAAGAAGATGGTTATAATTATGAAGCCACACGATATGAGAGAGCAGGCAATGACTATAATTCAATTGAACAAATACACGGCGAATCATTTATCAGATTTATTGAGGATCTTATTAAAAAACGCACCAGTGAAGATAAACCGTTTCAGAGAGTCAAAATATTAGATGTAGGGGGTGGTGCTGGTTTTTATGCTGAACAACTCCGAAATAAATTTGGTGATAAGGTTGAAGTATTTACCACTGGACTCAGTAAAAAAGCTGCTCAAGAAGCACGTAGGAGAGAGTCTAGTCTAATAGAAATCACTGGCTCGACACATATCGAAGAACCTTTATCTCAAAAGTTACACCCGAATGATTTAAAATGGCGTTCTATTTTGCAGTTAAGAGATTATCCTGAATTCGATTTAATTATAGACACTTTTGGCGAATATAATTATTCAGTAAAAAACGAAACTGACTCTAAAAAGTATTTACAAGCTGTTGCGTCAAAGTTAAAAGGGCCAGGCAGTAGGGCAAGCATTCTCTTAGGATCAAAATCCAATGACAATCTTGAAGAGATAAAAGACTGGCTGTTAAGAGAGTATAAAGTTAAGGCCATCACTAAAAAAACTCCAAGACAAATACTTTCTTTAGAAAAATTAGCATAAATAATCGGTCAGGAGTTATCAAGTCAAGGTAAAAGAAACTAATTTGATGTTCACATATAACTGTTGACACACGACGGATTTTGATATATAGTATTCTCGCTCTCCTAACATTATTTTAGTTTCACGAAACTAAGTTTATTAAGAAAAATATCAGGTTATGCTTACCATTCGTTTACAACGCATAGGCAAAAAGAAGTACGCCACCTTCCGTTTAATTATTTCCGAGAAAGCTCGGGATACGCACGATATTTATCTAGAAAATTTGGGTACTTATGATCCTCATTTACCCAAGGACCAAGCTTTTAAACCAAAAGCTGATCGGATTAAGTATTGGTTAAGTAAAGGTGCTACCACCTCCGATACCATTCATAATTTACTCGTGGATGCGGGCATGATAACAGAGAAAAAAGTCAAGTCTGTTTACCTCACCAAGAAACGAGCGATAAAGGTAGCCGAGAAGAAAAAAGCTGCTGCGGAAGCTGCAACAGCAACAGCCCCCGCTGCTTAAAATAATCATTATAAACAATCCCGCCTGATGGCGGGTTTTTGTTATCAATCTCATTTACATTATTTCATCATTTGGTATAATGATGAGCGATTATGAGTTCACACAGGGGGTTTCACCAATTGTCATTCCGAGCGAGCCCTTGGCGGGCGACGAGGAATCTCTGTCCGTCGGTTTGGTGAGCCAGAGATCCCTCGTGCGCTCGGGATGACAGCCAAAAATTTTCGTCAATTTTTGATTAAGTTGAGACAATTTTCACAAATAACTTGCTATGAGCTCTATATAATTTGTTAATATCTCTATGGCCCTTGATAACATGTCATTCTTAGAACATCAGCCCACTACCCAGCCAGTGTCAATTTTAGGCATCCCAATTGATTTAGGAAAAGATAGTATTGGAACCGATGAAGGCCCGAACCATTTGCGCAAATCTGGGCTCATGCAGATGTTTAATCATATTGGTTTTAAATACGAGGATTTAGGAGATATTAAATGTCCAACGCGCGAACTGGCTCACATGGGAGATAAGCGTCTGAAATATCTTAAGGAGATTGTTCAGGTGTGTGAAATGAGTGCCGCTAAGGTGCATGAAAAAATTTCTGCTGGTCATAAGGTGGTGGCGCTCGGCGGTGATCATTCCCTCACCATGGGAACAGTGGCCGGCGCATCAGTCGCCTGTGAGGGCGATATTGGTGTGGTGTATATTGATGCCCATGGTGACATAATGACGCATGAGAATACCTTGTCCGGCAATATTCATGGTATGCCAGCGGCGGCTCTTATGGGGTTTGGTCACCCAAAACTAGTGAATATTTTTAAATCAGGAGTTAAAGTGAAACCAGCTAACTTTGTTTTTATTGGGCTCAAAGATTTGGATCAGGGAGAAATTGATTTAATTCGCCGGGAGAAATTACACACTGTCACGATTCTTGATATTGTGCATTATGGTTTTCGGTCTGCATTAGAAAAAATTAATGACCTCCAAAAACGGGTCAAACATATTTGGGTAAGCCTAGATCTTGATTCAATTGATAGTCAGTATGCTCCGGCCACACCAATTCTTAACCAAGGCGGATTAAGTTATCGAGAAATTACGAACTTGGCAAAATATATTGGCAGGGCCTGCTCGGTAGTTGGTCTTGATATTGTGGAATTAGCGCCACGACAAGACAGTGAAGAAAAAACTACCAAGCTTGCAATTGCCTTGATTGCTCATATGCTGGGGGCCCAGTATAGTTGGTATACGCACTATATGGATCATGAAACGAATAAGCAAGCTGAACGAACTGCCGCCGGGGCTTGACGCTTCTTAGCGGGGCATGATATATTTTACATTGAAATGCAGTACTGGTGGGGTTTGTCCGTTTGCATAAGGCCAGATTTCCACACCGTCGACAGGCTGCTCTGTACACAATTCTAGAAATGCAACTATGGAAGCCGATCAGAAGTTTGTTGAAGATGTCGTGAAAGCGATTGTTAACAATCCTCAAGACGTCAAGACAACCAGAACAATCGACGAGCGCGGGGTTTTAATCACACTCGATGTGAGCCCCTCCGACATGGGTTACGTCATTGGCCGCCAAGGCCAGACAGCTCGGTCACTCCGGACTCTTCTCAAGATTGTGGGCGCCAAAAATAACGCTCGCGTCAACTTGAAAATTAATGAGCCGGTTGGTGGTCGCGGCCCAGGGCATGGCCCAATGGGTGGCGGCATGGGCGGTTCAATGATGAATCAGCCAATTGATACCAGCGCCGTTGATAGTCTCAATATCTAACACGGATTACGCAGATTGCGAAAGAGATTTCGCAGATTATCGTAATAGACTTTTAGGCCGCTCTGTGATAATGTCATAGGGCGGTTTTGATTTTATGTGAATTAACGATGAACAATAAACAAATAACAAACGATCGCGATTCGTTGTTAATTGTTAGTTGTTAATTTTGGTATGCAATTCGACATCCTCACTCTCTTTCCTGACGTCATTTATCATTATACCGACGAAAGCATCCTCGGCCGTGCTCAAAAACAAGGCCTCATTAACGTCCGCGCGCACAATTTTCGTGCGTTCAGCAATAATAAGTGGGGGCATGTAGATGATAAGCCGTACGGCGGGGGACCGGGGATGGTAATTTCTGTAGAACCAGTTTATCGGTGTTTAGAATCCCTGCAGCTTGTTGGGGGTGTCAAAAA
>JAHFHX010000026.1 GCA_023246655.1 Candidatus Magasanikiibacteriota bacterium
ATTGTGGCTGTGCATCCCGAAATAAACGAATTATATATTAAAGGCGCTGTTCCCGGTGGTCGCAACGGCCTCCTCATGATTCAGGGTGAAGGGGAATTGAAAGTTCAAAAGAAGACAACGCCACAACCGGCAGCAGAACAATCAATGGTACTGGAGACAAAAGCCGAATAAGATATTAAGAAAAAATTAAAAAGATATTGAGAAGATATTTTGAGAAGTGAATCTGTGTAATCCCGAAGAATCTGCGTAATTCTGTGTTATGAAAACCAAGGTCTACAATTTACAGGGTAAGGAAGTGAGTGAAATAGAATTGAATGAAGCGGTGTTTGGCGTTAAAGTAAAACCGTCTGTTGTGCACGAAGTGTTTGTTGCCCAAATGGGAAACGCCCGTGAATCCTGGGCCGATACTAAGAGTCGTGGTGAAGTGAGTGGTGGTGGTAAAAAGCCGTGGCCACAGAAGGGCACGGGTCGGGCGCGCCATGGTTCCACGCGTTCACCCATTTGGAAAGGCGGCGGCGTTGCTTTTGGTCCAAAGACAGTACGTAATTATACAACTAAAATTAATAAACAAAAAAGAATTCTAGCTACCAAAATGTCATTATCCGACAAGCTGCAGCATAATGCGCTCTGTGTGGTAGAAAATTTTAACTTTACAGAACCAAAAACAAAGTTGTTCGCGACATTATTGAATTTATTACCGGCTCAACAGCATTCATTTTTAGTACTTACGAACGGCAAAGACGCTACCGTTTTACGAATGACCAATAATTTACCAAAAGTAACCACCATGCGAGCTGAGGATGTGAGTGTGGTCGATTTAATGAATAAACAAGCGATAGTGGCGAGTGTTGCGGCGGTTAAGAAGTTAGAAACAAGGTTAAGTAAATAAAAATATTAATTGGAAATTATTTAAAAATTAGATATTAGAAATTAGGAATTATCGAAAATATGGGTTTCATGGATCGTTTTAAAAAGAAAATTCCAACTCACGGTGCTTCACGAGTTACGGAAGAAAAAGTTGAACCGAAGACCAAGGAAGTAGCGCAATCTAAAGGCGATAGCGACACAGGAGCATCATCAGTCCGTTTGACCCACCGGATTATTATTCGACCCCTAGTGACCGAAAAAGCAGCTGTTATGCAGGCGGCCAATAAGTATGTTTTTAAAGTTGAGCGCACTGCCCGTAAGCCACAAATAAAGCAAGCAATAAAGGAAGTATATGGGGTAGAACCGTTGTCGGTACATATGATAAATGTTGAAGGAAAACGTTTGCGGTTTGGTCGCAATCGTGGCCGTCGCTCGGATTATAAAAAAGCAATTGTTACGGTGCCGCCGGGAAAAAATATAATGATTCATGAAGGGGTCTAGAATTTCGTCGCGCTCCAAATGACGCTGCGCGACGTGATTTCGTCAAATCATATGCCAATTAAGATTTACAAACCAACCAGCAGCGGCCGCCGAGTCTCCAGTGTGGATGCCTTTCTTGATATTACCAAATTTGAACCCCAAAAAAGTTTAGTTACCATTCTTAAGAAAAAATCTGGTCGTAATAACCAAGGTGTTATTACCGTGCGTCACCAAGGTGGTGGCGCCAAACAATTATACCGTTTGGTAGATTTTAAACAACAAAAATTTGATATTACCGCTACTGTTGAGGCTATTGAGTATGACCCCAACCGGGGAGCACGCATTGCATTGGTACAGTATGCTAATGGAGCAAAATCCTATGTTTTGGCGCCACAAAGTGTAAAGGTTGGTGATACCATTATGTCTTCAAACAAAGCGATTGAAGCCAAAAATGGTAACCGCATGCCCCTTGAGTATATTCCCGTTGGTTTGTTTATTTATAATGTGGAATTGACGCCGGGAAAAGGCGGTCAACTCGCCCGCGGCGCTGGTCTTTCTGCCCAACTCGTTGGTGTTGAAGGTGATTACGCTCAGATCCGTTTACCTTCTGGTGAGGTCCGTCTCGTTTTAAAAGAATGTATGGCCACGGTTGGTGTTCTGAGTAACCCGGATCGTCGTTTGGTTCGCTATGGGAAGGCCGGTCGTATGCGCCATCGCGGTATCCGCCCTACTGTTAAAGGTAAAAATATGAACCCAGCTGACCACCCCCATGGTGGGGGTGAGGGCCATAGCCCTATTGGGCAGAAACGCGGTCCACAAACGGTGTATGGTAAGCCAGCTCGTGGGGTACGCACTCGCAAGCCTGGCAAATGGAGTGAAAAGTTTATTATTCAATCCCGTCGCGCTAAGTTAGCTCAATAAAATAATAACCTTCAACGTTAATCCGCGTAGCTATCAGCGTTTATCCGTTTCTACAGCATAGAAGCAGATCGACGCGGATAGCGACGCAGAAGAACGCAGAAAAAAATAAAGTATGTCTAGAAGTCTCAAAAAAGGACCCTACGTTGATCCGCGGGTACTTAAGAAAGTACAGGCCGTGAAAGCCAGTGGTAAACACACACCAATCAAAACCTGGTCGCGTGCTTGCGTCATTTCCCCCGAAATGGTTGGAATAACTTTTCAAGTTCATAACGGCAAAAATTTTATTGATGTTTTTGTAGAAGAAAACATGGTAGGGCATCGTTTGGGTGAATTTTCACCGACGCGTAAATTTGTTCGTCATGGTGGCAAGATGGCTAAGGAGCAAGAGGCAGCCAAGGTTGCCACCAGCGCTCCAGCCCCGGTTGCCCCCAAAAAGTAATCATGTATGAATCAAGCAGTCACCGCACAACTTAGATTCTATCGCATGGGACCACGCAAAATGCGGCTCCTCGCTGATTTAATTCGCGGCAAACGAGCGCTCCGAGCGGCAACTATCTTATCAGTCCTTAATAAAAAAGGTGCTAAGCCCCTCCTTAAGCTTCTCAATTCCGCTTTGGCAAACGCTGTCCACAATTATTCCTTGCAGAAAGAAGATTTAATTGTTACAACTATCACGGTTGATGGTGGGCCGGTTTTAAAGCGTTGGATGCCAAAAGCCCATGGACGTGCGACGCCGGTTAGAGAAAGAACATCACACATTAAATTGACGTTAGTACCAATAAGTAAAAAAGAGAAGAAAGTAAAAGATAAAGAAATTAAGAAATAAGGAAATAAAAAACGATCTCCATTTTACTATGAGTCACAAAGTTCATCCAAGAATTCACCGCACCCCAGCTATTTTTCCCTGGGATTCACGCTGGTTTGCTAAAAAAAATCAGTTGACTCATTTTTTGCAACAAGAAATTGCTATTCGTGAATACTTGGGGAAAAAACTTAAGGATGCTGGCATTGATTCACTAAGTATTGAACGCACTCCAAAAGAGGTGACGGTTACAATTCTCGCCGCCAAACCAGGCGTCATCATCGGGCGCGGTGGTCAGGGGCTTGAGGTGCTACGCAAAGATATTGAACGAACTCTTTTACAATTTAAATTGAAAACTAAATTAAATATACAACCAGTACTCCAGCCAGCCTTGTCCGCAATGATTGTTGCCACGGGAGCAGCCGCCGAAATAGAACGCCGTTTACCATTCCGCCGAGTAATGAAACAAGCCATTGAAAAAGTGATGGCGGCCGGGGCTCAGGGAGTAAAGATTGCCATGGCCGGGCGCCTCAACGGTGTAGAAATTGCGCGGCGTGAAAAAATGGCAGCTGGTAAAATGTCACTGATTACCATTCGTAGTCATGTTGATTACGCCTTTACCGAAGCCCATACCTTATATGGTAAAATTGGTGTAAAGGTTTGGATTTACCGTGGCGAATCTTTTGGCCGACAGGATAAATTTGAAAAAAAAGAAGCCGAACCAGTTAAACGAACACGTTCATAGAGTATGTTGCTCCCTAAGAAAGTAAAACATCGCAAGTGGCATAAAGGACGGCGTCGGAATTTGGGCGTGGCCACTCGTGCCACCACGCTATCCTTTGGTGATTATGGTTTAAAGACCGAATCCCACGGTTGGGTATCCAGTCAGCAAATTGAAGCTGCTCGTCGGGTGCTCACTCGGTATGTTCGTCGCGGAGGGAAAGTTTGGATTCGAATTTTTCCGGATAAACCAATCACTAAGAAAGGCAACGAAGTACCCATGGGTGGCGGAAAAGGTGCCCCCGATCATTATGTAGCTGTTGTGAAGCCGGGCACGATACTCTTTGAAATGGTTGGAGTAATTCGTGAGAGTGCACAAGAAGCAATGGCAATGGCTGGCTATAAATTTGGAATCAAAACCAAATTTATTGAAAAAATTATCCGCTAATCATCTATGGATTTTATTGATTTAAAAAATAAAAGCATTGCCGAGCTTAAGGAATTAGTAGCGCACGAGCGCGGTGCTTTGCATGATGCAAAGGCGAAGGTCGCGAGCCAACAGCTTAAGCAAGTACATAAAATTAAACAACTCCGACAAACGATTGCAAGAATAATGACCTTGTTAAGTGTAAAGAAATAAATACTATGGCCGAGCAGAAAACAAAAACCAGCCGTACATTTAGCGGAATCGTGATATCCAGTAACATGCAGAAAACTGCCGTCGTTAGGGTTGATCGGATGAAACTCCATTCTAAATATCAGAAACGGTATCGTGTCAGTCGGAAATATCATATTCATGATGAAAAGAATGAGGCCAAAGTAGGTGACGTAGTACAGTTTGCAGAATGCCGGCCACTTTCCAAAACGAAACGTTGGCGATTAATAAATATTGTAACGCATAACGCATAACGTCCACCTGCATAGGTTGTACGTTACGTGTTCCATAGTTCCACGAATATGATTCAACACAGAGCAATGTTAGTAGTGGCTGATAACACCGGTGCCAAGAAGCTTCAGTGTATTCGGGTGCTCGGCGGATATCAGAAACGATATGCCCGTCTGGGAGATATTATTACCTGTGTTGTTAAGGAAGCGGCTCCTCGCGGGATCGTTAAGAAGAGCGACGTGGTTCATGCGGTTATTGTTCGACAACGTAAAGAAACTCGCCGTACCGATGGAACCTATATTCGTTTTGACGAAAATGCCGCGGTAATAATTGATCGGACCACCAAAGAGCCAAAGGGGACTCGTATCTTTGGGCCAGTCGCCCGAGAGCTCCGGGTCAAAGGTTTTCAAAAAATTATATCCTTAGCTCCCGAAGTAGTGTAAACCATTACGATGACAATGAATATTGTATGAAAATTAAAACCAATGATCAAGTTAAAATTTTAACTGGGAAAGACCGTGGCAAAACTGCCAAAGTAATTCAGGTTTTTCCTGCTGATGATCGGGTGGTAGCCGAGGGCGTTAATCAGATAAAAAAACATCTGCGTGCTCGATCTCGGACGGAGAAAGGCCAAGTGATTGCACTCTCTGCCCCGCTCCATATAAGCAACGTAGCTTTGGTGTGTCCTAAATGTAGTCGGCCAATCCGCATTGGTTTTAAAATTGAGGGCGACAAAAAAATGCGGGTATGTAGAAAATGTAAAGCAGTTATTGATTAAATACCGTTATGAATACTTTATATAAAAAATATAAACACGACATGGTTCCAGCTTTGCAAAAGGAACTGGGTTTAAAGAATCCACTCCAAGTACCAAAGATTACTAAAGTGACCATCAACGCTGGTGTTGGACGGTTTATTAAAGAAGCTGGTTTTATAGATAACGTGGAGAAAACACTGAGTCGCATAACTGGTCAAAAACCAGTTCGTACCCGAGCCAAAAAAGCGATCTCAAATTTTAAAATTCGTCAGGGTCAAGAAATTGGCGTTATGGTAACGCTCCGTGGTCCTCGGATGTATGATTTTTTAGAAAAATTAGTCAATGTCACCTTTCCGCGCGTACGTGATTTTCGAGGTTTGTCGGATAAAAGTTTTGATCGCCAGGGGAACTTTGCCATTGGTTTCCGAGAGAACGTAGCTTTTCCTGAGGTAAAAATTGAAGAAATTGAAAAAATGCATGGTCTTGAAATTGTCATTAATACTACTGCTCAGAAAAAGGAAACCGGAATGGCCTTGCTCAGTAAACTCGGTTTTCCATTTGCTAAATCGCAAAAGTAATGCCTGAATTACTAAGAAGCTACTTTATCTAGAATTATGGCTACTACAGCACAAATTTCTAAATCACTGAGAAAACCAAAATTTTCTACCCGGATTGTTCGACGTTGTTGGCAGTGTGGTCGGGTGCACGGCTTTATTCGTCGTTTTGGTCTCTGCCGCATTTGTTTTCGCGAATTCGCTAATGCTGGTCGAATTCCGGGAATACGGAAATCAAGCTGGTAAAATTATAATCCGAAATGTTATCCGAATCTACTAATGTCCGAATATTACAAACAATAATTTAACAAAAATAATAAGTAATTAACGAATAAACGTCTAAACTTAGACTCACGTATGATGACTGATCCAATTGCCGACATGCTAACTCGTATTCGCAACGCTTCCGTGGTGAAAAAGAAGGAAGTGCTTGTTCCTTATTCCAAAGTGAAAATGGCCATCGCCGCTCTGCTTGTTCGGGAAGGGTATCTTATAGCTGCCGAAGAAGCCAAAGAGCAACGCCATCCGATGATTGTTTTGACGTTGAAATATATGAACGGACAGCCAAGTATTCGCCACCTCGGACGAGTCAGTACCCCGGGGCATCGCTATTATGTAAAAAAAGATCAGTTGAAAAAAGTGCTCAATGGCTATGGTCTTGCCATTCTTTCCACCCCACGGGGCGTTATGACGAACAATGAAGCCATCATCGCTCAGGTGGGGGGCGAGGTGCTCTGTGAAGTTTACTAAACAACTAAGAATAAACTACGGATATGTCCCGTATAGGTAAAAAAATTAGAACACTCCCCAGCGGCGTTACCGCCGAAGTCCAAAAGGGCGTTTTGGTTGTGAAGGGTCCTCGCGGAGAGCTCAAACAACCATTGCATCATCATATCACCGTGATTATCGAAGGCAATGCGGTGCGCGTTCAAGTCGTTAATGAAAACGATGTTAAAGACCGCGCTCTGTGGGGCACCTTCTCGAGTATTATCAAAAATATGATTGAAGGGGTGGCAACTGGTTTTAAGAAGCAACTAGAAATTAATGGGGTTGGTTTCCGTGCCTCTCTTAAGGGGCAGAATTTGGTTTTAGAAGTTGGATTCTCTCATCCTATCGAAGTGCAATCTGTTCCTGGCATTAAATTTTTTGTAGAAAAAAATATTATTACCGTTGAGGGAGCTGATAAACAATTGGTTGGAGAAACCGCTGCCAGCATCCGACGTATAAAAAAGCCGGAACCATATAAAGGCAAAGGTATTAAGTATGTCGCTGAGGTAATTCGTCGCAAAGCCGGCAAAACAGCCGCTAAGGCCGCTGCCTAACTAGTTATTTAACAGCAAGCAACAAGATCTGTATGAAACGAATTAAAAAAAGCAACAACGCTCAACGCAAAATTCGTCATCGCCGGGTTCGTGCCCGAGTGCGTGGCACTGTCAGTATTCCACGTCTTTCGGTATTTCGTAGCCATCAGGGGGTAGTGCTACAATTAATTGATGATGAAACGGGGAACACCCTTTGCCAAGTTGATAGTAAAACCATTAAATCAGCTGTCCAGGAAGGCAAAAGCGCGAAGGTGGCCATGGGTTTCCTTGCTGGCAAGCAGTTGGCAGAGGTGGCTAAGGCCAAAGGTATTATAAAAGTAGTATTCGATCGGGGAGGTTATCAATATCACGGTCGTGTTGCTGCTGTGGCCGAAGGAGCTCGTGCTGGAGGTTTACAATTTTAATTATGTACGAAATTACGAAACATACGAAATATACGAAAAATTCGTAGTTCGTAACTTTTGTACATTTCGTATGTTCGCACATATATGAATAAAGGCGGCAAAAAACAATTTTCGAAAGAGAGAGAAAAATCAGAATTTGATCAGCAAGTTCTTGATTTGGCGCGGGTAACCCGTGTTACCGAAGGTGGTAAACATTTAAGTTTTAGAGCCTGTGTCATAATTGGGGATCGTCGTGGACGAGTTGGTTATGGTATTGCCAAAGGACGCGATGTGCAAATTGGTGTTGAAAAGGCCGTCCATCAAGCCAAAAAGAATCTCATTACCGTTCCCATTATTAGAGAAACTATTCCCCATCATATCGTTCAAAAATTTAAAGCAGCGATAGTAATGTTAAAACCAGCGCCGCGTGGTGCCGGTATTATTGCTGGGGGCGCCACTCGTGTTGTTCTTGAATTGGCAGGGATTCCCAATGTTTCTTCCAAGCTCCTTGGTAAAACCAAAAATAAAATTGCTGTTGTTCAAGCTACCTTTGAAGCTTTGAAGAGTTTTAAACGCAGTGGTAAACCAAGTAAAAAGATTGAGACCACAGAAAAGGCCACAACGGGAAATAACTTATAAATTATAATTTATAAGTTATAAATTTTTAAAGAATATGTTACAACCACACACTCTTAAGCCAACTCATGGATCCAAGCACCGCGTCAAACGCATCGGGCGCGGCAATGCCTCCGGGCATGGCACTTCTTCAACGCGCGGCGGAAAAGGGCAAACCGCTCGTTCCGGTGGGAGCCGAGGGCTTAAGCGGCTTGGATTTAAGGCGCTCATGCAACAAACTCCAAAGTTACGGGGTTTTCATAGTCACTACCAAAAGCCGAGCGAAGTATATTTAAGTGAATTGAGTAAACATTTTCAGACTGGCGACCACATCACGGTGGCTACACTTAAGGAAAAGAAATTACTTGGTACCAACGCGATGACAGCAAAAATTATTGGTTCTGGTGAACTGAGCAAAAAATTTATTGTTGAAGGTATTGGCGCCACAAAAAACGCAGCGGAAAAAATAAAGGCGGCGGGTGGAGAAATTAAAAAATAGTCCATCAAGTCCGTAAAGTCAAAAGTCCGTAAAGTCAGATTGATTCATGACTTTATAGACTTTATAGACTTTATAGACTTTCGACTTTGTTATGTGGGATCGCATCCAAAAGATATGGAGCATAAAGGATATTAGAAATAATATTCTATTTGTTGTTGCTTTGTTGGTTTTGTTTCGTCTTATAGCTCACATCCCTATTCCCGGGGTCAATTTAGTTAACCTGCGTAATTATTTGTCTGGCAACCAAATTTTAGGGCTTTTGAATATTTTTTCCGGGGGTACTATTCAAAATTTTTCTATTATTATGTTAGGGGTTGGCCCCTATATTACCGCTTCCATTATCGTCCAGTTGCTTACCATGGTCGTACCGTCCCTTGAGGAATTGAGTAAAGAAGGCGAGCAGGGGCAGCAGAAGATTAGTATGTATACTCGATGGCTCACCGTACCGCTGTCATTTCTTCAATCATTTGGTACTATTAAGCTCCTTAATCAATCAGCACACCCCATCCTTACTGGGTTGACACCTTTTCGTTTAATTACCGTCATGATGACTATTACTGCTGGCACCATGTTTCTCATGTGGATTGGCGAACTTATTTCCGAGCGTAAAGTAGGTAATGGTGTCTCACTGCTTATTTTTGCTGGTATTGTCTCGGCTATTCCGGGGGGGCTGCGAACTCTTTTTGCTAACTATGATCCGTCTCAGCTCTATACCTACGTATTATTTCTTGGTATCGTAATTTTTACGGTGGTTGGAGTCGTTTTTATTAATGAGGGGCAACGAAATATTCCAGTAAATTACGCTAAACAAGTTCGTGGCAACCGCATATATGGTGGTACTAGTACGCACCTACCGTTGCGTGTCAACATGGCCGGAGTTATTCCTATCATATTTGCCATCTCTCTGTTGTTGTTTCCTTCTATGGTCGCACAATTTTTTGTCCAAGCTAAATCAGCATGGATGGCTCATGCGGCTACCGCCATAATTCGTTTATTCCAGAATTCTTGGTTTTATAACACACTGTATTTTCTTTTAGTTTTTGGTTTTACGTATTTTTATACCGCCGTCGTTTTTCAACCACACAAGATGGCAGAGAATTTACAGAAGCAGGGAGGTTTTATCCCCGGTATTAGGCCAGGCACAGAGACAGAAAAGTACTTAGCCCAAACGATGAATCGAATTAATCTTACCGGCGCACTATTTTTAGGCCTTATTGCTATTCTTCCATTTTTAGCTAAAGGCGTTCTTGGCACACAGAGTCTTAGAATTGGTGGTACTTCTTTACTCATCGTAGTAGCCGTTGCTATTGAAACTGCTAAACAGATTGAAGCGCAACTTACGATGCATGAATACGATGCTATTTAGAGGGATGTAGACAAATTGTTGGGAATTTAGACAGATCAAAATGGCTCAAATGAGCCATTTTTAATTTTTGGAAATATAATCGGCGTCTGGTCTTTAGTTCTTGATAATTTTGATCAATATTGCTATAATATTCGTATCAATTTAATCATTTTTTATTTAATCTATGGGCTTTTTTAATTCGATCCATTATTCGCAAGATGAGCACCCCCTTACCGAGTTTGAAGTGCATAAATACGTTACGTACCTCCATATTCCAACGCTTGAACACCATCCAGACCGTGAGAAAATGATACAAGATGCAATTCTCGCGCGCCGCAAAGGCGACGGTAAAATTTCACTTCAGCAAATGTATGAACTTTTAACGCATATGAAAGAAACCAATCAGATTACAAAGTATGATCGTGAAGGCGTGATGAAAGTGTTGAAGAATTATTTATCAACGCGGACGAGTGTTATGACGAGCTAAGGCTTTCCAAGCTTTTTCTATGAAAAAAATTATTATTTTTTTTGGCCCTCCTGGTTCTGGGAAAGGTACTCAGGCAAAGCGGCTTGCTACCAAACACGGTTATGGCCACATTTCAACTGGTGATTTACTCCGTACGCTACAGATGCAACCGGAGCTGGAGTCAGATGAAGCAGCCGCACTCGAAGCAATGAAGAAGGGAAAACTTGTCCCAGACTGGCTCATCTATCGCTTGGCGTTTCGGGCAGCGGAGCAGTATCTTAACAATGGACAAGGAATAATATTTGATGGCGCAATTAGAACGGTTGCTCAAGCGAGCATGTACCAGGAGTATTTTGCAGGCAAAGGCTGTGCCCACGATGTAGTGGTAGTAGAGATTGCGCTTTCTGATGAAGAGGCATATAATCGCTTAACCAAACGGCGCCTGTGTAAAGATTGCGGCGAAATAATTCCGTGGCTCCCGGCGTATTATGATATGGTGGAATGTCCGCACTGTGGCGGTGAACTTATCTCTCGTGCCGATGATGCTGAAGCAATTATTCAAAAACGCATTCTAGAGCAAGGTAATGCCGCCCTCGCGCCCATTCGAGAGTATTATCAAAAATTAGGATTACTGAAGATTGTTGACGGAATGCGGGCAATTGAAGAAGTAGAAAAGGAGATTGAAGAGGCCATACAGTAAGGCTCGGAAGGCTTGGGAAGCTAGGAATGCTTAGAAGGTAGCCTCCCCAGCTTTCCCGGGCATTCCGAGCCCTCCCAAGCTTTATGTTAATAAAATCCAAATCCGATATCAAAAACATTATCGAAAACGGTAAACGCATGGGCGAGATCCTTGAGAAGCTCGCCGTATTGTGTCGCCCCGGCATTTCCTCAGGAGAAATCGATGAGCAGGCAGAAAAAATGATCATCAAGGCCGGCGGTCGTCCCGCCTTTAAAGGTTATAAGACCAGCGTGGCCGATCGACCCTTCCCCGCCACCATCTGCGCTTCGTTCAACGAAGAAATCGTCCATGGTATTCCTCGTAAGGATCGAGTCCTCAAAGATGGGGATATTTTTAGTATTGATATTGGGATGTGTTGGCCAGAGAATAGTCGAAGGTTTATAAAATCCATAAAGTCGAAAGTCAAAGGAGTGTTTTCGGATACTGCGGTGACGGTGGTGATTGGCGAAGTATCAGAAAAAATTCAAAAACTCGTTGATGTCACTCAACAATCCCTGGAAGAAGGAATTAAAGTAGCGCAGCCGGGGAATAGTGTTGCGGCCATTGGCCGGGCGGTAGAGACGTATGTGCAATCGCAAGGTAAATACGGAATCGTGCGCGATCTGGTCGGCCATGGTGTTGGGCACAAAGTCCACGAGGATCCGCATATTCCCAATTATTACGACCCAGCGCTTGAATCAGTCATTCTTCGGCCCGGCATGGTTATTGCTATTGAGCCCATGATTTCGCTGGGCGGATGGCAGGTAGAGACTATGGGTGATGGTTGGACGATTCGGATGAAAGATAAATCATCATGTGCTCATTTTGAGCATACGATTATTATTACGGAGCAGGGAAATATTGTTGCCACGCGGCGACCAAGTGAAAGTGTCTAATTCACCGAATTTATGAAGGTACTTGCTATTGATTTCGGAACTAAAAATATTGGCTTGGCTTGGTCTGACACCACGCTCGGCGTTGTACTCCCATTTGGCATTGTCAAATCCGTTCCTGAACTCATTAAACTGATCCACGCAGAAAAAATTAATCTCATTGTTATGGGTTTCCCCGTGAGCCTGATGGGAGGAGAAACCAAAAATACCGAACGCGTAAAAAAAGCTGCGTTTGAAATTCAAAAACAAACCAGTCTTGAAGTACAATTTTTTGATGAACGTTTTACTTCACAAGCCGCGGATGCAGCAGGGGGAAACGTCAGTCGTGATGAAAAGGCGGCGATGATAATACTTGAAGGGTATTTGGAACGCAAGAAGAAATAAAGAAATCACGAAATATTGAGCCAAAGTCGTTAAAACGACATTACAAGTTGAACATCATCTATATGAAAAACAAAATTCCCTCTTTATTACTGAGTAGTATCATGATAATCAGTTTGGTGTCGGCCGCGAGCGCTCAGTCACGGTATCAAAAATATATCAAACCAATGGATAGTAGAGAAGCCTGTGATCTCGTGAAATCAGCATCCAAAGATGGAACGGAATTTACCTATGTGGAGGGGAAAGGGTGTCTTCGTAAAGATGCAGACGATAAAAGTCTTGAAGAGTTGGGAATAACTATTAGGCATCCGGAGAGAGCTTGTTCTATCCTTGGTACGCATCGCGCCAGTGTTGTTCCGCTCGATGTAAGTAAACCGTCGCGAGATATCACCCTGGCGAACGGCGATAGCATTTTCGTGCCGGAAGATTTCCCGTTTAATCTCTACCGTGTGGAGGTCTATATCCCAGGGGGCGTTGTGTATCCCGAACCATCATCCCTATTCACGTTCCCTTGCGATGAGAAAAGGCCGTTCAGTTTTTCCGGCAGCATCTCGGAGTGGCTGCATAATGGAGGCGGACTCCAGGTTGAAACCAAAAATGTTGCTGCTACTACTAAGGGTACCCACTTTGTTATAGATGCACGTTTAGACACCAAGACAATAGTGGCAGTGGTAGCAGGCGCACTGGAAGTAAAAAGTAAGAATAGTGACTCGAACCCTGTTTTGGTCGCTACCGGAAACCAAGTAACCGCCTCTCATAACAGCGTCGGCCCAGTGCAAACTATCACTCCCGAGGTTGTTCAGATGTTTAAACATAAAGAGAGTGCAAGTCCGACTCCAAACAAGCCCAGCACCAGCGGCAGTGGAAATTCTGTATATCTCTATGTAGCTATCGGCGCTATCGCTCTAGGTGTTATCAGTTATTTTATACAAAGAAAAATTAAAAAATAAAAATGAAAAATTACAATGTAAAATTAAAAATTTCGAATTCTGAACTGTAATTTTGTTTTTTTCATTTTGCTTTTTAATTTCACATGCTCGCCATTGTCCTCTCCCGCCACGACTTTCGCGAATACGACCAAGTCATCTCGCTTTACACCCAGACCCACGGAAAAAAAGAAGCTCTCGCGCGTGGCGTAAAAAAAATTACTAGCAAAAATAGCGGCTCCCTGGAGCCGTTTTCTTTGGTTGAAGTAGAGATTATTCCGGGCAAAGAAATTGACCACATCGGCAGTGTAAAAATTGTTGATCTTTTTAAATATATTCGTGATGATTTTACGAAGTTGTTTGCGGCCCAATGGGCAGTTTCGCTCACCGAACAACTATTTTCGGTCGCAGAACCAGACAGTGTCAATTTTAATTTATTAATCTCATGGTTTGAGGAGCTTAATCGCGCTCGAAATATCAACTCGGTAATTCTCGACGCGCTTGTCCTCAGATTGCTCGTCCGCTTAGGGTTTGCTCCAGAGCTTTCGTTTTGTGTGCGGTGTGATCGTTCACTTCTCCCCTTTCCCAAAGGGGAACGCAGAGGGGGTTTGCTGTCATCTCCTCCTGCTCGAGGGGGAGTCACAGGGGGGTGGGAGCCGCTGCCGAGAGCATCAGATTTTGATATCGCTGCCGGCGGGCTTATCTGTAAAGAGTGTTATCAAAAACAAGTAGTAGCACTCAATTTTTTTCCACTGAATGGTGTTGTTCTGCAATCACTGCGAACCATTATGCACGTTGATTGGAAGACAATTTTTTTCCTAAAATTAGATAAAAAAGAAACAGTCGAGTTGCACCAATTGATTTATCGTTTCGCTATGTTCCACAGTGGAAAGGAGTTAAAAGATTGGGCTGTGGATAAAATTTTGCTTGACAAACAAAATCAAAAGATTTAGTATTGTATTTACTTTTAAATTCTATTTGTCATTCTGAGCACATTCGCGGAGCCTGGCCTGAGCAAAGCGAACGGGCTCAGTATAAACTCCGCGAAGAATCTAGTTCACTCAATAGTGAAACAAACGAACTAAGTTGTTCACTGCGTTCAGGATGACGGCGGTAGAAGCTCTTTTCAAAATAAAAAAACTAAATACCAGGGAATAGTACGCGTCGCTGGGACCCAGAGCCAAGCTAGGGACAATGTGAGCCTAGCGGTTACACGATGCGGAACGCGCCCAACAAATGGTAGCAACCAGAGAAATCCCGAGTTACTCGGGAAGAGGCGTCGCCGGAGTGGTGTCCGTTATTACACTACAGTTTATCCCGACTCAGTTGGGAGAACTGGTTGAGGTTTCAATTGTGAAATTGGAACGAAGAAGGATGGTACAGCGTCAGTTTTTAAAAACTCTCGCTCCTTCATAAGTAGCCTTTTTAGGTTATTGGTGAATGGACGAGAATTTTTTATTTTTTTACCCTCTTTTCTCATCTGTCATCCTGAGCGGAGCGAAGGATCTAGGTCACGTACATAGTGGTTCAATAACTAGATTCTTTGTTTCACTCAGAATGGGATTAATATCGCTTTCGTGTTGGTACTATCACCTCGGACAGAGGCGCATATACCACTGAAAGTAAGCTGATCGATTCGTTCGAGCCAACCCACGATGATCACGGTATCGATCCTT
>JAHFHX010000006.1 GCA_023246655.1 Candidatus Magasanikiibacteriota bacterium
TTTAACACCGCGGTATTCATTTAAAAAACTCTCCACGGTATCCGGATTCAAACCGCCGCGAAAAACCAAACTGCCCACACCAATAATTGGGTACAGTGGAACCTGTTTGGCTCTCGAAAATTGTGTCATTTCAGAAAGAGCAACTTTATTAGCCAGCACTGTTGCTACTAACCCTGAAACCATGGCGGGGTCACTGCGTGCTAGAAAAGGTCGTAAATACTTGGGTTTTCGCCCAAATTCTTTAACATGCTGTTGGCAATACTCATTGAGGAGCCCCTCAATTGCCATTTGACCTTCCACACTCTCAATGAGTGGGATCACTTCAAGATAATCTGTATTCGGGCGCTTGGTATGATTAAAAATTTCAAATTTAAAGCGAGCCAATTTGCGAAAAGAAGTTTGAATGTATGTTAATTGTTCGGCTCGCTCGGTCATTGGTAAAATAATTTCAAAGAGCGGATTATTTTTTAATTTGATATCGCGCGCAAAATCTTCGCCCGTCAGAATCACCATCAGCGAACGCAATAAACTATACCCTTTCTCATGCCAAATATTAGGAACACGGAAGGTGAGAAAACGATCTTTACCGAATTTGGCTTGCCGACAAAAATTATAATAGGTAGTAAAGAGTTTGTCAGTCACGGCTTCATCGGCATGTTTGCCTTCCCAATCCCACATAAATTCCGTGACTCCTAAATCTTGGAAAGCCGAAACACACTCAGGTAGTTCTTCGTGAACGCTTACAAACCCATCACCATCTGTTTCCCAATAAGGGGCACTAGCGTTATCGGGGTGTTGGGTAGCCATGGTGGCAGGAATTTTTCGCATATGCTGTTTACCTAGTATATAACGTGTCCCATTATCTCAGAGAATCGTGCGAACGTCAATTAAAGATAGAGTGATACCCGTACTCATACTATTCAAAAAGGACAACCTTACGAGAAAGAGCGAGGAAAATTTAATTGCCAGCCAGAATCTGCTTCACTATTTTGTCGCGTTGGCTTAAGGCATCGTCGAGGGAATACGTTGGGTCAATTATGTTAACCATTCGCTCAGCTAAATCTCTATCTTCGGCAGGGAGGCTCAGATCGCCCGTTAGATACGCCGCCACAATTTCCGCAAAATATTCACCGGCTTTGGTTATGTTTTGTTCTTGGATATTACTACTACTAATTGACTCAACATAATTTTTTTTAAAACGCTCATCACTTTTAAGCCGCTGCAGAACCTCGCCCAATAATTCTAATCGCTCGGCTGCAGACAGCCGGGGGTTGTGGAACCAATCATTATGGTGGGTTGCTTCATGAGCAAGGGTATCAATTATTTCCAGAATGGTTTCTTTTTCGGCAGATGACTTAAAAAGAGTTACTTCATGATTTACATAATTAGCTTCAGCTAAAATAGACCACCCGTCCCCGGAAAGTTTAAACTCTGACAGATCACTATCTGATTCTTGATCAACGTAAATAATTCGTGCGGTTTCGCCAAACATCCCCTGAGGGAACGTGCTAATTAAAGCTTCCATTGCCTGTGCTTTAATGGGAAACAGTTCCATCCCCTCCAAACGAGGAGATGGAGCCTGAGCTAAATCCGCCGCTGCCAAATATTTTCCTTCAAGACTGCGGACACGAGTATGTTTTGTTATTTTTTGAATTGTTTTCCTACCAACTGCTCTCTGTACCTCGGTCGCAATGTCCTTATTGCTATTAATGAAAGCTTTGGCATCGGATTGCGGCAGCTGCTGCCCGAACGTAAAACCGATAACTGCCGCCGAAAAAAATTTCAACAAATCTTTTGATCGAGAGGAAGACAGAACCATATCCATCTTGGTGGTGAAGCGATTGAACCATTTTTGTACCCGGCGCTGGTAACCAATAAATCCTTGGTACAACTCTTTCTTCGCTTGTCTAACCTCCTGCCGAGAATATGGTTGGTTAGGATCATGCAAAAGAAGCTCCAACCCCTGCCAGGCCTCTCGCAGCACTGGATCGTCTAATCGTAAATTGCCAAGCGTATATTCTAAATCTGGTTTTTTATCTTCTGTAGAATCTTCAATAGAAGAGAATCGAGAATTTTCAGAGGACATAGGTAGTGGCTATGACGTTATGTTCCAATTGTCTTTTTTAGCAATAATTTTTTTATCTCTGCTACCTGGTGCAACAGCTCATCACGATCTTTTTTAATATGTACTGCCTCATCTTCCATTTCAACTAATAGGCTCGACAATTGAGAGCTCACTTGTTCATCGCAACTGAGAATCTGTGCCAGCAGCTTGCGGCGCTGAGCCACAGTACCCACTGCCTCCTGGAGAAACAATAATAATTTTTTGTGATAATCGTGAGCGCGTGCCGCCAAGAAACCATTTCTTTTTAACTCTTCATAAATGGCGGTGGTGTATGTCGCATCACTCGGCAATACCGTTTGTAATATAATCAATCGTTGGCCGTGGGGCCTCATAATTTCTTTTACTGTACGAGGATAGTGTTTAGTTAAAAATGTTCGAAATTTTTTTAAACTGTGCTGCACTGAACCATCTATTATTTCATACTCTATGCCCCGCCCTTGCACCTCTATAAAAGCAGTTAGAGTTACATTACGATTAAAAATGGCGATAATTTCAGACATACGTATTTAAACGGATCAAACTATTTAAGTAAATCATACTTCTGTTGAATTGTCTATGTTTTAAAACCAATAATCTTGTACGAGCTGGATAATTTTAACTCTGATTTTTTATATCTTAGACCAATTATCAAACTTCGGAGCGCCTAAAATTTAATGGCACCGCTCACCTGTAGCATCACGAGTATGATATAATGTATTTATAGTGCTATTGGCGAGCGGGAATTGTTCCGTTTGCCCAACCCGAACCACTCACCAAAGGAGCGGTGATGAAAGCGTTGTATGATAAATTCGGGTGGCCGGCTCTGATTGCGGCCACCTTCGCCGTGGGATTGGCTGTGTTGTTGGTGGCGACGATCCGCTTCGTTGCCATTTTTGTCTGGCGGCGCAAGCGGTACGTGCCGGACTACAAGGCGGACCGGGCGGAGTTGGGGCGGTCAGTGTTCTGGTCGCTCGTCTCCATGGCGGGCAACGCCGTCCTCATGTTCCCCATCCAACTGGGGATCGTGAAAGGGTACAGCCGAATGTATTTCTCGGTGGGGGAATACGGGTGGCTCTACCTGCCATTCAGCGCGGTTGCGCTCCTCGCGGTGAGCGAGACGCTCACCTACTGGGTGCACCGTGTGCTCCACAGCCGTTTCCTCTACGGCTTGCACGCCAAGCACCACGAGTTCAAAAAAACGACGCCGCTGATGGCGGTGGCGTTCATCCCGCTCGATGCCTTCCTGCAGGGGTTACCCTACCACCTGTGCATCTACGCCTTCCCCATACACGTGTGGGTGTACCAAGGGTTTTTTGTGTGCATCACCCTGTGGGCGATCTCGATTCACGATCGCACCACCTGGCTGGCGCCCAAAGGGCTCTTGGTGTGGCTGGTGAACCACACCGGGTGCCACACGGTGCACCACTGGTTCGGCACCGGCAACTTCGGCCAGATCACCTCGATCTGGGATCGGATCTGCGGCACCTACAAACATCCGCAAGACCTGCCCGCGGAGTTCTTCGCCGCCGTCCCAGGCCGCGCGCCTCCGCCGGCATAAAACTCGGCAAGCAACTCCCTCCCGCCCAATAAGGAAGATAACTGAGACCTCCCCGTACCTATGGATATAAAAATTGTATACATCGGTACGGAGGTCTCACCAAAAATTCTATAAATATTCTACAAAAATGTGGAATATTTTTATTCATAATAATTTTATTAGGATAAAAACAAAAAACCAGCTGGATTACAGCATGATTTTTTGTCTCGTTTGTGCACAAGGTGAGATGCCCCTTAACGCGGTAGCATACGGCCGATGAGTGTTCGGCGCACTTGCGCTGGGCCTGTTAGCTCGGGTGAACGAGACCGTAAAAAGTTCACTTTCAGCGCTGTTCCGACCACTGGGCACCCTGCCACGGTCCTTCTTCGGAAAACAATGCCCTGCAATCGGCGGCCCTTCGGGCGCGACTACTCGCTTTTGAGGATGAGGCCGGCGCGGCCGAGGAAGGCCTCGACTTCACTCGACCTGAAGGGCGCCGTCTGGCGCGAGCGCGCGCACCCGGCCGGAAGACCGGTACGTGGCGGGCCGAAGTGGCGGATGAGTTCCTTGATCGCGGCCGCGACAGCCGTGAAGTTCGTGAGGTCAGCGCCCTCGCAGAAGTCAGCGCCCTGGAACCAGCCGATCACCCCCTCACCACCCTCGAGGAGGGTGCCCCGAACCGGCTGCCGTCCGAAACGCAGGTGCCAGATTGTCTGACCCTTCTCCCCGGTACCCTTCCAGACGAGGAGCGATTGCCAGTCGCTCCAGATGATGTAGCCACCCACCTTCGGCTCGACCTTGAGCTCGCCAAGCCCCAGGTTCACGAGGCTCGCGAGCATCTCACGCAGATCCTCCCGATCAATGAAGAACAGTCCGTGGTAATTCATGTACCTTCTCCTGGTTGGAGCTACTCACCTTGAGCAGCTGTTATCCACACTTTACGTGGTATATAGTTTGAAGTAAAATTTTTAATCATACTATACAATTTTGACACGAATTGTAATGTTTGTTACAATTGACCTACTATGATAAATATCTCTACCGTTGTTGAAAAAATCCTCTTTAATTCCCCCGTTCCCTTTATTGCTCTTCAAAAGGACTATTTGAATTTGTCGGCGTACGCCAAATCAATTGCCAAAGAAGTTGAACAGAAAACCAAAAAACCGGTACGGGTAGGAAGTATTGTGGTGGCGCTTTCACGCCTCCAAGCTACGCTTACCAAAGCCAAACCATTATTGCCTACTATTCGTATTGAAGAATTGTCGGTTAAGTCCAACTTAGTAGAAATAACATTTGAAAAAACTATGGCAAACTTGCGGGCGTTTCCTGCCATCTATCACGATCGTGCTTTTGCCTCAACTGATTTTTTTACGGTTACGCAGGGTATTCAAGAAATTACGATTATTACCAATGAAAAAATGAAGCCTCTGGTTTTAAAAAAATGTGCTCCCGCGCGAGCCAAATATGTTATGGATAATTTGGCGAGTTTGACGATCCACTTAGGCGAACACTATTTAGAAACACCAAATGTTATTTACGCGCTCGTGCAGGAATTTGGTTTGCGACGCATTAACATTGTGGAAATTATTTCTACCTTAACTGAGATGAGTTTTATTCTTAAACAGGCGGATCTCCAGGAATCTTTTTTGTTGATGAGTGAGCGTTTGAGGTAAAAAACAAAAACGGCTTATTTAAGGCCATCTCTATTCTACAAATAACGCTTCAGTTGTTTGTATAAATATTTCCTGCCTAACCCGCCTTTAAAAAATTTCTCTCTACCAATTGCATCTTGTTTATTGGCGTAACAGATGCCGAGAGCATTTTTCGTGGAGCGGGTAAGGGGAGTCGAACCCCTGTCACCAGTTTGGAAAACTGGGATAATAGCCGTTATATGATACCCGCAGTGAGTGAAAACGAAGTTAACTTCGGTTTTCCGAGCGAGGAATATTATATACTAGGTATATGATACCCGCGGTGAAAGTCTAAAGTCTATAAAGTTCCCGCCACAGGCGGGTCCGCCTTTGGCGGAGAAAGTCCATAAAGTTTTTAAAGTCCGAATTGTTGTATTGCTCGTTATTTTAACGATCACGCCCGAGCTGAATACTCGCCGGTTTCTGTATTTACCAAAACTTCTTCACCTTCTTTAATAAAAATCGGGGCTTGAATTTTAAGACCATTATCTAAAGCAATTTCTTTTGTCACATTGCCAGCGGCGGAATCTCCGCGTACTGCTGGGGGGGCTTCTACTACTTTGTACTGCACTTTCTTTGGCAACTGAATACTCACTGGCCTCCCTTCATAAAGACCGACAACAACATCTAAACCTTCTTTAAGATACTTGGCATCGTCACCAATTGAATCCGCATCCATCTCAATTTGCTCATAGTTATTCATATTCATAAAAGCGTATCGCCCCTCAGTTTGATACAGATACTGCATGGTTTGAAATTGCACTTCAACAATCTCTACTGACTCACCACTTTTATACGTAATTTCAATAACTTTTCCGGAAGCTAAATCCTTCATGCGGGTACGGGTAAACGCCGCTCCTTTACCAGGGTTAACGTGTTGAAACTCGACAACGACGTATAGGTTATTATTGTGCTTAATAACGGCTCCTTTGCGAATATCAGAAGTTGTAGACATAAACTAAATTAGCAATTATCAATGAGCAATTAACAACGCGGCTTACATTGTTAGTTGTTTATTGTTAATTGATCATTTACGCTTTGAAATATCACCTCATTAATATCTCTAGCGCCAGTAAATAATAGTATCATACGATCCACCCCTAAGGCAATACCTGCAGCCTTATCTGTCATTCCTAGCGCAGCCGAGGGATCTCGCGACGTCTTGGCCAAGCGAGACTTCTCCGCTACGCCGCGCCCTGTACCATACGGTACTGGGCTCCGCTCCGGTTGAAATGACAAATTGGCAGGGATGCCCGATTTAAGAGCGGCAATAAAGTCCTCGTCTACGGGCCAGGTCTCTTTGCCAAGTTGGTGACGCACAGCACGATCAACTTCCAAACGACGTTTTTGTTCATCAGAATCAGTCAACTCACCAAATCCATTGCATATCTCAAGCCCACCAATATAACATTCCACGCGTTCAGCATAGCGTGGATCGTGATGGCAGAGGCGTGACAACGAGGCCATCTGAGCGGGATAATCATATAAAAACATTGGACGTTCGATGCCAAGGTGAGATTCGATCTCATTCAAAAAAATCTTAAAAAATATATCCTCATAGCTATCTTTATTACCTACCGAATATCCTCGACCTCGGGCTGTGTTACTCAATTGTTCAATTGTTAGATTGTTGTCTAAATCAACCCCAACATATTTTTCCCACACTTCTTTCATACTCATCCGCTCCCAGGTTTGGTTTACCTTTATCTCTTTATCTTTATACCTCAAGGTCTCAATTAACAATTCCTTTCCCACAAATTTAAATAATTCTTCCATATCATCCATAAAATTCTGATACGTGCCCGGCGCACGATACCACTCAATCATGGTAAACTCAGGGTTATGTGTGCCACCAAAATCTTCATGATTACGAAAACATTTACCGATCTCAAATACTTTGTTCCAACCAGCCGCCAATAGTTTCTTAAGGGCAAACTCCGGAGAAGTACGCAGGTAAAATCTATATTCATCGCCGGTGGCGTGCGTTACCATTACCGGAAAAAAATGTAAATATGGCTCTTGGCTGGCAAAGCGAAGCGCGAGTGGTGTTTCAGCCTCCACAAATCCTTGTGACCAAAAAAATTCGCGGATCAGACGTACAATTTTAATTCTTTGATCAAAAATCTTTTTGAGGCGAGGGTTATGTTTGAGGTCGGACCAGGTGGACATACTCGTGAAACGTAAAACGCGTAACGCATAACGTAAACCATTTGGTTCAACGCCCTACGTTACGCGTTTTACGTTATATATTTAAAGTTTACTTCGCCACGTATGACATTAAGGCGGCTTGGCGAGCACGTTTGATAGCGCGGGCAACGGGCCGTTGGTGTTTGGCGCACAAACCACTACGACGCTGCGGCATTATCTTCATGGCGAGTGATACAAACCGGCGAAGAGCACCGACATCTTTATAATCAATAATAAGTTTATTGTTCACACAGTAGTAACAAGCTTTGAGTCTTTGTTCTTTATTGGAATTGGAAGTAGGCATAGAAAATAGGATTTAAAAAGGAATGTCTTCAACTTTAATTTCTTCTTCAACTACTTCTGGAGGAACGCTCAAGGTAGTTTCGGTTGGTTGATAATTGTTACTACTATCGACACCAGCCGATTGCATTCCGGGCCGGCCATCGAGCATAATAAAATTATCAGCAACAATTTCAGTGCGATAACGCTTCACACCGTCTTGTCCGGTCCAATCACGGGTTTGGATTCGCCCCTCCACATATACACGGGAGGCCTTACGCAAGTATTGATGAGCGGTCTCAGCCATCTTGCCCCAGACAACAATATTGTGAAACTCGCTTTGTTTTTGCTTCTGACCGTTGGCATCGGTCCATTGCCGACCAGTGGCGACACTAAACGTTGTAACTGATTTGCCACTCGGGAGACTCTTGAGTTCTGGATCACGGGTTAAGCGACCAAGGATAGTAGCGCGATTGAGATCCATATAAATGCAGTTAGTAGTAAGATTAGTTAGGAAAATTATGTGCGAAATTACGAATCCCGAGTACTCGGGACGAAAATACGAAATCTAATTTTATTTTTCGTATATTTCCTACTTTCGTACATTTTATTAGACTCCTGGCATTACATCGCCTTTCATAATATCATCGAGTTTTTTGGAGATTGAATCCATATCCAGTTCGGCAATTTTACGCTCGGCAGCGCTCGTGGTAACGGCAGGCGCTTGCTCTTCCTCAATCACGGGCGCCGGCGCTACGAGTGCTTCTACCTTTTCCATAACGAGTGGTCGTGCCTCGGGGCGTTCATGCATAGTCGTTACACCAGCGTCATCCGTCGCATAGACAATTTTTTGGGTAGTCGTAAGATTGGTGTTAAAGTGCGTTACAATGCCACGCAACACATCGCGCATCAAACGAAGTTTGTCCTCTAATACTTTTATACTGGTTGGTTCAGCATTAAAAACAGCCGTATAAAAATACCCGTAGCGAATTTGCTTAATTGGGTAGGCTAACCGATTTTTTCCCAAAAAATGGGTTTCCACGTCGGTGCCGTGGTTTTTGATAACGTCCGCCACTTCCGTGGCCTTAACTTCAACTTCTTTATCGTCGAACGTGCCTGGAAGCACGAACAACAATTCGTATTTACGCATATGAATTTTTCCGCGCCTTCCACAGCCAACCCTGCAGAATGGATATGACCGCGAGTGCGGCCACAAGGCGTGTTTAATTAATAAATTCTCCTAACCCGCTGGAGCAAACAGCAGATTAAGGCCTGGCCGGTGTGGGGCCAGATGCGAAGATGTGGGCTTAGTTTAGCACAAATCGAAAAAATGTCAAGAAGATGGCAACCCCTGCCAGATATGTTCAAACATGGTGCGTTCCAGGGCGGCAACCTCTTTACTTTCCGTAACAGTGGCAACGTAATCGGAAACAAACGAAAAGAGCGCGACTTTGTTTTTCCAAATATACATCAGGCCGTGGAACTCCGGATTCTGGGGAACAATTCGGACCTGCCGCAGCTCGCCTGGGCCGAGCCGCTGCCGCTCCTGTGCTTTCGCGGAGGCGCGTAAAATGACCCGGAGCGGTATTTTCTTTTTTATCCGCGCCGTGACAAAATTTTCAAACTGTTCCAACTCGCGAAAAACATCATCCACCGAAGCAAAACTAATGAGTTCGTCGGCTTCATTTAAAATTTCGTTCAAAATAATTTTCATACCGTCTTTGCCTTCGTAAAACCGCATGCTCGGCCGACGACGAGATTTGCCCACAATGGCGTTGAGCTCAGGGAGAGCTTCTTTCAGCGTCTCGACGCGACTCTCCGCGAAGTTAACCACTTGATTGGGATCCTCGGCACTGTAGTAGCGGATATGTTTTTTGAGGAAGGTAGTGACCAGACCTTTGAAGCGTAAATTTTCCAATACTTCATAGGCGGTAGAGCGCACCACGCCGGCTTTAACGGCAATCTTTTGTACCGACGCGCTCCCTAGCTCCAAGGCCGCGAGATAGAGCAGTGATTCTTTTGGCGTGAGGCCGGATTTTTGGAGGATGGTGTCTAGTTTCATAAAATCCAGATTACGCAGATTAACGGCGAGGATTACACAGATTCAAATCCGCGTAATCATTTTAATCAGCGGAATCTGTGTTATTTTGCCGATTTTTTCGACAACATTTTAATACTCTTATTTTACCTTATTTTACCTATTTTGTCAAATATATAGATATTTTTTGCCGAAAGTATTGGCGTTTATTTTTTTGCGAGGTATAGTAGCTTGTTCTCAAATTTATAATGTATCTGTTCTATGAAGTGCATTGATGCCGAAGGTCATGTTATGGAGCAAGATCAGGAACTGCAACAATTTTTAGAAAAACCGTATTGTGACAGCACGACCCTGACTGCCTTTCCTTTTTTTCCAACACTGGACGGTTGGCACCGTGAAGCTCGCCGCGTAGCTGATGGTCGCGGTCGAGATATTGTGATTCCAACTGCTGAGGACTGGTTGGCGCTGTTACATACCTTGGGCATTGAACAGGCTATTTTATATCCTTCCCAAGGTTTAGGTTTTGGTTTTATTAAAGACGCAGTCTGGGCCACGGTACTAGCCCGCGGCTATAATAATTGGCTGGCTGCCAATTTTGTACAAAAAGCGCCTCACCAATTACGGGGTGTGGCTCTGCTTCCGGTTCAGGATATGCAAGCGGCGGTTATAGAACTGAAACGAGCGGTAGAAGAGCTGGGTTTTGTGGGCGGTTTTATACCGGCGGTTGGTTTGCGCCAACCATTAGGATCTGCTTATTATTACCCACTGTATGAGGCCGCGGAAAAATTATCCTGTTCAATTGGGGTGCATGGCGCGTCGGGGCAAGGCCTGGGTTTTGACTTCTTTGAGCAATTTGTGGAGTCGCGTTCGCTGGCACATCCTTTTTCTCAAATGATCCAATTTACCAGCGTACTCTTTGAGAGGGTCCTCGAAAGATTTCCTGGTTTGCATATCGCCTTTTTGGAAGGGGGGTCAGGATGGTTGCCATTTTTACTGGAGCGTATGGAGCGAGAGTATACACATAAAAAAACCAAACTTTCCTACTCCCCACTGGAACAAATTAAACACAGTAATGTGTATTTCCACACCGAACTTGATGAAAGCATGTTGCCTAACGTTATAGCATTGCTCGGAGAAGATAGGCTGATGGGAGCGACTGATTTTCCTCATGAGCCTGCCACCGAATGCAGGGAGACACTGGAAAACTTTAATCGCCGCAATGATCTTGCCTCTTCGGCAAAAGAAAAAATACTCTATACAAATGCTCAACGATTTTATCGTCTAAAATAATATATGAAAATAATCCATACTTTCTCGGTGAATGCTTCTAAAGAAATTGTGTGGAAAGTACTAACCAATTTCACCCAATTATCACGCTGGGCCGGATTAACAAGAGATTTTCTTATTCCTAATACATTAATGAAACCGGGAATGCCATTTACCGAAGTCCATTTATTTTTAGGAAAGAGATTGTATAAGGGCACTTTCACTGAATGGTCAGAAAAAACTGGTTGGGCGTTAGAAAGTTTTCCAGGGGAAGGAACGGGCATACCGCTCTACCATGCTGTTTGGTACTCGTTGACTGAGGTAGCCGGTAGTACCCGTATCACTTCTACCGCGTTATATAAAACTACTTGGAAATTCGGCAGTATAGTGGATAGTATGTTGGCACCGTTGGCTTATCTGTATATATGGAATTTACATAGGTGCATCAAACGGGGTTGTAATACGGAGTAACGCCTATATTTTTTAGAATCATTTTCAGACTCTAGCATATGACATCACCGGTTATTCAAAACGCGCTCAAAAAAGTAGAACGTTTTCCTGCGCCGCTGCTGAGCATGTTGTTTGGCGCCAAACCAAAAATTACCATGGAAAAAGCCCATACGTTTCCAGCGTCAATTATGCATACTTTTCCTAAAATTACTGCTTCTGATATTGCGTTTAAACATATCCCGAAAAATCAACCGGCTCATATATATATTCAAATTCCGTGGTGTAAAATTAGATGTCTTTATTGTCGCTACCCGTCGATTATAAAAAAACCTAATAAAGTTGAGGTACAAAAATATTTTATCTATTTAGAAAAGGAGTTGATGCTATACGCTGCCAAGCTCGAGCGTACAAAAATTTTTACTGAGACTATTTATATTGGCGGAGGAACACCAACGATTTTATCCGCGTCAGAACTTACAAGGTTGTTTGCTATCATTACCAAGTACTGCGCGTTTGATTCCCAGGCATTCAAAATTATTGAGTGCTCACCGAGCACCATAACCGAAAAAAAGATTCAGGCCTTTAAGAATTTCGGTATCAATCGTGTAAGTATGGGCGTTCAATCCTTTAATCGAACGGTGCTAAAAAGAATTTTTCGCAGTAAAGATAATTATTCACGAGTTAAAACCGCGATCAGGCTCCTCCGAAAATACGAGATTCCGGAGATAAATTTCGATGTAATGCTGGGTTTGCCGGAACAAACGTATGAAATATTTTTGCGTGATATTGAAACCGCCACGCGACTGTGCCCGAGTTCAATTTCGTTTCTCGACATGGAGGTTTGGCAGGGATGCGGGCTATACATTCTCTCGAGTAAAGAATCAGTTGATGACGCTTTCAACCGTTGGAAAATGCAACTGGTCATGACTGCAATGTATCAAGATTATCTTGAGTCTTCTAACTATATACCAACCCGCCCTCACTATTATGTACTCCCTGCTGACATGCGGCACCCAAGCACCCGTGTGCCCTATCTTGATTCACGAATGGCAGGGTTTCAAATCGGCTTAGGGATAGGCGCGCTGGGCCATATCGGCACTACCGTGTATCGGAATTTTGCCACGCCCACTGCTTACGAAACTGCGCTGGCACAAAATGTGCTGCCGATTGACAAGGGAATGAGATTGTCTGCTCACGATGCACACGCCATGCGTACGATACGTTCGCTTTGTGATGAAACCAGGTTTCCTGAGGAATCAAAGAAACAGTATACAAAAATTATCCATTTTTTAACGCGGGCACATTTCCTTGATGAACAGTTAAAGCTCACTGCCACCGGGCGCCTGTTTGGATCAGAAATTATGTATATGCTCTATCCAAAAATTAAGTAAATTTAATTTTTAACACAAATTCATATGTCTAAAAAACTTTGGATTGGTTTGGCGGCAGTGGCTATTGTGGCCGTGGTTGCCGTTAATTTAATTAAAAATGGCGCGACGAAACCCATAGCGCACGTTTTGCCGGTCGTCAAAATTGGCTATCGCGCGCAGGATTTATATGCGCCGCTATTTGTGGGAATGGAAAAAGGGTATTTCAAAAAGCAAGGATTTAATGTAGAACCGGTAAAATTTGAGTCGACGAACGATTTAACGTCCGCGCTCCTTGCGGGTCAGGTGGATGCGTCGCTCGGCGGCGTGAATACTTTTCTACTTTTAAACATTGAACAAAAATCACCGGGCGCGCTTAAACTATTTGGTACGGCGGAGGAAACCAAACACAAACCATCGAGTTTTTTGATTGTGAAAAAAAATGGGCCGATTACCTCTCTAGAGTCGTTGAAAGGCAAAAAAATTGGCGCTGGTCCGGGGTCGACCATGCAGATGATATATAGAATAATGATGACACAAAATAATATTACGACTTCAACTCTTGTCCAGATGGATCAAAAATTGGAATTGCCGGCGCTCGCGGCTGGACAAATTGACGCCGCGATTGTGCTTGAGCCGCTGGCAACCATTGGCGCGGAAAAAAATATCACTCGGAATTTGGAGAGCGGGCTGTTTGACGCGTACATTTTGCCAAATCTTCCGGTGGCGGCGAGTGTGGTGACGATAAAATTTGTTACCGCTCATCCCGATGTTGTGCAAAAATTAATGGTTGCTACAGATGAAGCCGTTGATTTTATCCAGCATAATCCAGATGAACTGAAAACTATACTGACTAAATTCACCCCCGTAGAACTGGAGCTTGCCAAAAAAATAATTACCCCGCCGTTTCAAAAATCTACGGAAATTAATGTGGAACGACTGCAACAATTAACTGATAAGTTGCTCGTAGAAAAAGAATTGAGGGGGCGCGTAGAGGTGGCTGGGATGGTGCTTAAATAGCTATGCTCAAAATTCAAAACATCTCCAAATCATACCCACAAAAAAATGGGAGACTTGATGTTTTGAATGACATCTCGTTTGATATTCGGGATGGTGAAATTGTGGCGCTCATGGGCCCCAATGGCTGTGGTAAAACAACGCTTCTTAAAATTATTGCCGGATTTGAAATGCAATCTACCGGCAGTATTCTCTATAATACTCACGCTATTCAGGATCTGCGTTGTGGCATTGTATTCCAGAATACCCAGGAATCCTTATTCCCGTGGCAGACGGTTGAGAGGCATCTGACAACCAAGCCGGCTCCCTTAATGCCCAATGAAGCGCTTGAAGCTCTTCTCAAGCAGTTGGGGCTCTACGAACATCGGCGTAAATATCCCTACCAGCTCTCCGGCGGGATGGCGCAACTGCTTGCGATTGGTCGCGCTTTTGCTCAAGCCCCCCAATTATTTTTATTGGACGAACCGTTTGCGGCACTGGATTATTACACCGCGCTCAATGTGCAGCAGCGTTTTTTAGAGTTGTGGGAAACGCAGCGGACAACCACTCTTGTTATCACTCACACGCTCGAAGAGGCTATTTTTTTGGCCGACCGAATTATTGTATTTTCCGAGGCGCCCGGCAGAGTGGTGGCAAATATTCCTATTAAACTGGAGCGACCACGACAAAGAGAGATTATGGCCAACCCGCTGTTTCACGCCATTAAAACCGCCGCGCTTAACGCCTTAACTGGTTTTTTAATATGCGTTCCATAGTTATGCCAACCATTTCACTTGTCGCAGGATTCATCAGCTGGCAAGCGGTGGTCATGTCGCATCGGTTTAACTTGCTTCTGGTTCCGGCGCCTATTGAGGTGGTAGGGGCAATGGAAAAAATTATAACGAGCCAAATAGGAATTGGCCATATTCTTGGCACACTCGCTCGGGCTGGCGTTGGCCTTATGGTTGGCACCGCTCTGGGCATTATCAGTGGAGTCGTAATGGCCATCCAGCGACCGGTGCGGCAGGTGGCTTGGGGGTGGGTGGAATTTGTGCGTTCTATTCCGGCGCCGGCTTTAATGCCATTGTCGCTCTTACTGTGGGGAGTGGGCGAACTTTCAAAGATTATTCTTATTATCGTGATCGTCGCGCTTCTCATGATAGTGAATACCGTGAGTGCAATTGATAACCGCTCGCCGCTGCGGCAAATGGTGGGGCTGAGCTTGGGTTTTAAAAAATTTGAGCTGTGGCGACGTGTCATGTTGCCGGAAGCACTGCCGCAACTTTCAACTGGTTTCCGACTGGCGATTTCTTTAGCGCTCATTATTACTGTCGTGAGCGAAATGGTCATGGGCACATCGCATGGCATTGGCCGCGCCATCCTTGATGCCGAACTTACCTATGAGACACCAACGATGTACGCCTATATTATATTGGCCGGCCTCATCGGGTACGGAGCTAATGCCATATATAATTATTTTGAACAAAAATATATTCATTGGAAAGGGAAATAAAAATTTTCTTCTGTAAAAAAGCTCTGGGTTAATGGGCACAAGTGTGCTATACTATGTATAATAATCGTCTAACGATACATAACTGTATCGTGTTATGTGTATCACATTTCTATGTTGCCTTCTGGAACTATCAAAAAAATCCTTAAAAAATGTAATTACGCCGTGAGTCCCTCGCAAGCGCGCGTGACACAAGCTAAGGCAATAAAATTCAATAAAAGCTGGGACGAAATTTTGGTTCAAGATGGGTTGGTTGATGAAAAAAAATTTTATGAATGTGCCGCTAAACAGTTGGGTGTTCCTTTGGTAAATTTGCGGGGGCGGGAAATAAGAAAGGAAGTGCTTAATTTAATTCCTGGCCCAGTGGCTGGTACCCACCAGGTGGTTGCCTTTGACAAGAGTGGCAATGAAATCAAGCTTGCCATGACTGATCCGACTGACCTGCAATCGGTGGAATTCTTACGACGAAAAACTGGCCTGGAACCAAAGATCTATCTCACCACTCCGGCGGATCTACGTGAAGCACTCCGGCGTTATCATGCCGAGCTTCAAGATGATTTGAAGATTGTCCAAGAAACTACCGGACAGGTAAGTGCGGGGGATCTTAAAAAAGCGGCCGAAGAGGTTTCCATTGTGAATGTCGTTAATAGCATTTTGGAACATGCTGTTTATGAAGGGGCCTCGGATATTCATATTGAACCAGCTGAGAAAGAAGTCATAATTCGTTATCGAATTGACGGCGTGTTAAAACCAATTATGACGCTACCAAAAATCATCCAGAGCGGCGTTGTGGCCCGCATTAAAATTTTGGCAAACCTCAAACTTGATGAACACATGGTGCCGCAAGATGGCCGATTCAAAATTCAGATTCAGGATGACAAGCTCGCATTTCGAGTCTCGGTGCTGCCCATTTACGATGGAGAAAAGATCGTCATGCGTCTTTTACACGAAGGAGCGAAGCCACTGACGCTTGATCAATTGGGGCTTTTGCCACTACCACAACAGCTGGTGGAAAATGCCATTAAGAAACCGCACGGCATGATTCTGGTGACTGGTCCGACGGGCTCGGGAAAAACAACTACCCTCTATTCGCTGTTAGGTATTTTAAATCAACCCGGTGTAAATATTTCCACAGTCGAAGATCCAATTGAGTATCGCGTCAATGGAGTTAACCAAAGTCAAATTAATCCTAAAGTTGGTTTTACTTTTGCTACGGGGCTCCGGGCACTTCTCCGCCAAGACCCTAATATTATTATGGTGGGAGAAATTCGCGATCAAGAAACTGCCGAAATTGCTATTAACGCGGCCATGACGGGGCACTTAGTACTGTCGACGCTCCATACCAATGATGCCGCTACCACTCTGCCACGCCTTTTAGACATGGGCGTACCGCCATTTTTAGTGGCGTTTACTGCCAATATCATTATTGCTCAGCGCTTGGTTCGCAAAATCTGCCCGCATTGTAAGCAAGAATGGCGGCTTAATAAAACTGCTGTTGCTGAGCTTGGTCGCATATTTGATATTGCGCAACTTGTTCCGTTGCTTAAAAAATCTACAACCCTTAAAAGCGAAGAAAAAAAGTTGGAAAATTTATTATTTTTTCAGGGTACTGGCTGCCGACGTTGTGGCAATACCGGCTATAAAGGACGGATTGGTATTTACGAAATTTTAGAAATTGATGAGGAAATTACACGTAAAATTAATCAACGCGCCACGGCCGATGAAATTAAACGCTCGGCCCGAAACAAAGGTATGTTGACCATTTTAGAAGATGGACTGATTAAAGCCAAAATGGGAATAACCACCATTAGCGAGGTATTGCGGGTGACGAAAGAGTAAAACGATAATTTTCTGTATGCCACGCGTTAAAAAAATCTTTGCCACTGCCGTGTTTCACCATTTCACCTGGTTCGGGCGCCTGCGCCCCATTCCTTTTGTCCAAAAAATTCTTCTGGTACATAATCTGTATATTATGATAAAGGCTGGGTTGTCATTGGTGGATGCCCTGCGAATTTTAAGCGAGCAAATAAGCCACCAACGCCTGAAGCATATGGTGGGAGAAATTAAAGCTGGCATAGAAAAAGGACGCCAGTTGAGCGAAGTACTACTGGAATTCCCTACCGTATTTCCATCCATCTATGTGAGCATGATTGCTGCTGGTGAAACTGCTGGAAAACTAGAGCATGCACTGTTCCAAGTTAATGAACAAATGAAAAAAAGCCATGAATTAATTTCGCGAGTACGCAGTGCGATGATTTATCCGGCTGTAATCTTGACCGCCATGATTGGGGTTGGAATTGAAATGGTGGTATTTGTGCTGCCAAAAATTATTGTGCTCTTCAAAGATTTTAATGCTGAACTGCCACTCGCAACACGGATTCTGGTGGCGGTGGTAACTTTTATGGAACAGTACGGGCTCTGGGTGTTCATTGGCATAATTATCACTATTGTAACTTTAGTGTGGCTCGAGCGTCGTCCCACCGTGCGACAAATGGTACATCGTCTGAATCTTTACTTGCCCATCGCAGGAGAAATTATTAAAAAAATTAATACAGCAACATGTACACTAACCTTATCATCGCTTCTGCAGAGCACTATCCCTATCATTGATGCTGTTCAGATTACCGCCAGTGTCCAAAGTAATTTAACCTATCGGGAGGCGCTTAAAGCAACGGCCGAAACGCTTAAAAAAGGCGAACCGCTCTCCACCATCTTAGGGCGTTTCCCTCAATTGTTTTCACCCATGGTAGTACAAATGATTTTAGTTGGTGAACAGTCTGGCCAGATGGAACAGATGCTCGCTGAATTGTCTGCCTATTATACCAGTGAGGTTGATATAACCATGAAAAATTTTTCTACTATTATTGAACCGGCCATTATTATTGTGCTTGGTCTGGCAGTGGCCGGCGTTGCGGTGGCGGTTATTTTACCGATGTATAGTTTGGCCCAAAACTTTTAATTATGTTTCTCACCAACCCCTTCCCCAATGCCTTTGGTTTAGATATTGGTGATCTGTCTATTAAATTAGTTCAGTTGGAACGCCGACTTTCCTGGCGACGCTGTGACAATTTCCGAGTCCGCGAAGTGCGCACCATGCGTTTGCCGCCGGGCTTGATTGTGAATGGTGATATTGAACAGCCGGAGTTGGTCCGCAAAAAAATATTACAATTGTTAGCGTGGCACCCGGGAACAAAACGGCCACTTACAACCAAGTGGGTCGTGGCCAACCTTCCAGAACCAAAGACGTTTCTCAAACTTATTACCGTCTCCGCTCCGGTTATAGAAGTTAATGATGATGCTATAATTTTTGAAGCAAAAAAACACCTACCGTTTGCCCTTGAAGGGGCCTACCTGGATTGGCAAATCGTACCTGGTGCTGATTTACAAAACACATCGGTGCTAATCGGCGCGGTGCCCAAGGTAACTGCTGATGCGTATACGTATCTTTTAGAATCAGTTGATCTCCACCCCCTAGCTTTTGAGATTGAAGCGGCGGCAGTGGCGCGTTCCATGATTACCGGAACAAAACTATATGCCGGTGAAGCCCGGGTGATTCTTGATCTTGGTGCCACTCGATCTCATTTGATTGTCTATGATCATGGTTGTATTCAATTCTCAACTACCTTGCCTTTTTCAGGAGAACTTCTCACCATGGCCATTGTCCAACAACTTAAAATTGATTACACGATGGCGGAAAAATTAAAACTTGATACGGGACTCCGACATACTACCGCATATCCTATGTATCTTCCGGCTATTCATGGAATTGTGGAACAATTGATAACTGATATTAAACGCGCCCTATTATTTTATAAAGAGCATTTTCCGGAGCCTAACCAAATTACTCATATTACGCTGTGTGGTGGTACGGCACAGTTGAAAAATATATCAACGGTGCTTTCCAGCAAACTTAAAATTAGTTCCCATCCCGGCAATGTATGGAAAAATATTATGTGCGGAACAATGAACGAAATCGAAAAATCCCAAGGACTATCACTGGCCGCGGTGTTGGGGCTCGCCATCCGTGCAACCCATGAGTATCATGATCTTATGTTATGATGCAATCGCGTTTAAATTTACTTTCACCCTATAAAAAACAGCGGCTTACGCAGCTCGTTCATTTTCTTTTTATTAAAGAGCTTCTGGAACTCACTATTTTAGCGGCCTCACTTATGGCTATTGTTCACCTTACTGGATGGTATCTACTAACGCAACACTTGGATATCCTGGCTCAGAGTACCACCATTGTTAGTCGTGACTTTTCTCGTCCTCACCAAACGGTTGTAAAAATGAATAGTTTAATTAAAGCACTACAACGCGCTGGTGATGGTTTTGCGCCCCTGAGTCCCTATCTAGTTGAACTTTCCATGACGTTACCAGCCGATATCAGACTCACGATGATCAATTTCGATCGTTCTGAACAACGTCTTACCATTGCTGGGCTGGCCAAGACACGGGCGGCACTACTTTCTTTCCAAGCGGCTCTTCACCAGCTTTCGTGGCTTGGCACAGTATCTACTCCAACATCGCAGTTGCTGCAGAAAGATAATATTCCTTTTGAAATAAAAGCCCAATTGCAACCAGCACCCGCTGTGAAGCCCGTTTCTTTAACCGGTTCTCTATGATAAAATTATCTATTGAAAAACGGGTCATCCTTTTCGTTGTATTCCTTGGTTTTATTACTAGTCTAATTATAATTGGAGTAATTATTCCAACCATTCAAGCAATTCAAGAAACCAAAGACCAAACGTATGCCTTACGTTTATTTTTAGAGAAACGTTACGAACGCGCATCACATCTTAAAGCTTCCGCTAAAAAAATTACCGAAATTAAAACCGCTACGGAACATTTCCCGGAACATATATTTAAACACGGCGATGAATTGAGACTCATTACCATGCTTGAAAATACCGCCACGGATGCAGGGGTAGACCAAAAAATTACTGCCTCGAATATGGATAACCTGGGCCCATTTGACCATGAACTACATTTAACATTAACTATCACGGGAACATATACGCGGGTTCTCAGCTATCTCATTAACCTGGAGAAGGGACTGTACTTTTTTAATGTGCAACGCTTGACCATGACTCCCCGAACCGAGGCAACTGCTCCCGCGAATCTTGTTAACCTTCAACTCGACCTCAATCTCTATGTGGAGTAAAAAATTATTATCACATTTTCCTCTGCAGGTGGCGGGGCGCTTTGGTGTCTGGCGTCTGGTAAGCCTCTTGGTGTTTGGTTTCCTCGCAGGCAGTTTTTTGGTCAGTTCTTATTTTGTCTATAATCATATTTTTCACACCCTTGATGCAGCTACTACGATCGTTGCTCTTAATGCATCATTAAATGATACTATTGATGTGGCTAACTTTATAAAAGCAGAAAAAATGTTACAACAGAAACAGTCTGTTTCCCTGTTACCACCAATAATCCGTTTTCCCTTTAACTATGGCAAAATTATATCATCGACCATCGGCGTATCACCAATAACAACGCCCACTTTGATTCGTCGTCCCTCCCCATTATGAGCTTGTCTTCCCCCGTGCGATGGTGGTTTATATTAGGGCGCGAACCCCTGCTCTCATTAGCGGAGTTGTTTGCTGTTCTCAAAATTCCTCTTACCAGTTGGCCCACAAACCGTGCTGAGTATATAACACCGCTTTGTCGAATTTCAGGAACCTTTGACGAAGCATCAATGGTGATACAGCAACTGGGTGGAACCGTAAAAATTGCCGCGGAGCTTGACCGTGGCCTATCTGAATCAGCGCTGGTTGCAGCAATTCTAAAAGAACTTCGGACGATTGAGGGAAAAATTCATTTTGGCATTAGTTGGTACGGCGCAGAACCTGGAGCCTGGAGCCTACAACGTATTGAACACTGGGGAAAAGAAATAAAAAAGCAATTAACTGTGGCTGGCCGTTCGGTGCGCTATATTTATAAAGGAGAAACCACACTCTCCTCAGTGACCGTAGCGAAAAATGGATTAGACAAGCGCGGACGTGAGTTTATTATTACACGGATTAATGGTAAGGATTCCACGGATTCTAATTACTATGGACTGGCCAAAACCATCGCTGTCCAACCCTTCGAGGAATTCAGTGCCCGTGATTTTGGCCGCCCCGGGCGGGATAGTCGTAGTGGTATGCTACCCCCCAAATTGGCCATGATGATGATTAACATCGCAACCGCTTCACTTCCTCAGTTCACAATCCATAGCTCACAGTTCACAGTCCTTGATCCGTTTTGCGGTTCTGGAACAATTCTGACTGAAGCGGTGTTATTGAGCTACAAAAATATTATCGGCGCTGATGTATCTACCAAAGCGGTTGCGGACACCAAACAAAATTTTGATTGGCTCAATCATCACTACTCACCACTCTCTACTCACTACTCCCTACAATTGTTTCAATCCGATGTCCGCGACCTCTCCCAAAAAATTCCACAACATTCAGTTGATGCTATTGTTACCGAACCCTACCTTGGTCCGCCACTGAGAAGCCGGGAATCTCTGGAACAAATAAAAAAGAATTGCCAAGAACTCTTCGGCCTCTATCGCGATGCCTTTGTGGAATTTAAAAAAGTGTTGCGGCCTGGTGGTATAACGGTGTTTATTATCCCTCGCTTTTTTGTTGGCGGAGCCTGGCATACTATTTCTGATAAATTAATCCCTGAGCTGAAGACACTTGGATTTACTAAAGAACGATTGCTGCCTACGGAGATTACTCCCACTACCTATATTTTGTATCATCGACCCGAGCAAATGGTGGGACGGGAAATTTGGAAATTTCGATTAACATAAAGACGCTCTTTTTCCGGAGCGTCTCTATAGCTTAGATCGATATGACTGTTACCTATCGAATCGGCGAACTGGCTGGACTCGGTTTCTGATAGTTGAAGTAATAGTAGTTTGAAGTTGGTCCGACGGAATCATCTTGATACGTAGCGCGGAGGCGAACACGATAGCGACCGGTCGTGCCCAGTGGTGCTGTAGTGGCGACTCCGGCATCGAATGTATTGTAATAGCGATATTCGCCCCAACTCTCTTTGTTTAAGTCAAAATAATCAAGCATGATGGTATATTTTACTGCACCACCCACCGCTGTCCATTCTAAGTTTACTGACGGTGAATCGCTCACAACCACAGCACTGTTCTCTGGTGTAGAGAGACGCGGAGCAACCATTTCTTTGCTGATGCCAGCAGCTGGTTTGGGAGCTAGAAAATAAGCATAGTCAGTCCAGGCGCTCGATGCGCCACTGTCGGTGACGGCACGTAACCGTACGCGATAGGTAATTCCCGGAACCAAACTATACACTTTATACGCATAGCTATTGTCGGTAGTACCAGGGGCAGCAGTTATCCGTTCATAATCCATTGGTGACCAGCTGCCAGCTATCTTGCAACCGTCACAATCGAGTTCCATATCAAAAGTCTTGGTTCCCGATGGGTAATTCCAATTTAATATGGCGTTGTTGCTGACGGTGACCATGGCTGATAACCCGGTCGGCACCACAATACCCGCTGGACCAGCAACCGGGACAACAACTGTGGAGGCGGGAGGTTGTGAAGCAACATCAGGAGGATTATCATAATAAAAATATCGATACTCCGACCAATCACTTCGATTCCCGCTCGCATCCAACGCTTGCACCCGTAACCGATAGGTGTGGCCTGGTGCGACTAAACGTATTCCATCATAACTCGGAGTGGTTATATTATTAAAATATCCTTTTGATTGACCGCTCCACTCTGGGGCGGTAGCTGAACAACAGTGATCAAATTCTATTTCCACACTATAGCTGGCAGCACCACTTACCGGTGTCCAGCGTATACTTAGAGTGTCGCTGCGCTTTGGCACTACCTGATATTGATCTGGATAGGTTATGACTGGCCGAGCTAATAAAGAAGCCGGCGTTACGGTTTGTACTGCAGGAATCGGGGCAGTAACGGAGGAACCAATGGCGATATCAGTAGAGACACTAGGTAATAGTGCTGAGCTAGCTGAACGACTGGTAGACCTTACAACTGGAGCAGGCAAACGGGTTATTTTTAAGACCCGCACTTTGATATATTCATCATTGGTTTCATCGTAGATAGCATATACTCCGCCCCGTTTTACTTCAACACCAAATTTGGTATACAAACCTTCGCTCTCCGCTGGCATTTTCCAATTCATTCCTTTCATTCGATATACTCCACCTTGACCTTCGTTGTTACCAAAAAACAACAATTTTCCATTTTGAGTACCAATGTAAAAAGCACCATCAGTATACGACGTATTCTCTTCATTTACAAAATCATATCCCGCATTGGTGCCCTCTTCATTAGAGTGTTCCACGTTAATAACACCGCTCTGTGGGCCAAATCCAAAATCATAATAATATCGCAGTGTTACCTTGGCATACGGCGTCCCCGCTGCCTGCGCCGGGCGGGCTGTCACCACAAAACTCAAACAAAGAACGACTGCGCCTAAGAGTAATGCGCTTATTTTTCGTGTTTTCAACATAGGATTATATGTAATAACTAATTAATTCGCATCTCTGTTAATACAAGACGAACCAGCCATTATTTTCTTACATCAAGGCTCACTATTAAAGCCATCGTTCTGCCACCTGACCAACCACATACCCAATAACAGCGGCAACGCTGGCGAGGGTACACATTTCAAGACCAGCACGCCACCATGGGCGTTTAGAAAATTTAGTTGTCCCGACTCCCAGAACAAAAAGCCCGACCAACGTTATACCCACCGACCAGGGAACGGCGGACGAAATAGCAGAAATAAAAAAATAGGGAAATAATGAAATCGATCCACCAATAATATAAGCAATGCCCATGGCGATACCATTTTGAAGTGGTCGTTCCAGACGATCGGGAATGATTTTGAGCTCACGATAAGCCATTTCTTGAAGAAATAATTTTTTATTTTGCCTTGCTTCCGCGGCCATCTTTACAGCCAGCTCTTTTGACCAACCATCCTTAACATACATACCAACCAATTCTCGCTCTTCTTCCTCGGGCATCTCTTTAAGCTCAATACGTTCTTCGTGGAGTTTGCGTTCCTCAATTTCTTTTTCCGATTTACTGGACAAATATGATCCTACTGCCATAGAAATTGATTCTACCGAGACAATAACCAAACCAGAAAGAACCACAATAAAATGATTATGACTCCCAGCAGCAATACCAGTGATCGCGCCCATCGTAGAAACCATTCCATCTTCCATACCAAACACGACCTCACGAATGAGTGAGGTGCGGGGTTGCTTTTGATGATGGATGTAATCGGGATTTTTATGGAAATCCATTGGTGAAGACATGGTATGTAAATTATTTGTCATCGCGAGGAATCCCGAGCACTCGGGACGACGCGGCGATCTCCCCATTTTAATAACGGCTCAAGTGAGGGGGATTGCTTCGTCGTCGCTGCCAAGCTCCTTCTCGCAATGACACTTATGCATTAATATGAAAATAACAAACATCCCCATCCTTAATGATATATTCTTTTCCTTCTAATCTCATCTTACCAGTTTCCCGTAATTTTGACCAACCACCAGCCGCAACAAAATCTTGCCAATTAACCACGTCGGCCTTCACAAAACCTTTCACAAAATCCGTATGAATGACACCCGCAGCTTCCGGGGCTTTGGTGTCAGCTTTTACCGTCCACGCCCGTGTTTCTGGCTCGCCCGAGGTGAGAAAGGTAATAAGGTTGAGGAGTTTATACCCAGCGACAATGAGTTTATCAAGCCCAGTTTGTTCAATGCCAAGTTCATGCAGGTATTGTCTAGCTTCCTCAGGAGACAAATCGGCGAGTTCAGCTTCGAGCTTGGCACTAATTTGAATTTGTGTCGCCGTCTCGTCGATAATGTTTTCTTGTTTTCTTGTTTTCTTGTTTTCTTCATCATTATTTACGACATACAACATTGGCTTCATCGTGAGTAAATGCAATTCTTGGACCAGTGCGATTTCATCGTCGGTATATTCAAGCTGACGTGCTGGCGAACCAGTTTGGAGATGATTAAAAATTTTTTCAAATAAATCTACCTGCGATTGAAACTCCTTGGCGCCGGCACCTTTGGCGGAAGTTCGAGCAGCCTTGAGACGTTTCTCAACCGTCTGAAGATCAGCAAGTGCGAGTTCGGTATTAATAATAGCGGCGTCGTCTTTCGGATCAACGCGATTATGGACGTGGATGACATTTTCGTCAGAAAAAGCCCGGACCACTTGCGCGATCGCATCTACTTCCCGGATGTGAGAAAGAAATTTATTGCCCAACCCTTCGCCCTCGGAAGCACCTTTGACAATGCCGGCGATATCGATAAATTCTATCGTTGTTGGAATAGTCTTTTGTGACTTAGACACTTGAGTCAGCTTTTGCAAGCGTTCATCAGGAACCTCAACCACACCAACGTTGGGATCGATAGTGCAAAATGGATAATTGGCGGCGTTCGCTTGTTTGCTTCGAGTGAGCGCGTTGAAGAGCGTGGATTTGCCCACGTTGGGAAGGCCGACGATACCGATTGAACATGACATAGGGTGAAAATAACGAATTTCGAATGACAAGTGACTATAATGAACGTGATCATTTTATCAAACATCTCTGCTCTTGACAAACAGACATTGTTTATTTGTACATAGTATTATTCTGTAGTACAATTATTTTGTTATGAGCAAAACCATACTAAAACAAAGGGTACGAGCTTTGCGTCGATCTGGAAAAACCTATGCGGAAATACAGCGAGTGGTACGTAAAAAAATTGCACGTAGCACTCTTTCTGTCTGGTGCGAAAATATTGAACTTTCTCCAACCCACCAACGGCGAATCAAACAAATTATTGTTGCTAATCAAATTCGAGCACGCCAAACAGCAGTCGTCGCCAATCGTGGAAGACGCCAATTATATCTTAAAAAAATTCTTACGGAAAATAAGGATTTGCCAAGATTGGCCAAAAATAAAGACGTTGGAAAAATTATTTTGGCTATGCTCTACTTGGCAGAAGGTTCAAAAGGCAAACGTGGCTGTTTAACCTTTGGTAATTCTGACCCTTTAATTATACAACTTTTTCTTTATTTATTACGGCGATGCTTTAATATTGATGAAAGTAAATTTCGCTGCACAGTTCAGTGTCGAGCCGATGCTAATATTTCGTACCTTGAAAAATTTTGGGGGAGTATTACAGAAATTCAGCATAGACAATTTTATTCATCGCGAATTGATCCGCGGACAATTGGTAAAAAGACTCAAAAACCCAATTATAAAGGCGTGTGCAAACTTGACTATTTCTCTGCTCATTTGTATAATGAGCTCACAATTATTAGTCAGATTGTGTGCAATATTTCACAAATGGGCCGTTAGCACAGCTGGTAGTGCGCCTGGCTGGCAGTCAGGAGGTCGCGGGTTCGACCCCCGCACGGTCCACAGAAACACGTCACTCGCGAGTGACGTGTTTTAATATTATGGAGTTGTTGAGGGGGCGGTTGATTCTCCGTGTGCTGGAGTTATTGATGACGACTCACTTGGTGGTGTTGATGAAGTTGATGTTGTTGATTCTGGGGGAGGCGCGGGGATCTGGAGATTAGGGTCGGGCGGTGAGGGGGGTGGTACAACTAGATTGGGGTCAGGGCCCTCTGCTGGAGTAGTATTGTGAACACGCCGTTTTGCCACTACAATCCAATCGAAGGTAGCGTTGCTGGTACCGCCGGAAAGCTCTTTGACCACAAATCCTTGAGCAGTTTTTTCACTCACATAAATTCCTTTAGCTTCGCCTGATGTAAGCGTGACAGTGACTTTGAGTGGAGTAGCCGAATCAACAATCTCTTCCGTAGCTTGATCAAAAATTATTCGCGCTTCACCAGCCACGAGTTGTGATGAACTTGAGAAAACAAATTCCGCGGTTGGTGACTGCATAGCGACCATTTCTTTATCTCCGGCTGAAGTAGACAGACGAGTAATAAACCTGCCTTCCGCGTCAATTTCCCAGCGGTTATCTTGGCCCTTAATGGCTGCGACGTTGATAAGCACTTGATTATTGATATTAAAATCAGTGGGAAGAATAATTTCACCATTGTTGCTGGTTTTTATGGTTAAACCATGATTCCACCCCAATTTAACAAACGTTAATACTTTTCCAATCTCAGTACCATCATAGGTTTCTAAAGCCACGCCAATTGTTGGTCCTTCTCCCACCGCTTTAACCGCAACGCCGGGAATAGATGATAACGTAAGCTGATCACCGCGTTGAATTGATCCTTGAGATGTAGAAACTTTAACTGGAACACGACCGGCCAAGGCTACCAGTGGCCGAGTTGAGGTAACTTCAGCCGCTGGCCCCATAACCACATCAGACCCATTAATTGCTAGGGCTGGTTTTGTTGAAACAACACCAATTGCCGTGTCATTAACAAGAGCTTTTTTAATAGTTGCTCGCTCTGGAGCAGCCGTATCAACAGCTACTACATCACCTGCCTCCATTACTTGCGATGCGGGATAACGCTCGGCGATATCGAATACATCGCCTGGGTCATCAGCTCCGTTTCCTCCAGCCGTATCTACCTTTAACCCACCGTTGACTTCCGCACCACAATTATTACCGGTAGTAATGCAGATGCCCCCCTGAACGACTAATGACCACGCTGGTGTAGTGGTATTAATTCCAACTCTTTTATTAAACAAATCAATCTGCATCGCCACATCGCTCGGATTTGTCGTCCCTTTAATAAAGTCAAAGGTGCTACTTGCTGGGGTATATTGCAAACCCCAGGCGTTATATTGAGGAGATTCCGCTAGTACCGTACGACTAGCATTGCTACCAGTTTGATACATGTAAATCATTGGCTTGTTAGACCCAGTACTCAGTGGAAAATAAATACTTTTTTCGTCATCATTTAGAACAATATCCGAAGAAAAAGTGCCAGTAGCACTGACGCTACCAAACCTGAGAGTGCCTGAGACGCTTACATTACCACTGGAATCGACATAAAATTTACCGAGCGCATCAACGGTGGAGCTGGCGATGACGAGTTTGTTGCTCTCGAGCGAAGATGTGACCGTGCCACTGCCAGCAAACACTCCACCGCCTTGCACATTTAAACTTCCATTTCCTAAAGTGAGCAAACTATAGGGTGTCAGAGTGCCGATACCAACGTTGCCACCTATAATGGCCATGGTATTGGCTTGAGCCAATATTGGCCCGGTAGTATCAAGGCCAATTAAAACAGCATAATCACCGGTCGCTTGGCTGCCAATCCCCCCCATTGCAATTGAATGGCTGCCGGTAGCTTGATTAGAATCTCCTAAAGCAATGGAAATGATTCCGCTAGCCGTATTGGCATGACCAAACGCAGTCGAATAGTTTCCAGAGACAGTATTTTGATCACCACTAGCAAAACTGTAATCACCGGCGACATTGCTCGCCCACCCCACCGCGGCTGAATAATTTCCGCTCACTGTATTATTCTGTCCAAAAGCTACTGAATAATTTCCGATACTGCTATCATCCCATTGTGTACCAGCAACGGCTCCAGCTCGAAATGCTGCTTTAGCTGGAACCCACATGAGACGGGTACCAGCACCGCTTGCCGGTGCTCCGCCGACGACTCCTGTATAGATACCCTGAGCCAAAATGGTGCCTGAAGTGCTAATGGCACCATCGCCCGTCGGGGAACCATCTACATAAAATACACCGGCATTAAAATTGCTCGCTTGACCAACGATAAGCGAGGTGGCAGTAGCAACTGTAGAGCTCGTGCCATTGCCGAGTGATAAATAATTGCCGTTGAGGGTGGTGGAGGCAATACCACCACCGATGTTAAGACGAAGAACAGTAGAAGAGACTTGGGAAATGAAACCTGCCTGGAAGGTGTTGAGGCCACTGTAGGTAACACCGCCAGTGAAGGTGGTGGCGCCAAAAACTTGGAGCGTGCCAGAGGCACTAACATTGCCGGAAGAATCAACGTAAAATTTACCCAAGGCGTCAGCAGTGGAACTAGCGATGACGAGTTTGTTGGATTCAAGTGATGAAGTGGTAGAACCGTTGCCAACAGCCAAACCGGCATTACTACCCGCAACAGTTAACAAAAAATTAGGAGCTAATGTACCAATGCCAACATAATTAGATAGCATTGCAATAGTGTTGTTCTGAGCCAGAGTGTAGGCAGTGGATGTTCCTCCAATAGCCATTGAGTTGTTACCGCTGACGGTTAATAAGTTCCCTAGGGCAATAGAATTAATTCCGCTTACCGTATTGGTGGCACCAAATGCAAAGGAACTAGGCCCAGATACAGAGTTGCCAATACCAACCGCTCCAGCATGATTACCGCTGATGGTATTGTTGTCTGTACCTAACACGAACGAAGCGATACCATTAATAATATTTGATCGCCCCAAGGCAATTGAATACTGGCCACCGGCTCCACCATTAGCGACAGAATTACCGCTTCCAAAGGCTGAAGCATTTGGTGCGTGGACTGTATTGTTGTCACCAATTGCCGTACCGTATCCATAATCAGCCGTATTTTGATAACCAAACATATAATTGTATGATGCCGCACTGACTGCATTAACATTGCTGCGATACCCAATGCCAATATTGTTGGTAGCCCCACCAGCAAGACCGGCAATAAAATTTTCTACTCCAATACCAATTGAATCATCGGACTCTGGTCGGTTGCCATTCCCTAAGGCAATGGAAGTAGCGCCGCTAGCAATATTATTTACTCCGAGAACAAATGAATTCTGACCAATGCTGGCATCATCCCAACTAGCCGCCCCTCCTCCTGTCAACCGACCTGCCCGAAACGCTCCTTTAGACGGAATCCACATCATTCGAGTTCCAGCTTCACTCGGTAATGGGTTACCCCCACCACCAGTGCCTTCTACCAGAAACACACCATTACTTACTGTGAATTTAGCAACTGGTGTAGAAGTTCCGATTCCTAAAGCCACATTAATGGTTGAAGTGGTAATGGCGTTAATTGAACTAGATGTATAGATAGCACCATTCCCAGCCGCTGAACCATCTACAAAGAACACTCCTTGATTAAACCCGGAGTTGCGTTGACCGAGAATAAGGGAGGTAGCGGTGTGGATTGAGGTGGTGGTGCCATCGGTTACCGACAAATAATTAGCGGCAACGGTTGTTGACACCCCGGCATTACCAACAATGATACTCGAGGATGAATAAAGTGGTTCGCTACTCTTGAGCCAAAGTGGAACGGTAGTGGAAGGAGTAAGAGTGAGAGTACCAAAGTTAGTTTGTTTCACCCAATCCGCGGCTAAGTTGCTACACCCAGTGCAACTAGCCACGGTTAGTGTGCCCGAAGCACTCACGTTGCCGCTGAAATCAACGTAAAATTTACCAAGATCAGCGCTGGGAGTTTGACCAATAATAAGTTGAGTATTACTCAGACTCGAGGTCACAGAAAAACCAAGCGCTGCGCTAATATCATTAACAAAAACGCCGCCTTGAAAATTACCATAACGCCATTTCGTGGAGGCAGTACCGAGATCATACAGACCTCCTGTACTTGGATTAACGTTCCCGGCAAAAGTGCCGACACCAGCAGTCAAGGCATCAGCGCCAATATCGATGGCACCGAAACCCGAAGTGATAGAACCGCTCCCGAGTGCGCCAACCGAGGTGAGTGATGAATTAACAACAGCGGAACCAAGTGTTGTGGCGCTGAGAACGTTGGTGTTGTTGATGAGATAGACACTGCCACTAGGAAGATTGATATTGCCACTAGCGACGGAAATGCCACCGGAGAAAGTTGAGGTGGTGCTGTCGCCGAAGATAGTAGTAGTAGCCGAGCCTCCAACATAGATTCGATCAACAACCGACAAACGGGTTGAGGAAGCTTGCGTTAGTGAACTTAATCCTACCACTGATAGAGCATTACTTAATGTGGTGACGCCGGTAACACCAAGCGTACCGCCAATGGTGGCATTGTTGGTAACGGCAAGACCGGTGCCAGCGGCAGTTGCGCTAAGGGCTCCAGCGATTGTCGTCGCACCATCAACTAGAAAGGTAGAAGAAGCGCGTAGAGCACCACTGATTTGGAGGTTGCTGCTAAAAGTAGAGGAGACGCTTGAAAGTAAACCACCGGTGAATGTCGCCAGACCACTAACACCAAGCGTGCCGCCGAGAGCGCTATTACCAGTGATAGCGACTGTTCCTAGATTGGCGTTTGTGATGGTAGAACTGACGACCGTTGTTGTAGCGAATGTGGTGGTGGCAGAAAATGTATTACTACCAGTAAAAATCTGATTACCAGCTAACTGCGCACTACTGGTAGCGCAACCTATACAGTTTGTTACAGTAAGGTTGGTGATATTGGCATTGGTAAGCGTTGAACTGGTAAATGTCGACGTTGCGAATGTCGTCGTGGCAATAAAAGTAGAATTACCGGTGACATAGGCGCCTGTTGATGTGACGCGATTAAATTGAAAATTCCCACTACTATCAGAAATGGGGATGTATGTTGAACTAGATGCCGTGCTAGTAGCAGTCACACCATCAAGCTGGCGGGCATTAAACGCATAGGGGGCAGTAGTAATTTGTTTGCGTGGCGTAAGTGTCTCGGCTCCAACCCGCACCTCTAAGTATACGGAACCATTCGTTTGAAAAATAGTATTATCAAGAGCGTTAGTACCACTACTGCCTAAATCAACACTAAAAAGTCCGCTGGTTGGTGTTACATTGATAGTCGTCGGTGCAGCCAGAGTTCCAGAAACAGTATAGAGTGCGTTCCCACCGGTCACAGCATCATAAAGAAGAATTTTCATGCTTTGCGTAGTGGTAGCGGCTAGCCCATTAACTAACAACTTTCCTTGATACGTAACAATCGCTGGGGCAGTGGCCGCTTTGGTGGGCGTGCCTTGTAATAGCCAGGCGCCGCCAAAAAATAACAATAACAAAACTACACCAATAGCAAAAAATACCCGGCGTTCATTTTTTGAATTTCTCCCGGTTTTCGGAAACAACATAACCAACGTTAAATTTGTAGATAGTATACACTTTTTTTCACCTTTCTGACATGTTAAAAACTGTTGATAAGTAAGGTCAATGGAAGAGCTTGGATGATAACGAAAAAACTGCCCGTATCCGGGCAGTTTTCCTGCAAACTTTGAATTACGAAATACCCGTTTTGTCATCTATTTAATCTTTTTTCATTGGTTGATCTGGCGACCCTTGTTCTCCCGGTTGCAATCCAACATTAAGAGCGATCGTCTCGGCGTCTTTGCCGCTTAAATCAATTTGGTCGGAGCGTTGTTGCTCATAAGCCTTATGATCGTAAGTTACGTAGTAGCGATTATCCCCGGCTAAGAAATAATAGCGCCCTTTACGGTCGGTAATCTGCGTAGCGACAAGCTTGTTGAATTGTGAACTAAACAAACGGGCAACCGCATTAGACAGCGGTTCTTTTGTCCCCGCATCATACACAATACCCCAACTTTTAACTTTGGGCGGCTTGGCGAGTCGCCAGAAGAGTGCGGTGAATACTAAGTGGACGCCCAAAAGTACCCATACATACCAGCGTGGAGCAATATACAAAGATACGATCGTTACCCCAAAGCCTACCCATGATAGTATCCATTGCAATTTACGCGCGAAGCGTTCCCAGATGAGCCGAAGTGGCTTCTTATGTTCGCCGAGTGGATCGAGTGGGATATTGGCAGTGATAACTGCTCCTTCTTCGGAAACCTTAATTGGCTCACCATGATAAATATCGGTTTTCTGACCATCATTTTTGTAAGCTGCAAGCAGTGTCGATGGAAAGGTCATCGCGCCCTTACTAATCTCTAAACGATATTCACCCGGTTCTACCACAAAGGCATAACGGCCTTTTTTATCGGTTACTTTGGATTGAACTATCTTACCAGTGGTGGCGTTAATTAAACGAACCGTGGCTAAATCAACAGGCAACTTATTAAGAGCATTGTATACCTGCCCCCAACCAGAACGACGTCGCAAACCAAGGAGCATTAATGGCTGAAGAAAAAGAAAACGTAAAAATGGAAAAACATCAGCAAATGTCAAAAAGGGAACGGTACTAACAGCGATCACACTAACAGTAGCCGGCGCTACAACGTGACTCGCCGCCTTTTCAACTTCCGGATTATCGGCGGCCTCATTTACTATCTTAGCGGTATCAACTACTTTCTCTGCGGTACGCTGCGTGGCGGCTTTAGTTTTGGCAGCGAGATTTTTTGCAACATTAGTAATATTCTCGGCCAGCGAAGCATCGGGATTAATACTATCACTTAATGATGGCGGTTCTGCAATGAGGCTAATTGATACATTTACTACATTGTTGTCGATGGTTAACCCCGGTGTTGTGCGTTTATAAAACCCTAATTTTGTGGCTTGTATAACATACCGTCCATTGGGCACGATCCATCCATACGTACCATTAGCGTTGGTAATAACAGGATTAGCGAAGCCGCTCGGGGCAGTATCAACCGGCTTGCCTTCGGGGGTAAGCAAGAGAACAGTAACGCCCGTCGGTGCCACGTCACCGGTGTGGATCTCACCCAAGGCGAGTGATTCTAATACCAAGCTAATGGTATCAACTTGCTCTCCACCGTAATCGATTACTACTTGAACCGGATGCTGACCGATTGGTGGTGCGGTAATATCGGTACTATATCGAGCCGAACCAATTTCAAAAATAAATTGATGTTCGTCATGGTTATCAATATGTAAAATCACCGAACGAGGGGTACGAAAAAATTTCTTAAGAGGTAGGAAAATCGTCAAAGGTGTACCCGCCAAACTGGTTACTCGGTTGCCTTTCGGTTCTAAGGTAATAGTCCGGTTACCCGCCAAAAAAGTAAGGTCGCTTACTAAAAGTTTAGCCGATTCTGGCACCGTACTGGAACCTGATTCCAAACCGCTTGTCCCCCCGGTCCCGGGCAACACTGAATTAACACATCCAGAAAATCCAAAACAGGCCGGATCATAACAATCAATTTTACCGTTGCCGTCGTCATCGCTGCCATTCATGCAAATTTCTTGAACAATACCTTTCTGTCCTTGACAAAAAATACTTCCGCCACAGGCCGAATCAGCACAATCAATGGCACCGTTGGCGTCGTCATCAATACCATTGTTACAGATCTCAAAAACTGGCGCCTTACAATTTACATTACCATTGCAATCACTATCGGCACAGTCTACCTTAGCATCACCGTCATCATCCACACCATTATTACAAATTTCTTTTTTTGGTGGTGCTAAACAATTTGGATCATCTTTACAGGCAACATCGGCACAATCAATGGCGCCATTACTATCGTCGTCGATACCATTATTACAAACTTCGCTTGATCCTACAGGGGGGGTTATTTTTCCGCTGATGAATGTCCCAGCGCTTACATTATTTGAGGTGTCAAAAGAAAAAATGGTGTAAAAATAAGTAACATTCACAAGAACATTCCCATCGGTAAAACTTTGTCCACTACCCGTGTATACCAATGTGCCATCGTTAATGTTAAGAGAACGGCTGTTGACTTTACGTACCACCTTTACACCACTAAAATCGGGCACGGCATTAAGGCTCGGGTTAACCCAGCTCACTTTGATAGTATTTGAGGTTGTGCTTAATTCCACTCCACTTACATCTGGAGGTGGGGTGGCATCTTTGGCGGTCTGGAAGGCAGCGTCCGTGGTGTTAGCAGTGTTGCCCGCGCTATCAGCAGAAAGAATTTGGTAATGATAGATAGTATTGGGCAACAGGTTAAAAAGCAAAACACTATGAGCAAGTATCTTACTGACATCAAAAGAACTTACGCCATAAGCATTGGTGAAACCATATTGAACCTGGCTATCGGCGGGCTCGTTGGTTTGCCAATTAATACTTGAGGTAGTAACTCCCGGAATGGTTTGAATATTGGAAATAACTGGTGGGGTGTTATCCGGTGGTGGGGTATATACTTTGGTTTTAAATAAACCGGTATACGATGTACTTTTATTACCATTATCAGTTACCGTAATTTTAAAATAATACACCGTGCCCGTAGCCAGACCGGACAGCGCCACTTGATAGCTGCCCGTGATTGATCCGGAGTTACCATAATTTTGAGTTAACCCATAGACAAAAGAGCTGGCGGTGATCTGTCCGTCATCAGTAGCATTCCACGTAATGGTGGCGGTAGTAAAGGTGGTCGACGAAGCAACATTAGAAATTGTGGGTGGATTGTTGGGTGGTGGATTGTCGCCTGGCCCGCCGCCACCTACACCACCACCGCCCCCACCTGAACTGGGAACGGTAAGCGTTACGTTAACATCTTGCTGCGTAGTGGTGGCAGCATGTACTAATAAAAAACCACCCCCACAAACAGCAAGGCTCAGGAGGCTTATGACAATCGTACGAACAAAGCGAGACATAATTTTTTAGTTTGCGCTCGTAGGCCGACGTTGTGATCGACGACCAACCGCTCGCCATATCAGGCCAAAACAGATTGTGCCAATAATTCCAAATACCCACAGTGGTATATACCACAGTGTAATTTTCGCTGTTACAATTTGCTTGGTCTTTCCATAATGTACCAAAAGCTCTGCCCTATACCACCCAGGCCAACGGATCTGCCCCTTGGTATCGATAGTTGGTTCTAACGTGCGATATCCCCCGGGCACAAGCGGGTTACCCAACGTCACCGAATTTCGTGCCAACTCTTTCCCCGACCAGTTGGTTATCTGCAGATACCCTTCAAGGGGTACTTCTATGGTTCCCCTGTTGCGCAGTGATAATGAAAACGGCCAAGCGCTTTGGGTAATCCACGTTGGTCCTCGCCACATTATTATTTCTACGTTTTCATGAACTTCTCCGGCCACGTGTAATACCACGAGAGTCACTAGCCGCCCTCGTAAAGCCGTCCCATTGCCCCCGCCGCTTGCCTCAACTGCTAAACCGAGATAGTGTGCCCCAGGTAGTGCCTGTTTGGGTATATGGAGTGAAAAGATGGCGGTGGCTTCTTCTTTCCCCCGTAGCGTGATACTCGGTTGACTTGGTTCTACCCACGTTTCGGCCGAATCAATAGAATTTTCAAAAATAGGGCGACCGGTGGCATCCTGACGAACCCCAACGACCTGTAAGGCGTAATGGGCGCTTACCGCATCCGGATTAGTAATCGTGACACGTAGTTGCTGGGTTGCTCCTGCTTCCGCATTAATGACATAGCGTAATGGACTAACACTAAACGCCCGCACCCGAAGAGGCAAACTAAGAAACAACCCGAAGATTAAACAACCAAATATGATACTGCTGTAACGCATACCTTTTATGAAAAGCGAGGATGATTTTTTATTATTTTACAAATTAGCCGAAGCAGCCAGGGTGACGGTTTGATTATAAGCCCCGGCGCTTGACGAACCGCTGATAGCCGCCTTAAAGGTTAAAGTGCTTTGGCTATTATTGACCGGAGCGTTAAATGAGGCAAGCACCAAACCAGGCGTCACCGCTTGGTCAGTACTAAAAGCTCGATCAGTGCCGGCTACCGCTACGCCGTATTCTTCAACCCCAGCGGTTACGGCGCCATCACTCACCCCTGTCAAGCTACTGCCGCTCGCACTCCCCACTGAAAGAGTGTACCCGGTATTGGAGTCTGTGGAAATGGTTACCACCGAACTGCCCGAAGCGACTGCGCCCGTAGTTAATGTTCCCAAGTTCACCGAGCTGGCACTCAGCGTCATAGTGAGCGACCCCAGTTCCGCTCCCTGATACCCACCGTGAATAATATATGTGGAACTGGTGGCGGCTGTCCCGGCAGCTTCACCAACAGTATCTTGAATAGTATATGAGGTACTGGTACTCAGTACTCCTCCGGTATCAATGGTGTCGGCATAAATATAATAATTGGTTGAAGTCATTACCGCTTGGGTAGGCACAGGGCTACTAAGACTGATACCAAGCAGTATAATTAAAACGCAATTAAAAAAGCTTGAACGCATACGTTAGTGTGATCCTGATACGGCGGGCGGGGTTTGTTCTTCGGCAGATGGCAAAGCAGCTGGCCCGGTGAGGGTGGCAATTTTATCAGCCACTTCTTTACTCGTTGGATTTAGATCTTTAACTTTATAATAGTATTGCAAAGCGGTTGTTTTGTCTCCCTTGGCTTCATACCAAAGACCAAGGCTATACAGCGCATTGACATATTTGGGTTGCAACTGGATAACAGCCAACCAAATCTTTTGCGCTTGGTCTCTATCTCCTTTACCGTTTCGATTAAACAACACACGCCCATAATTAAATAAGAGATCAACGTTAGTGTTGGCCACGGAGAGCCCGGTTTGATAAGCGGCAACCGCTTTATCAATTTGATTTAGCTGTTCATAAGCAGTAGCGAGCCCAAAATATCCGGCCAAATAATCCGCTTTAAGATCAACGGCTTGCTGATAGAGTTTGACGGCCTCCTCCCAATGCCGTGCCAAGCCAAAGTTATTACCCAGACGCCAATGCAAAATTGGGTTAGTTGGTTCGAGCGCAATAGCCTCTTGTAATGATTGCAACGCCCATTCACGCGCACCCGCTACTACCGGAGCCGCATTTTCGTACATAGTCGCCAGGTTCTCCCAAATAGCTACAGAACGAGGAGAGATGGTCGTGGCAACACGTGCTTCATTAACCGCTTTCCCCAGTAGCGCACTGACCTCCACTACCTTTGGCTCCTTCATTCGACTGGCCTGTACAGCCTCAAGTAAATATACCTGAGCCAGCGCCATATGATAGACATCGGAATTGCTCCGATAGCCTAGGGCTTTTGTTAAATTGGCTTCAGCAGTTGGATAATCAGTGCTCCGCAATGCCAAGGCGTAGGCGATCTCGGCTAAATACAGTCGTGCCCCCCACACCCCACCTAAAAGAAGTACTGCAATAACAACAATAATTCCAAAGGAAAATGTTAAGCTGTGTTCTGGAGTCCCTTCGACACTCAATTCTTTGATCCGGAGTGTGCTGCCACCAAGTAGAGCGACTCCAATAATCGTAAGAGCCAAGAGAAGCCACCAGAGCCACCAGAGCACCGGTCCAAAAAATGTAAGGAGAGAAGCGGCGGTGACGGTTAACCAGACACCAGCGACAATAAAAACCTCCAGCCGTGGCGACGCAGGAAGTTCGGTGAGCATATCTGTTTCAAGAGCGGAATCAAGGATGGTCTTAGAACGCTGTCGTAACCAGCTAGCCAAGACATGGCCCATGATGATGATGACAATAAAAACTAATAGCACAAACGCCGGCACTCCCGCTTCGGCCAACCAGGCAAACAGGGTATTCATGGGGCGATTAAATCGTAATGTCCAAGCCACTGAATCATTATTAAATTCAGCATCACGAAATTCGGAAAAATCAATCCCAAAGGTACCCAGACCGCTGCCCAAAAAAAAGTTTTTTACTCCTTTCAATGCTGTTCCATGAGTGATTCCCCACGATGAAGAAACGTTGAGAGCAACTTCTGTTGGCACCGAAGATTTAAAAGCTTGTGGTGTTCCAAAGACAATAAAAATCGCCGTCAAAAGAAGGATTGCAAACAAAGCCGAAAGCCATCCCACCCGTGCCTCGCGCACAAAGCTAACTCCAAGACAGAGTACTATGAGTAAACCCACAAACGCTATCCACCATAACAATTGAAAACCAAGCAGGATAAGACTGGTGTAAGAAAGCAAAGCAACAAAAAAATAACCAAGTGATCGACCTGACAGTCGGTCTCTTTTTATAAGCCGACCAGCGGCAAGCAAAAAAATTGCAATAAGCCAGATCCCAAAATTAGTATTCGTTATGTCCACAGTATTCCATATTGACCCGCCGAGTCGACTCAATAAATCGATATGAAAAACAATTTTTAATATAAAAAGCAGCGCCGTACAGCCACCAACAGTTAGCACTATATCATTAACACTCAGCCACCGTCGCAGCGTTCCTACCTGATTAATCGTCAGAAAGAAAAATAATATCAAAATGCCTAAAATGGAAAAGTTAAGCACAAAAGAATCATTACGCCCAAAAAAACTATCGTACACTGATCCAGAAAAAACGGCTGATAAAAATAGTAGTACCAACAAAATCAAAAGGAGCGTATCGAGCATGGAACGTACTACTACTAAGCGTTTGGACAAAATTGCCTTGCCGGCAAATGTTAAAGCTTGAAGCAACACTAATCCCCCCAATACATACTGTTTGGGAATAACATACCAATTCGCTAGATTATTATCTACAAACAGCGGTACAACAATAATGGTTGCTAAAAGAAGAACATAAGCAAAATTATCAAGAATAGAGACGAGGCGTTGTTGGTTAACCATAGTATATAAGATATGAAAAAATAAACTGAGAATAAATTATTTAAAGTAATTATATCATGTTTCTTCACTAATCAAAATGGCCCTTAACCAGGCGCTTCGTAATGCGCAGCATATTAAGAACTTACACGTTTGCTCAATATACCCTCCCCTTCGTAAGGAGGAGTCAAACGCGTAAGTTCTAATAATTAATCAATTTGTCAATTATTTTTATATTCTTTATAGATAAATATAATTAATTTTATTGACTTACATATAAATAAATGATATAAAATAAATTGACAGATTTTATCATCCCGGAATGACAATTGGAGATTATGGATCTTACGCTTCAATTAAGACTCCTTGGCCTTAACCGCTCAGAAATCACGGTTTATCTTTTTTTATTGGAGAATGGTTTAACAACGCCCCCAAATGTTTCACGTGGAACAAAAATTGCCCGAACAAACTGCTATAACATTTTGGAATCCCTCACGACCAAGGGTTTGATTGAGGAGCAAATACAGGGCAAACGCAAGGCCTATATTTCCTGTGATCCTGATGCGCTACTACGTACGCTTGATAAAAAACGCGAAACGGTGCAACAAATACTCCCGGATTTACGCGGTCTTTATACTACACAAAAAAACAAACCTAAAATTAGGTTTTTTGATGGAACTGAACAGATTAAAGAAATATATCGTCTAAGCCTAAATTCTCAAAAAGTATTAGGCCTCGGCTTTACCGAGCACCTTAATAATCTCATGCCTGAATTTTACGAGTGGTATCTGCATGAGCTTCAATCGCGGGGTATTGTTTTCTACGATGTTTTGACTGCGACTTCAAAAGCCAAAAACACTCTGCTAATGGAAGAAATGCTGAAAGAATTATATGATGTTCGCCATCTCCCCGAGAAATATAAATACTTGCCTACTAATGTGTTAATTTGGGATGATAATATCGCTTTAATTACGATTGAAGAACCAATATTTGGAACATTAATTACCAACAATTTACTGGCAACGACATTCAAATTAATATTTGAGATAATTATACAATCAACTATTTAACAGTACTCATATATCGAGATGGTATTAAGTAATGAACAATTATTACCTCAATATGACTAAAAATCCTGTCAATTTTTAGTCTGCCATTCCGATGATACATTCGCTGCACTCAGTGCAGGCTCCGGAGGAATCTCTGTCTTGTCGTTTTGGCCAATTGGACAGAGATCCCTCACCCCTGCGATGGAGATTCGGGATGACAATTGGTGAAACCTAATACCAGTTCATCTAAAGAGAGGTAACTTATGTTTCACGTGGAACATTTATGATGCAGACAATATAAAATCAATCTTTTGATCTTATCTCAGCCAATTGTCGATATTATTTTTATTAATTTGTATACGCTATTGTATACAAATATACACAGATTTTGATATTTATACACTAAGTTATCCACAAAATAAATTGGTAATAAAAAATATCCCGATCCAGTCGGGATATTTTTTATATATTTTAATTTATGTAGCCGACCAGCCGACCTCTTCCAACATTTTAATAAACCCAGTTTTTATATCTATATGAAGACCTTTTTGGTGTTGATCTTTGTTATGATGTGTAACTAACTCATCACGGAGCGGACCATAATCCTTTTCAAAATGTTCTTTAATTCGTTCGGCGTCAGCTATAAGAGTATCTGTTAAACCACCATCTTCTAACCCATATTCTTCTTTAAATAAAGCCCGTACTGCTTCAGCATCGTCTTCCCCAAGCGTTGCAATTTGTTTGTTATTATTAATAGCTTCAAGCCCTAAAATTTTTCTAAATCTAAGGAAGTTTGGCTGCGTTTTTTGCCATTCAATGCAAGCCGTAAAAATCTTACTCATTTCATCTGGTGTCAAATTATCAATTCCTCTAGTGGAAATTTCGTTTTGAACTTTATAGCGTAACTCACGAAATTCCAAATTTCCATCGGTTGCTGAAGTCTGAGAATTCAAGTCTGAAAGAGCAATAGTTAAATCATAAACTGATGACTCTGCTGTAAGGTATGTTTGTTTGACCTCTAGACCAAAAGTTCCCTTAGGGGCATTGGGGACTTGAATAAATCTAAAATCAGGATAGGTAACACCTACCATTCCTTTAACCATCGGAATGATTTCTTCATCGCTAAATATGCGCTCACCGCTCTGAGGACCAGACTCATAAACAAAACGTTGCATCAAGGCAATTATTTCGTTCGCGCTATCACCTTCGCTACCGTTTAACTCTAAGCCCTTGGCAATTCTTTGCACATCGTCATTTAAATTTGCTGGTATTTCACTAGGGTTAGTACCACGGACACGCTGCAGTTGAGCGTCAATTGCGCCGTCAACTTTAACTTGATGAATTTTAATATCATGTCCTACGCCTGCAGCTTTGGCAACTATTATTCCCTTATCAGTTATAAATTGTGGTGCTCTTGATTCTGTTTTTTGCTTTATTTTAGCCAAAATATACCCTGTTTTATCGCCAACTAGTTCGGGATGCTCGGAAGCATGTAATACTTTTGGACTGATGCCATCTTTGCCATGTCGTATGGCATGTCGTTTTTTTAATTCTCCTATCAACAACCTTCCCGCTTCTTCTTGGCTACCTACTTTAATCGGCTCAGTTGATTCTTTATATTCTATAACCTCAAAGGTGCCACCGGGGATGGTCGTTTCGCCTCGTTGATGTGCTTCTACTCTAAATTGGCGCAGTTTATGACCATCAGAATATTCAATTCCGGTTTCGCGAAATTCTCGGCCACCAAGAGTTGTGATTCTTTCGTATTCCTGTGGTTGTGATTCTGGAGCTCCATCATCCGGTAAATCCCTATTAGGTAATCTTGTCTCGCCTAAATTTTTAAGGCCCCCTTCTACATCTTTTTGGGAAGACATAAAGTTTAATTTCAATGATATTTTTAAAATTTTATCAAGAATTATTTACATTCAAAATTTTACTCACAAACTCTTATCATTCAATTACATGTCTTGTTCGCATATTATTAATTGCCTGCTGGCGAACAGGCAATTTTTGAGCTTCCTTGTCATTTAGTTCGCCCTCTTTTTGTTTATGTGCTCCATAATTAGCCAGCTGGCCATAGACATGTTGCATATCTTCTGCCGCAAGGCAGCGTAAACCATGTTTCATAGAAGCCCGAACAATACTATTATGACGAACAAAGCGTGACTGTAAAATGATTTCAAATGGAAAGGCTACTTTGCGAGCCCTCCCTTGCTCGGTAACTGTAACCTCAATTGTGCCAGCAAGCGTATAATGACCATCCACTTTATCGGGAATAGCGCCATTATCAGTAATGGTTACTATGCCCGACAAATTGCCCAGGCGTTCTCGGATAGCAGCCAAGGTGTTGGCGTTGCCAACCGCGATATCCATATCAGTTGGCATCGGCCAGCCTGCCAGCTTTGTATCTGGATTTTCGGCATTATATAAATAAAGGGCAGTGCTGCCATACACTGCATAATCTTTCAAATCAAACAATAACGAACGAAAGGCATCGAGGGCGGCCTCCACCTCAAGTTTAGTGTATTCACGGTTGCGTGCTTCCTCTGGTGCCCACTCGCGAGGGTGGCCTTCTCGTCCCATCATACAAAAATAGTTATAAATTCTACTTTAGAATACCACATTTTAGCGTTTTTGTCAAGAATTCTTTACATCTTTGTAACAACTCTTTTTTTAAATAAAGCCTTACACGCAATCACAATGCGCGGTAAATGCGTGGTCCTATAATTTTCTATTTTTTTAGTTACGAAGAACTGAATTCAGGAAGACGTTCAAAAAATTGAATGGAGAAATCAGCCAGCAATATTGCTGGGGGTGATGAGCGCCTGAGATTAATAGCAATAGTTCTCCGGGCAGGAAAATGAACAGGAGGATTGCCAACAATAATGCCAGCTATAATTGATGGCCGTAAGATTGCCTGTGCGCTCATTTCGGAATCACCAAATATTTTTCTAGCAATCACATCAACTTCTTTCTGAACCTCACCAATAAAGCGCCCTTCAGTTGAAGATAATACATCAGCTTCTCCAGAGGCGCTCTCAGAAACCTGCGGCGGAAACAAACGTCGGTAGCTTTCTCTGTTATATCGTCGGAAAAATGGATTTATTTTTCGTACGAGTTGTTCACGAAAGTGCATCACTTCAACCACTCGGGCATTATCGAGTTGCTGATCGTCAAGAACCTGTGAGGCATATGCTGGCCACAATCCTCTAGCTCCGAAAGGAAAACACTGGAGATAGCTTTTTTCTATATTTTGGGCAGCTTGCTTCATCTTGGCATTCAACTGCTCGAGCGCAGCAACACGAGCAGCCGCGTCATCGTGTTCTTGCAATTTTTGAACGCGCCAACCGCTTAGGATAGTCGCCTTTTGATTCTTATGAGTAGCCCATTCCTCTAACCGCTTATTTAATTGATTAAAATTTTGAACGGTCTGTTCAGAGTCAGCTTGGGCTTCAGTTAAAATCCTCCGAGCTTCTGTAGCAGCCGCTTGTTTAAATCTCACACCGCCAAAGGCTACAATGGAAGCGCTTTGTGGTGGAATTAAACTAACGGGCAAACGATCAATAAGTGCCTTCTTATATAAGGAATTATCTTCCAACCTAACACGAGCTTGATGATGATCAAGATACAAACGATGGCTTAACGGAGCAATAACCTCAGGTATCCTGGTTAAGGGCACGGTGGCTAGAGTGGCTACAAGACAGTCTTGTTCGGCTGGGCTTAATAGTGCTCTGGCGCGGTGATATGCTTCGGTTATAGCCCTAACCAGATGGGCTAAATTCTTTTGTTCACCAGCTTTGAGGACATCTGGGAATGATATTGAACCATATAACTGATCAAAATCAATTTGCTCTTGCCCGGTAGATAAAAAAGCCAGCAAACGACTTTTAATTTGTCGTAAAAGTCGTCGCACGACTGGAGTATAATCTCCGCCTTCCAATGTACCGCTAATTAACGGAAACTTATCACTTTTTTCATCACCGTACTCAATTCCTCGAAATGAATTAAATAATAGTTGATTTTCGGCTTCTTGTTTGAGCCGAGCGGTGACGTGGTTGGACAGGTGCTGTTGGCCCGCGACCAGAATAACCGGATGTTCAGGAGAAAAATTGTTCATTAATGTGCCGCCCAAATCTTGCGCGGAAACGGTGTCACTTAATTCCCAACCTTCATCAGATAACCCCGTGATATGAGCGGATTTCAAAAAAGCGTAATCATCTTTACTGCATTGTGCTACTACAATTGGCCCATCTCGATGCGCGGTTATAAAAAATGGGTTGATGGGCACAGGTACGGTCTTGCCGGCAGATACTGCCCACTCTCCTAATCTCTGTGGGTTATCGGCAACACGACGGGATGTTTTATCTGTTACCTGCGATGCCTGGTACCACCGCTCAATTCCTTCAGTCAGAGCGGTTTTCAGTTCATTATCTTTAATATCGACGAGCGTAGCAATGGCTGTGATTTTTGCCGTTTCGTCAGGAACTTTATTCCCCTGCCATTCGCGCAATTGACTCACCAGGCGATAGATGGCCTCTCCGCGCTGGAGAATTGTATCCAGTGATTCGGAAACATTTTCAGGTGGTGGGGATGCACTATCGGGTGATTCAAGAACCAAAGTATTGGTTCGTTCGCGGATTTCTTTTATAACTTTAGCCGCCTGCTCCCCCCATTTTCCGGGATGCTCGTTGCTAGTCTCAGTTCCTAAAATTTTACTACGAGCCTGATCAAACAACGCCTCCCATTCTGATAGTTCTTTGTGGTTCGAGCTTGGCTGATAAACGGCAGCGTATACCCTCAAAGGCGCACTATATGTAACAAAATCCTTGGCATATTGTCTAGCACGAGTGAGCTGATTGTCAAAAACCCGAGCAATATGAGGAATCCAAAAATCCCAACGTACTAGTGGAAACCGGCTCAGCATGTTGGCAAGAATAGCGCGTTCATCTCTAGTTATAAAAATTTTATAAACCTGCGGCAATACTGCTTTAATTTTTTCTAAATGACCAATAATAGTTGCCAATTGCTCGGGGGAAAATTGCTTACGCAAGTACTGATAATAATAGGCATCGTCAAGTATTACTGTACTACTTGATGGCTCGTGAAATTGTAAAAAATCTGCAGTGTCCTCAGGCGTCGTACCCTCTTTACTTACTCGACACAAGGCTTCATCTTGGACATTTTTGATGACCACATCAAGTTCCTCATCTTGAGTGCGCTCGGCGGTAGTAGCAATGGTGTGCGGTGTAAAATCGCCCTTAATATCTGGCCGAAAACGACGATCAGAAATTGCTGACAACGGAACAGTTGAACCAGTTGCAGCCAACAAGGCACTGTTAATCGCATGGCGCAGCTCATGATCAATCGTGCGACTTTTTGCCTCTGCAGATTGAAACTGTTTTTCGTTTATAGCAATAAAAATAACTTCCCGCTGCCCATAAGGCGCTTGGTCGGGGGCAATATCAGCGCTGCGGGAAGCTTTAAAACCGGCATATGCCTCGGCTTTGGTAAGTGCTTGTTTAGTGGCTGTGGCATGATTATAGCCATAATAGAACCGACTAAAATCTCGCTTATCGGAAAATGTAAGGTAATATACAAAACCTTGCGCGACAAAGCTTATGGGGCCATGAGGCGTGGCGTTTTTAGTAAAATGTTCAAATATAAATTTGCCCATGGCAAGAGGATTATTACTGTCAATGCCTTTATCCTCGGCTTCATCATAAAAATAAGATCCCACGAGTTTTGCCCGCGTTTCGGCCTGAAAATAACGCTCAACAACAAAATCCATTTCACGATTAACACCATCAAACAATTTCGTCTCTCCCCGGGCAGGTCCGCCAGGGCGAGTGCCCAATAATTTAAGTTGCTGTTCGATGTCACGCTTTAAGGCAGCATCAAACCCAGCCATCTCAGTGACACCGGCTTTTACTGCGTGCGCGTGCAGTTTGTTCTGCACTCGCGCCATGATAATGGACGCATCAGCCACTTCCCGGACTACTTCTTCTGCAATTTTCTCGCGCCGATCCTGGCGTTCTGGGCGCTCTTGTGCAGCGCGGACAGCATCTGCAAATTCTACTTTTGCACCGCCAGATCCAGATTCGTTCATACAACGATGATTAAATATAGCTATTCTAACTGAAGGAGCTTGGATTGTCTATATAATTACCATCCACACATTAAAAAAGAAGCGGCGATAGCTTCTTTGCTCATAGGAAGTTATCTTTGACAATGTCAAGTTTTTCAGATGTGGCGGCAAATTCTTTTAGAGATGGTAAAAACAAAAAAACCGCCCTCATTTTAGTCGCAATTTACTACGACCAGAATGAGTTGGGGCGGTTTTCCTCTCCACTTCACTCTTTCCACGCCGCGCGCAACCAGCCGCGCAACCGAGGGCTGAAAAGAGCAATTATCAATACTACCACAAAAAATTGCCCAATGGGTTGGCAGTAGACAAGCGGTGTGCCTAATAGCACTGCGAGCATGCTGACCTGCCATCCCGCAATCCCCTTGCCACAAGCCAAATAGATGAGTAGCATTAAGGAGGCAAAGTCCAGAGCGACCGCTGCTAAGATCGGTGAAATGGCCAAAAAGATGGGTCCATGTCGGCGCGGTGGCATGTGCACCTCCTTCTATCTCGTATTTGATTAAATTTTAACATATTTTAATTTAAAATTCAATTATAAATTGACAAAATAAATTTTTTTATAAATTGGCTAAAATAACTAAAAAATAATAACTGTCAAATATATATTGACAACTTTTTATCCATCTTATATTATATAAAAAAATTATTTTTTATGAATCTTCTGCCATTTTTATTATCATTGGGCCTATCGGAAACCGAATCCAAGGTCTATCTTAAACTGCTCGCGCTTGGTACCAGTGAGGCCGGTCTCATTGCTGTGGAGACGCGGGTTAAGCGAACTACTGTCTATCACGCGCTTGTGACGCTCCAAGAAAAAGGGTTAGTACATATTGTGGGTCGCGCCGGGGCCACCCGCTATCATGCTGAACCGCCCGAGCACCTCACCACCATGCTAGCACGACGTACTCATGAACTGGAGCGCCTGGGTCGTGAGACCACCAAGTTGTTGCCGTTCTTCCCGACTCTTCCCGATGATGCCGGCCGAACCATGCCTCACGTAGAGTTCTATCGCGGTAAAGAGGGTCTCCAGAATTTAAGTGATCAGACGCTTGTCTGCCGCAGCAAAGAAATACTGGCAATCGTGCCAAACTTTTCGGCCATTCAACAATGTTTTTCTCCAGACTATATGCGTAAAAATATAACTAAAAAATGTCAGAGTGGTATTGTGACAAAAACTATTTTTGCCGAAGCCGCTGCTGATACATCACTCCAACTAAATAATTACTCCGGACGTGAGGCTCGTTTGGCTCCTCCTGAAATGCAGCGAAGTCTGCGCTCAATTGTAATGATCTGGGATAACCACGTGGCCACCATTAGCTTGCTCCCCGAGTTATTTGGATTACTCGTGACGAGCTTTGACTATAGTGAAACTATGAAAGCGCTATGGCAGACAATTTGGGTTCAGTCCGAGGCTACTGGATAAAATAAAAAACAGAAACCCATCACGAATTTCTGTCACCACTGTCACACCAACGACGGGAAAAATTTTCTTTTCCTGCCAATACATTGGCACAAAACCGCCGCCTCACGTTTGTATGGAAAACCCCCCACAATTTGGTGGCCAACCTCGCTGGCCAACCCTCTAAAAATTTGACAAATTCGTTAATGTGGACCTAGGCAGAATCGAACTGCCGCTTCGGCAATGCGAATGCCGCGTCATACCACTAGACCATAGGCCCATCCTTGAAAATTTCTAAGCTCTAATTACTAATGTCTAATAAAATTTCCAATGATTAAATCCAAAATAGTATAGCAGATTTGTTGAATTAATCAAGATTACTATTGGTATTTATCTATTCAGTTTTTTCCAACCAACTGTCATTTCGAGCGAAGTGAAGCCTCGCGGCGAAACGAAGTCGAGAAATCGCTTGACCGTTGAGTCGCAAGGGTCAAGGGATTCCTCCGCTCGCGGAGCCTGCACTGAGTGTAGCGAACGTGACGCTCGGTCGGAATGACAATTGGAAAAAACTGAACAGATACCACTGACTTGCCTAGTGCCCTCGAAGGGAATTGAACCCCTATCTCACCCTTAGGACGGGTTTGCTCTATCCGTTGAGCTACAAGGGCGGCGTGCAGCGAACTGTATCATGATTTTGGCCAATAATCAATTCTCCTTGACAAAAAATTGAGCCCACACCTTTGGTGTGCTATACTAAAAGGAATGAACCTCTAACTAATCCTAGAGAGGAGGTGACAATAAGGTATGATGGGTAAAAACAAAGGTCTTCACATGGTAACTTTTACGTTACTTCTGATTGGTGGTCTCAATTGGCTTTTGGTAGGTCTTTTAAAATGGGATGTTGGTATGTTATTTGGTGGCCAGATGGCTACGGTTTCCCGCGTTATCTACGTTTTAGTAGGTTTGTCAGCACTCTACGAGTTATTTAGTCATAAGGGTTGCTGCAAAATGTGTGGCGGTGATATGAAGCCGATGATGTAATCACAGGCTTTTTCGTTTAAACGAAAAAACGATCCCGACTCAGTCGGGATCGTTTTGATTACTGACATTTGTAGGCAGGAATGATACAATATAGGTTGATCTGGATCAAACTATATGCCAACAGTTTTTTTAACCATCACGATCGTTCTTTTCCTCGCCATCCTCCTCGGCCTGTTTTTATTATTCAAAAAAATAGGCGCTGGACAGCGGCCCAAAGACGGTGAACAGAATCTTTTTCTCATGCTCCAAAACCAAATTCAAGAACTGTCACGCTCGAACCTTGATTTGCAAAAATTAATTGACCAAAAGATGCACGAGACACATAAAACAATACACGAGACACAGCAAAATTTGAACAAAACAATTCAAACGCAGTTTGGGCAAAGCGCCAAAATTATTACGGACGTAACCGAGCGGCTGACAAAGCTCGATGAAACTAATAAACAAGTGATGGGATTTGCGGAGCAACTCGAAAATTTGGAAAACGTATTGCAGAACCCAAAGCACCGCGGTATCTTGGGGGAATATTATTTGGAGAATGTGCTAAAAAATGTGCTGCCTCCCGGCAGTTACCAAATGCAGTACAAATTCAATGACGGTGATATTGTAGATGCGGCGGTATTTGTAAAGGATAAAGTGATTCCGGTGGATTCAAAATTTAGTTTAGAGAATTATAACAGAGTAGTAAATGAACGCGACCCAGAACGTAAGGCTGAGTACGAGACGGCGTTTAAACGGGACTTAAAAAACCGCATTGATGAAACGAGTAAATATATTAAACCGAAGGAAAACACCATGGATTTTGCGTTTATGTTCATTCCAGCTGAGGGCATTTATTATGATCTCCTCATTAATAAAGTGGGAGCGGTCAAAATTAACACGCATGATTTAATTGAGTACGCATTTAAAGAGAGGCATGTAATTATTGTGTCACCGACATCGTTCTTGGCATATTTGCAGACGGTTTTACAGGGCTTGCGCGCACTCCAAATTGAAGAGTCCGCCAAGGAGATTCGGCAGCGGGTAGAGGAGCTGGGAAAACATTTGCTGGCGTATGATGACTATTTGAAAAAACTGGGAAATAATTTATCAACAACCGTGAATACCTACAACGCTACCTATAAAGAATTTAATAAGATTGATAAAGACGTAATGCGTATTACCGGCGGGGAGAAACAAATAGAGGTGCTGACGATTGAAAAGCCGGCGCTGGAAGAATAGCGGTTTTGAAAAAAACAAACGGAATAGCGTCGGCAATCACCTACGCTCTTGTTAAACGCCGTGCAGCGGAGGAACCACTATTGACTTGCGCGCAGTTTTTTGCTATACTACGTGCACTTAATAAATTCCTGCATGCCACGAACATGCGAATTGCTCTCAAATATTAGTACTTATTTACTGTTAATTGTTATTTGAAATTATGCCAAATAAACCTGCTGCTGCTAAAGCATTGCGTCAAACTAAAAAACATGCTGCGGCCAATGCCCTCCGTAAAGAAGCCTTTAAGGACGCGGTAAAAAAAACCCTTAAATCTAAATCGGCTGAGGAGGCCCTAAAGCTCGCGATCCAAGCACAGAAAGCTTTGGACAAAGCGGCCAAAGCCGGCACCATTAAAAAGAATACTGCCGCGCGTAAACTATCCCGGCTAATGGCAAAAGTGAACGCACTCAACAAAAAATAAATTAAAAAATCCTAGCTTGATGCTAGGATTTTTATGAAAGATGTATTTAAAACATATATTTGAAAAATCTATGACTACTCTTGAGCCTTTCGCTGATGAAAAACAAAAAGAGCTGGTCGGTTATCTTGTTTCTGATTGGCTAGCACACAAAGTAGGTCACTTAAAAGGTTTATACGATTTTATAAAATATAAGAAGTTACCACAAGATGATTATTGGTCTATTCCGTCCCTGGAAGATTACTGTGCATCTAAGGATGCGGATACAGAAAATTGGTTTAATGAAAGGTCTTTTAGTGTAAATGATACTTTTTCCAATTTTGCAGAATTTAAAGCACGATGCCCGCTACTTGAAACTATTTTTGAACCAGCACGAGAGTTGGCCCAAGGAGCCACCGAAGCGCTGACAGCACTCAAATGCGAAATCGCAAATCACCACCAAGGCAAGGCACAAGTAGTTCTCCCGGAAGCAGTACTTGATAAGTTAAAAAGATTAGTCAACTTACACAATAAAATTTCTTACAACATAGCTGAAGCCAAGCTCAATTTTCCTGGTGTTATAGAAGGTCTGAGAGAACTGGCTACAGAACAAACCCGTGAAGGCGAGCGAGGACGCGGCGAAGGTGGTGGCTAAAGAGGCGCTGCCTGACCAATAAACAGATCAATTAATAATGACTGGCCTGCCTGGCCAGTTTTTGTTTTAATATCAACAGCCAGCAGCGCTTGATACAATGCTTGTAAGGTGGAAAGAGGCAGGCGGCGCGCGACCGCGAGATTTTTTTTGGCAACAAACGGGTGGATACCTAGCTTTTTAGCTATTATATCGCTGGTGAGAGTGCCCTCATTCTCTAAAAGATCGGCCATTTCCAGAAGAATCCGAAATTGCCAGATAATGAGTCCAAAAATTTTATTTTCTTCTTCCCCCAAGCGACGCTGTTCGTTTAAAAGTTTAAAAGCCAGTTTATGATTGCCTTGAACAATGGCATCAACCATATTAAAAACGTTGTCATCAATTTTTTCATCCAAAAATAATTGTACGTCGACGAGAGTGATTGGAACGACAATTGACGAGGCAGTGTACGCTACCAATTGATCAATAAGGCTGTTCAAATGCCACATATCACGGCCGGCATTCTGACAAAGAAAATTGAGTGCTGATTCTTCAATCTGTCCACCACGTGCTTTAATCTCCTTCTCAACCCACTTGGTTAGATCAGCGCCCTTAAGCAGAGAAAATTCTTGGGCGTACTTTTCTTTAGTAAGAAGCGCCTGGAGTTCTTTGGTTTCTTTAATTTTGCTTAGTGCTTCGCCTTGCCAAAAAATGATGATGTTGCTTTCTGGGATCCTCTTATCTTTTATCCTGGTTATCATTTCTTGCAATAGCTCTTTATCTGAACTCGACAAGATATTTTCGATAATAATCATTCGTCGCTCGGCGAGAAATGGCACGGAAACAATTTCGGCCAAAATTTTTCCGGCTGTTTCTTTTTTTCCATCCAAAAAAACCACGTTATAGCCTTGTGGGTCGCGTTGCTGTTTAAATTTTTTGACAGACTCATGGAGATACTGCCGGCTGCGGTAAGTGTCGGGACCGTGGAGAAAGAGAATCATATGTTAAGGATAGTAAGCAGGTAGGATGATAGTGCAGTAGCATAATACTATTTTAAAACTAAAGACGCAAACAAAAAAGACCTGCTTCCGGTCTTAATTAATGAGTTATGTGGGCGCCCCGACGACGTATCGTCGAGGCGCCGGCGTCCCCCTTGCAGCTATTCGCCCGAACCCGGATCGGGGGAAGGCTCCCCTGCTGGGGAGCGTTCCATCCAGCGCCACTCCAGCGGGATCACCGCCGTTTCCGGCGGGAATGGAGGTTGCATCAGGATGCGCAGGGTGGGTGGGCCACCCGCTGAGCTCACGAGCAGGCTCTGCCCGCCCGCCTGCTCGAAGACGGCTGCCGTGGTGTAACCACGAACGGCCTGCGCGAACCTGAAATAGCCGTCCTTGAATTTTCCGAGCGTCATGGGAACTCCTTACTCAGAAGCAGCGGATCCGTTCCGCTTTTGCCTGAGCAAATTAACCCTAACAAAGAGAGCGGGCTTCGTCAACGTGATAATTGAACAATCGATTCATACTTGCTATAATTGTCATGGTGAGGAACAGGGAAAAGATCCTTTATAATGACACACCATGATCTATGCAATTAGAAATTAAAAATCAGAAATCCAATACTCATAATACCGACATCGTTATTCTAGGCGCTGGTATTGGCGGCTACGAAACCTTTCGCGCTCTGGCTAAGTTGCTCCGGCGTTACCGTCTCAACAAACGTATTACCATTATTGATCAAAATAATTATTTTACTTTTATCCCACTACTTCATGAGGTGGCCTCGGGCGCAGTGGAACCAACGCATGCGGCCATGCCCTTACGCGAGTTGACCTATCGGACGCCGCATCGATTTCTAAAAGCAACGGTACAAAAAATTGATCCGGAGAAAAAAATTGTCACCACTGACCACGGTGAGATTAACTACGACTATGGTGTGATTGCCATGGGTAGTGCCGCAAATTATTATGGAGTACCCGGAGCAGAAAAATATTCCTATCACGTGCGGACCCTGGGTGGTGCAATGAGACTGCGGCATAATCTTATTGAAGCGCTCGAGGGTAGACAACAAAATATTACTCTTACTGTGGTGGGAGGCGGCAATACCGGTGTAGAAGTGGCTGGACAGTTTGCCGATTTAATTACTCATGATCTTAAAAAGCTATACAGTGAAAAAAATTTGACTCTCCGGCTTGTGCAAACCGGGCCAACATTAACGCCGCAACTTCCGCCCAAAGCCCAGCGCTATATTTGGCAACACCTGGAACGACACGGAGTTACCATTTTAGCGAACACGGCGGTTAAAGAAGTTAAACAGACATCCGTAGTAGTTGCTAGCACGGGCGGTTCTACTACTGCCCAAGAGCTTGCGAGCGATTTCACAATCTGGTGCGCTGGATTTGGTAATATTGCACATTGCTTCTTTACGCAAGGGATGTGTACAACCGATCACCGGATACCCACCACCCCTTTTCTCCACCATCCAAGTTATCCAACCTTATATGCGGTTGGTGATATTGGATTAGTTCTAGATCGAACTACCGCCCAACCACTCCCTCAATTGGGCGAGGTAGCGTACCATGAAGGCCGCTATGTCGGCCACCAGATAGTGGCGCAGTTACGCAACAAAAAATTTCCACCATTCCGTTTTCGCTCCAAAGGTATTTTGATGCCTCTTGGCGAGCGTGACGGCTTGGGGATCATCGGCCCTTTTTTTATCACCGGAATTCTGGCGTGGTGGCTTCGACGCACGGTATACCTTTTATTTATGCCCGGAATTTTACGTAAACTCCGAATTGTAGTAGATTGGACCTTGCGCTTGTTTGGATTTAACTATATAATTGCAGTAGAGAGAAACCAACAAACAATTAACAAGTAACAACTAACAATCGAGCTGTCTTATTAGTTTGTTCATTATTAGTTGTTAATTTTTAATAAGGAAACTTTCCCGACTCAGTCAGGGATGAATTTCCTTGCGAAAGTAAATTCATATGTGCAAAACTATGTGCGCACATCCAAAGATGAAGGCACTTGGGCTCTTGGGGCTCCGAATTGCCGTTGGTATCATCTTTATATACATGGGGTACGGTAAAATTGGCCCTAACCATGAGCTGGCCAGTGGGATGTTTAGTAATAAATTAGGGCTGCCTGGTAGCGCTACTGCCTACCTTATTGGTCTCTTGGAGTTGGGCGGGGGTATTTTGGTCCTCCTAGGTGCTTATGCTAGTTATGCTGCTACCTGGCTCGCTATTATTATGGTTGTAGCCATGTTAACAGTGCATCGGGGTGGCCCATTTATGGGATACTTCTTGCCGTTGTCTTTGCTTGGTGGATGCTTAGCAC
>JAHFHX010000007.1 GCA_023246655.1 Candidatus Magasanikiibacteriota bacterium
TCAAAAAGAGAATTAAGAATGAAGAATCAATTTCCAAATCAAAAGTCACAAATCTTAAATCTAAAATTCTGGTGATGGACCCCGCGGGCAAAAAGTTTGATCAGCGGATGGCGGAGAAATATTCGAAGCTCGATCGTTTGGTTTTTATTTGTGGACGCTATGAGGGGTTTGATGCGCGGATTTATAAACTGGCGGATGAACGGGTGTCGGTGGGGGATTATGTTTTGGCAGGAGGAGAATTGCCGGCGTTGACGATTGTTGAAGCTGTATCGCGCTTGATTCCGGGGGTGTTAGGGAATGAGGAGTCATTGAAGGAAGAGACGTTTGGGCGAAAATCACAAATCCAAAATTACAAATCCCAAATAAATCCAAAATTACAAATCCCAAATAAATCCAAAAATTTGGAGTTTGGAATTTGGAGTTTGGAATTTAATAAGGAGTATCCTCAATACACGCGACCAGAAAATTTTATGGGGATGAAGGTGCCGGAAGTTTTATTGTCGGGGGATCATAAAAAGATTGAGGAGTGGAGGAGAAAGATGCAAAAATAAAAAAGCAAAATGAAAAGTTACAATGTAAAATTTAAAATTTTGATTTTTGAACTGTAATTTTTCGTTTTTAATTTTACATTTTTCATTATGTCATTAAAACCCATCGCCAATTTTCTCTACGAAGTCGGCATGCTCAACCGCACGCCGCGTAGTGGTTTTCAATTTTTGGGGAGCGGTGAGCAAAGTGTTGCTGAGCATTCGCTCCGCACCGCCTATATTAGTTATGTTCTTGGGATGCTTGATGGTACGGTGGACGTTGGACGAATGATGAAGATGGCGCTCCTGCATGATTTTGGCGAAGCACGAGTGTCAGATTTAAATCATGTCCACCAAAAATACGCCGAGCGTCGGCAGCTGGAAGCAGTAAAAGAGGTGGCGGCGACGTTACCATTTGGAAATGATATTGTCGCGAGCTGCACTGAACAGGAAGAGAAAAAAACACCGGAAGCGATTTTGGTAAAAGATGCGGACACACTCGAGTGGATTATCTCTCTTAAAGAACAAGTGGATATTGGCAACGAGCGCGCTACCACCTGGATTGAGTATGCGCGGAAGAAATTAAAAACTGAAATTGCCCGTAAACTGGTAGAAGAAATTTTGAATACGGACTCCAATGAATGGTGGGGTGGGCAGGCCGGAGGCGAGTGGTGGGGACGATAGTCGAAAGTCAAAAGTCTATAAAGTCCTTAAAGTCCGTGAGGTCGCCAATTCACGACTTTACGGACTTTTGACTTTCGACTTTACAGACTTTGTTTATCCACACGTTCAGGCTTGACAAGGTTTTGAGAAAAGGCTACTATGTGGAAGCGAAATTAACCCAATTACCGGCACTTACATATCTCTCTACAATTTAGATTCTGCTAAGTCTAGAAAGAGTCGCTCCCGAATGTAAATCGGGATCTCAGTTTCGGCTTCAAGAAACTAGCAAGAAGAAAGAGTAACCAAATTTCAGGTTCCTCTTTTTTCTTTCCCGCTCACAGCGGGTCCGCCTTGGGCGGATTATAACCACGGATCTTAGATTCACAGATTGACACTGATCGGTGTTGATCTGTGATAAAAAATCAGTGGTTCATTGACAACACTAACGTGACAAAGACCACAACCCCGTCAAGTCGCTTCGGCGACCACGGGGCAAAAAAGTCTATCTTTTGAGTAAGGCTCCATTTTGAGTAAGTGGAGTACACTCAACAAAAAATAATAAATCCAAAACTTCCAGAATTCATGTCTGGGAGATTGAATTCTCTACGATGAGTTGAATCTTTTTCTGCTCCGTCATTGCGACTGGGCTCAAAAATGATTCGCTAGACTCATCATTTTTGAGAGTTTGATCCTAGCTCAGGATGAACGCTGGCGGCGTGTCTAAGGCATGCAAGTCGAGCGACGTGCCCGCTAACACCGAGAAATTTAAAAATGAAAAAGCAAAAATAAAAATAGTCGATCCCGACTGAGTCGGGAACAATTATTTTAAATTTTTCTTTTTCCACTTTGATTTTTCAGTGTTAGTGGGTTACGAGCGGCAAACGGGTGAGTAACACATTGGCAACCTTCCTTCAAGACAGGGATAGCTCGCCGAAAGGCGAATTAATACCTGATGGTCATGCGGGGTCATATGACATTCGCATGTAAAGATTTATCGCTTGAAGAGGGGCCTATGGCCTATCAGCTTGTTGGTGAGGTAATGGCTCACCAAGGCTATGACGGGTAGCAGGCGTGAGAGCGCGACCTGCCTCAGTGGGACTGCGACACTGCCCACACTCCTACGGGAGGCTGCAGTCAAGAATATTCCCCAATGCGCGAAAGCGTGAGGGAGCGACGCCGCGTGCAGGATGAAGGTCTTCGGATTGTAAACTGCTTTTACGAGGGACGAATTCGTGACGGTACCATATGAATAAGAGGTTGCTAACTCTGTGCCAGCAGCAGCGGTAATACAGAGACCTCAAGCGTTATCCGGATTTATTGGGCGTAAAGCGTCCGCAGGTGGCTTAGCGGGTCAGGGGTTAAAACTTATCGCTTAACGATAAGATCGCCTTTGAAACTACCAAGCTCGAGGGTGGAAGAGGTGAGCGGAATTCTCGGTGTAGTCGTAATAAGCGTTGATATCGAGAAGAACACCAAATGCGAAGGCAGCTCACTGGTACACTCCTGACACTCAGGGACGAAAGCGTGGGGAGCAAACAGGATTAGATACCCTGGTAGTCCACGCCCTAAACGATGTGCACTAGGTATTGGCAGTATCGACCCTGTCAGTGCCGTTTAAAAAAGCTAACGCGTTAAGTGCACCGCCTGGGGAGTACGGCCGCAAGGCTAAAACTCAAAGGAATAGACGGGGACCCGCACAAGCGGTGGAGCATGTGGTTTAATTCGACGACAAACGAGGAACCTTACCTGGGCTTGACATGTCGCTGCAAGCCACGAGAAACCGTGGCCGCCTTTGAGGGTGCGACACAGGTGCTGCATGGTTGTCGTCAGCTCGTGCCGTGAGGTGTACCATTAAGTTGGGAAACGAGCGCAACCCACGCCGTGTGTTAAATAGACACACGGGACCGCCCAGCACGGAACGCATTTGCAAAGCAAATGCGAGTCAAAAGTTTTTAAAGTCTATAAAGTCCTTAAAGTCACCAATTGGTGACTTGATAGACTTTCGACTTTACAGACTTTACAGACTCGCGCGCAAGCGCGCTGCGTGCTGGGAGGAAGGAGTGGACGACGTCAAATCAGCATGGCTCTTACGTCCAGGGCCACACACATGCTACAATGGGAAGTAACAATGGGTTGCTAAGTCGCGAGACGGAGCTAATCCCATCAAACCTTCCCTCAGTTCAGATTGTAGGCTGCAACTCGCCTGCATGAAGCCGGAATCGCTAGTAAACGCCTATCAGCCACGGGGCGTTGAATACGTTCTCGGGTCTTGTACTCACCGCCCGTCACACCACGGGAGCTGGCAATGCCCAAAGTCCCGCGCAATGCGCACGAAGTTAAAAGTTCTTAAAGTTTATAAAGTTCATAAAGTGCCAATCGTACTTTACAAACTTTATAACTTTACAAACTTTATAAACTGGCGCGCGTAGCGCGCGGGATTAAGGCAGGGTCAGTGACTAGGGTGAAGTCGTAACAAGGCATGGGTAGCGGAAGCTGCTCATGGATCACCTCCTTTCTGGAGATACTCAGTGGAAACACTGTGATTCTTCTGTCGACATCTTCTGATCTTCCTGATCAAGGATGAATTCTTAATAGTCCCGACTCAGTCGGGAGACTATAAGAAGACATAAAGAGATAGACCGGTCTTTGTCACGTTAGTGAAGTTAAATGCAAAGCTCGCTTGAAAAAGCGAGTTTTTTGTTACTGGCCTGAGAGAATGACGAGCTCACTTATGGCCAACGAAGGTATTTTTATTGGTAATAAAAATTCCGTCGCATGACGAGGTTGTTACCGTACTTGATTTTTTTATTCAGTTTGATATACTTGTTTTTGTTTGAAAAATATTGTAAAATAGGGCGACTAGCTCAGTTTTCGCCACAGGCGGACCCGCCTTTGGCGGGGGTTACATGGGTCTATAGCTCAGCTGGTTAGAGCGCGTCGTTGACATCGACGAGGTCGACCGTTCAAGTCGGTCTAGACCCACCAAGCGCAATTTAGAATTATAAAGTTATAAAGTCCATAAAGTCACAGTTGACTTTACGACTTTGGACTTTACGGACTTTTCAGACTGACAACGGGCATGTAGCTCAGATGGTTAGAGCGCGTCACTGATAATGACGAGGTCCCAAGTTCGATTCTTGGCATGCCCACATGTGATAGTTTCCGCCACAGGCGGACCCGCCTTTGGCGGAAAAAGTCTATAAAGTCATTGAAGCGGGATTGTGATCCCGCTTTATTTCTTATGTCCCAACTAAAATTGAAAAAACTTGTCTTTAGCGAACAAGAAATCAATTGGACAACGAAATCGTTGTTTTTTGATTTTTTGCGCTTACGCGCAAGGCGCTGGTTTGCCAAAACCATTTTTTTCCTGTAGAGTATTGGTTGTTACCCTGTGGACAACCACCGGCAGTTGAATATATTTTTATTATGGAATCTGAAAACAAATCCCCTTCGTTAAAATGGCTTGGGCGCGGGCTTGGTGCCGCTGGTCTTTTTATTTTGGAACTCATTAAAGTAGCAGTATTAGCTGGAATTACCATTGCGCTCGTGCGCTATTATTTATTTAAGCCTTTTTATGTGAAAGGCGCTTCCATGGAACCAAATTTTCATGATCATGAATACCTTATCATTGATGAACTCAGTTATCGTTTCCGACCTATTGAACGAGGTGAAGTAATTGTGTTTAAGAATCCAAATAATCCTAAAGAATATTTTTTGAAACGCATTATTGGGCTCCCTGGTGAACGGGTAAAGGTGGCAGAAGGTCAAGTAACAGTTTATAATGAAGCGCATCCTGAGGGAACAGAACTTCATGAAATATATTTGCCCAAGGATTTATTGACGGTTGGGGAAAAGGTAACGGTCTTGAAAGATAATCAATATTTTGTGCTCGGTGATAATCGCGACAATAGTTATGATTCCCGGCGTTTCGGATCAATTGATCGTAGTCTCATTGTGGGGCGTACCTGGTTTCGCGGTTGGCCGCTGAGTCGGATGCAAGTGTTTAAGGTTCCCGTATTTAATTTTTAAATACAAATTTAATCTGCGTAATTTGTGCTATGAAAAAGAAAATTAAAAGTAAAAAGATAACCACCAAGCCGCTCAAACGGGAATCAAAGAATGCTCATGAGACTCCTTCCAAAGTGGATGTCAGTATCGAAGCAGGTGCCGGAGCAAAAGGAAAACGTGCCTTTTCACTTATTAGAGGTATGCATGACATTCTGCCGCGCGAAGAGCGTTATTGGAAATCTTTTTTTCATCGGGCCGAACAGTTAGCAGATTATTTTCAATTTGGGCGACTAGAGACGCCGCTCTTAGAGGAGGCGAGTTTATTTGTGCGATCATTAGGACGCGGTACTGATGTGGTAGAAAAGGAAATGTACATTTTTGAAGATCGTGATGGTACACGAGTCGCTCTACGACCTGAAGCGACAGCCTCGGCAGTTCGGGCTTATATCATGCACGGTTTATGGAATACGCCACAGCCAGTAAAGTTTTGGTATTATGGGCCAATGTTTCGTCACGATCGTCCACAGGCCGGACGTTTTCGAGAATTTTTTCAGCTTGGTTTCGAGACCATCGGCGCACTTGATCCGGCGGTTGACGCCGAATTACTGCTTGTAGCGTATACCATGTATCATGACCTTGGTTTGCCAATCGAATTACGAATTAATAGTATTGGCACCAAGCCTGAGCGCGAACGTTATAGTAATGAGCTTACTAATTATTATCGCAGCAAGCGGAGTTACCTGTGTGAGCACTGTCGAATGCGTCTTACTAAGAATCCGCTCCGTCTTTTGGATTGCAAAGAAGAGCAATGTCAGCCCGTTAAAGAAACCGCGCCACAAATTATTGATTGGTTGGAAGAGTCGTCAAAAAGTTATTTTATGAAGGTGCTCGAGTATTTGGATGAACTTAGTATCCCCTATCTTCTCGATCCGTACTTGGTACGAGGATTAGATTCCTATACCCATACCGTGTTTGAACTGTATCCGGTGGGGGGAACGGCCGGGGCCCAGAGCGAACTCGGTGGTGGTGGACGCTATGATGGACTTATTGAGGAAATGGGAGGAAAAACAACACCGGCGGCTGGGTTTGCTCTTGGCATGGAACGCTCCGTTAGTTATCTTAAGCAGCGGGTAGAAGAAGGCGCTTTGGTGCTTCCCGAGGTAGGTCACCACATTTTTTTTGCTCAGCTCGGTGAGGAAGCCCGACGACGGTCGCTCAAGGTTATTAATGAGCTTCGGAAAAGTGGCATCCGCATTGCCTTTAACTTTTTTAAGAATTCATTAAAAAGCCAATTAGAGCTTGCGCACAATCTTAAGGTTCCCTTTGTCCTTATTCTCGGTCAAAAGGAGGTTCAAGATACTACCGTCATTATTCGCGATATGGAATCAGGTGTCCAAGAAATTGTTGATCAGAAGAAGATTGAAAGTGTGTTAAAGAAAAAGCTTGGCTTAAGTGCTTAAATAATAAGTTTTAAGTAAATCTTGAGCATTTGACGATATCGGAGCGGGGCGGTATACTATACTTAGTAATAATTCATATTTAATCTTAAGAAACGGGGGTGAATTAGTGTGACAGAAATTAAGCGTCGTAAGACTGAGTCATTCGAGGCTTTCATGCGTCGCGTTAAAAGACGTTGGCAACAATCAGGAAAAATTTTACAAGTCAAGAAGATTCGTTTCTTTACTGGCCAAAAGAGTAAAAATATGCGCCGCCGCAGTGCGTTGCATCGCTTAGCTATGGCCGAGAAGATTACCTATCTCAAAAAGATCGGGCGCCTCCCTGAGGAGTTCGTGAAAAAAGGAGGTAAACGCTAGAACATAAAGCGTAATTTTTATTTGAATTACTGCATGCCGTGGAGTACTTCGATGAGAAAATCCAGTAGCTTGTCATGGTTATTTTCTCCAACGAAGTTTGGTAGAATTTTTTATTTCTTTATAGTAGGGCGCATATTGTGCCTCCACCAACCGGCAGCGCAACCGGCATCCTCTGAAAAAAATAAACGACGTCACTATTCTGCTCGTGTAAAGCGTTGGGCAGTACTCGTGGCGTCGTTTTGTTATATGGTGATTATGTTTGGGTATACTCCATTGTCGGTTCAAGCCCAAACTTCCGACCTTCAACAAGGTGTCCAGATAATCCAGCAGCCGCTCGGTCTGCCTGCTACTGATATTCGTATTATAATTGCGCAAATAATTCGGGTCGCCTTAGGTTTGCTCGGCATTGTTTTATTGGTAATTGTCCTCTATGGCGGTTATCTATGGATGACGTCTGGTGGTAATGAAGAAAAGATCGGTGAGGCCAAAAAAATTGTTGTCAATTCGAGTATTGGTTTGGCTATTATTCTGAGCGCTTTTACCATTGTGAGCTTTATTTTAAAATTGCTCGGAGTGCCCGGCGGCGTTGGCTTGGGTGGTGAGGTTGGGGGCCCAGGAACTCAGAATTTTCAGGGGAGCGGAGCGTTGGGAGGAATTATTCGCGATCACTATCCCACGCGGGATCAAAAAGATGTGCCGCGCAACACCAAGATCATTATAACGTTCCGTAAGCCCATTCTCCTCACCGCGGATTGGGTAGCGGAAAAAGGTGATGATGGAAAATTAGGAACCTGTGTGTTGGGCGGTGGAAACATTGATTGGGAAAATAAATGCGATCAAATTAAAAACATTGCTGATGGTCAATTTTTGAGCATCACCCGCTCTGATACCGGGCAGCCAATTCGTGGTGCTAATATTCTGGCTGCGTTTGAAAATAATAAAATTTATACTATTGTAGTGCGTCCCCTTGATACCTTGGGGAGCGATACTGATAATGTATCCTACCGCGTCCACCTGGGCAAAGGAATTCTCTTAGATGATCCAGCGAACAATAATCCGCCCGCCTTTAACCGTAGCGTGTTGGGCAACGATTATTACGAATGGCAATTTACCTGCAATACGACTTTGGACCGTACCCCACCGTATGTCGTGAGCGTTTTTCCCGCTGCTCGCACTCGTGAGGTCAAAAATAGTGTTATTCAAATTGATTTCAGCGAGCCGGTTGATCCCATTGGCCTGCAGGGGGCATTTTCTGACACCCAAGACAACAATAACAGTTTTGTTGTCGACGGCAATACCGTGTATCTTAAGAGTGCTTATAGCACCAAGCCGACGGGCACCTTCCGCCTAAGCAATGGTTACCGAACCTTGGAATTTACACCCGATAAACAATGTGGTGTCAATGCTTGCGGTGGAAAAATTTTCTGTTTGCCCGTGTGTGATGGACCAAATGCAAACTGCCCAGCTGACCCCGTAAAGCAAGATACCTACGAGGTTCTCCTGCGCGCCGCTCAGACGGTGAGTAAAAATTCTTTTGAAGCTATTCCATTCTCTGGAGCAATGGACCTTTCGGGGAACGCTCTTGATGGTAATAAAAATAGTCAGGTAGAATCAGCCACCACAACGCTTCCGGTATTTCCTACCTGGAAACAACCCGATAATTTTTTCTGGACATTTATTTTAAAAGATGAACTTGATATAACGTCACCGTATATTGCTAAAATTGCACCCGGGTTAGATGGGGAGTTTGTGGGGGCTCGTGATCCGTGGCAAATAATTATGAGCAAACGGCTTCGAGTGGAATCAATTTATGATATTGGCATTGAAGAAAAACCTAGTCCTCGCGATCGCGGTGATAATATCCCCTTATGCAAACTTCCCCGTGCTTGGTTTAATATTGATGGCAGCACTCAGGTGATTATGGACCACTGCCCATTTTTGGATAAAATTCGTCAATATTATTTCCCCGTTGTCTCATCTTCAATTGAAGATGCGCATTTTAATTGTTTATATCCAGCACTTGGTCCGGGAGATAAAGGGAATAACGGAAATAAAGCCGGTGGCACTAGTTTTTGGAGTAATCAAGGGGGGGCTCATCGCAGCGAATCGTTAACATGTGATGGTGGCAATCCGGCGGTATGTTGTCCGGTAAGTTCCAGTTCGCCCGGGGCTGCCTTCTGTTGTAATGGGTTGGCGAACGTTCTTGATGCTACCACCACGCCTCGTTGTTTACAACAACTACGGGGTGATAGTTTATAAGATACCGTGAAGTTTATTTTTGCTCACATGTCTCAGTCAAAGCGTTTAGCACTCATCACCTTTCTTTTCACCCTTGTCATGGGCGGAGTTTTGATTGGCGCGACCTTTGCCATAGCGCAAGAGAAACCACTAGATGTTGGGCTTACTCCCATCCAGCCGGCGCTTGGGCTAGCCGCATTTGATATTCGAATCGTGGTGGCAAAAATAATCCGCGCAGTTTTAGCGCTCCTCGGGCTCGTTGCGCTTGTTCTTATGCTGTATGCTGGTTATACCTGGATGACAGCCGCGGGCAATGAAGAAAAAATTGAACAAGCCAAAAAGATACTCGTAAACGCCACCATCGGCTTGGCGATTATATTTTCTTCCTACGCCATTGTCAGTTTTGTGATTGGCAAATTGGTAGAGGCTACCATACAAGGTCAAGGTGGCGGTGGGGGTGGCGGGGGAGGGAATAATCCATACTTTCCACGAGATGCTTTTTATGTTGACCAACTTCCAGCCGGTGGCAACGTTTGTATTCGCAATGTTCACCCGGTGGTTGTTTTTAATCGCAATGTCGTACTGGATGATGGTCTACAGAAAAATATTATCATTGAAAAAGTCGGCGAGCCCGGTAAAGCGGTGCCAGGAACTTGGAGTTATGCCGATCAGAAAAACACCATTATCTTTGCAGCCCAGGGTGATTGTGGTGGTGGGCCAGCCGATTGTTTCGATGCTTCTACAACCTACCGGTTAATTTTTAAAGACGTTAGTCAAATTAAGGCAGAGGGCAGCCCTGATCTTCTGCTTAACTGTTCCCTCAAAGCTAATTGTAAGAATCCAGTTATTTTTACCACGGGCGAAGGCGTGGATCGGCAGCCACCGACAATAAAATTTGATGCTCCTGATCCGAATACTCCACTGCCACTCGGTCCACCCGTCGCGGTAAAAATTTCTTTCACTGATGATAATGGTGTACAAAATATTGCCCTGCGGGCCGATGGCTTTTTTGTCGGCAGTCAATCAATTGGTGGTTGTCAGAAATCTGGTTCGGTAACTATTACTTGGCCAACCGCTTTTGTGGGTGCTGGCCTTCATAATCTGGATTCAACTGGTTATGATTGGGCTGCCAATAAGGGCACCGCTAATGTTAAAGTTACATTACGCCCCCCGCATTGTTTTAATGGGGTTAGGGATGAGGATGAAACGGGCCTTGACTGTGGTGGATCCTGTGGATCCTGCGGCGGGGACAAATGTTCCCAGGACAGTGATTGTTCCAGCGGCTATTGCGAGGCCGGAGTATGCGTCAATCGAATGCGTATTACAAATGTCTCTCCGCTTTCGAGCGCGCCCGGGGATTATGTCACCGTTTCGGGATTATTTTTTGGTACCACCACGGGTAAAATTTACTTTGCCAGCACCTCAGTGCCCACCGCCCAAGATTGGGTGGAGGCAAAACTCGCTCAATGTATTGGGGCTCCTAAGTTCAATAATTGGATACCGTGGCAAATTCTTGTGGAAGCACCAGGGTTGAGCGCTGGCATAAAGGGGCCGGTAAGAGTTGTTACCGCTAGCACTACAGTAAATGGGGTGGAACGCAAATTTACCGATCAAACCAATGATAATTTTGGACCAGTTATTTCGGATTTTACCTTTACTAATCAACCACGACCAAGCTTATGTGCCGCTATTCCAGAAACTGCGCCACCAGCTACCAGTATTGCACTTGTTGGTAAGAATTTGGGAACTTTGGGAGGCAAGAGTCAAATACTCTTTGGCACGAGCCGCGCTACCGTGAATGCGCTCACCAAAAACGGGCTTCCCAATTGGACACCTAACCTTATTAATGAAGTATTCGTACCACTTCTTGGTCCAAGCGTAGTGGGAATAGCTGCGTTTAATGCCGATGGTCTTGAAAGTAACGGTATTCGATTTATTGTTCAGGCTGGTATCAGTGCTGATTCGCCAATTATTTCCAGTGTTACTCCTACTCAGGGGAGTCGCGGTGAGTATATCACTATTATGGGGAAGAATTTTGGCGTCGTTCCGGGTGATATTTTATTTGACGATCAAAAGAATCTTCCGATTAAAGGAAATTTTAGTTTTCCACCAGTGTGCGGTTCTAGTTATTGGCAGGACAACCAAATTGTAGTTAAGTTTGATCAGGAGCGAGGAGTTTTTGGAACTACCTATGTCGTGCGCGTTCAAACTGCCACCGGAAAAGTAAGTTTACCAGATAGCAATTATGCCTTTTCATTACAGCCCGGTCAACCTGGTCCAGGAATTTGTAGAATTGATCCGGTGTCTGGGCCGGTACCATTGGGAGTAGGACAGAAATTAATGTTATCGGGTGAATATTTTGGAACTGATCCAGTACCTTATTTTTGGAAACTGGGAGCCGATCCAAAAACCACGGCTGGACGAAGCCCTGGTGTTAAAACCACCACATCCACGAGGGACGGGGCTGATGAAGCATCAACTACACCCCAACTCGGTGCCATTAGTGGGCCGGTGGTTATTAGTCGAACAGAAGATAAAAAAATAAGTAATCCGGTAAGCTTTACCGCTAATGACTGTACTAAGCAGGATACCTGCTCCACCCTGGGTGAGTATCGTTGTTGTAGTAGTGGCGTTGACGTTGGACTGTGTAAATTAAAGAGCGAACTCTGTGCCGGCGAGACTAGGGCCACCGCCTATGTATGGCGGTTTTCAACTCAAGATATTGTGGCTGTGCCTCGAGTGGTTGAACGCTGCAATAGCGCTACTGACGAAGGAAAAAATATTCCCACTCCGGCCCCTAACATTCAATGGGATGGTATTAATGATAACGGTGATCACCACCGTGTTTGTCGTAATGCAGTGGCGACGGTGGAATTTAGCACCACCATGGATCAAAATACCGTTAATAATACAACAGTATTACTCAAAAAATGTAAGGACGTTACCGGTAACAATTGTACGGAAAATGGTTCAGTAGCCTTGGATAGCGACAGCTTTCAACTCCGTACCGCGTTTGGCGGTGAGGGTGGTAGTCGGCAATATTTAGAAATTAAACCACAAGTTACTCCTTGGGAGAATAACACCTGGTACCAAGTAGTTGTAACGGATGCCCTCAAATCAACGGGTGGGAAAGTTAACCTTACTATTGCCAAAGATAAGCCCTGTGGGAACGTTAAAAATTCCGCCTATTGCTTTGTGTTTAAAACCGACGATCAAGATTGTAAATTAAAGGCAGTGGTGGTAACCCCCTATGCCTACTGGACACAGGTACTAGAACAACCAATTAAGTATCGGGTTTTGAATACCGTGTTTGGGGATCTTAATTATTTTGGAAATGGCTTGAGTACCCAACATTGTATTCTCATGGATATGAGCGGATACGATTGGACTTGGGCAGCCGCCGATAAACAATACGCCGACATTTTTGGGCCAAACACCAAGCGACAAGCGCAAGCTTCAGCTTTGGCCAACACTGTTAACGTGGGCGTGCCCAACGACAGTGTTGATATTAAAGCAACCGCTAGTACCAATACTCCTGGTGGGTTAGTAAGTAAAACTGGGGTAAGCCCTTTGATAATTGATTTAAGTAAACCAGAAGTATTTGATTATTGGCCAAATTGTTTAGAAGCTTGTACGAATGCAGACGTAGGTGTTCAATTCACAACCCAAATGTCTAATGTGAATGTCAATTGGAATTCGGTGCGGCTATATAAATGTGTAGACGAAAATTGTTTTTCAACCGTTGAACTTAAAGCCAATGCCACGCCTTCTGTCCTTCAGGCCAACCGGTTTATTATTACCATTCCCCATGATGATTTCCAACCAAATAGTTTGTACAAGGTAAGTTTATCCTCTACGAGTACCCCGGTAGTACAGTTGTGGTCCATGGGTAAACTCAATGATTTAAACAGTAAAGGTGCGCCGTATAAACAAGAGTTCAGCTGGCGGTTTCGCACTAAAAAGGAAGCCTGTAAGATTGATCGTTTAAGTATAGATCCCAAAGATTATCAGGCACGATTTTTGAATGATCGAGCGGTGTATACTGTGCAACCATATTCAGCGCCCGATGCCTGTGCGGCGGCAGGGCAGCGTTTGAACCCCTGGGCGGTAAGTTGGGATTGGGTATCTTCCGACCCGGCCGTTGCGACTGTACAATCATTTAAGACCCAAGGCAAAAATAATCTTTGTACTGCCACTTGTGTAAAGCGAGGGAGCACCGTGCCCAGTGGTGTGGGTGTACTGTATCCGGTATGTGGCAACGCTATAATTGAAGCAGGCGAAGATTGCGATAGCCCAGATAAAAGTAAGGGTTGTGGACTTGATTGTCGTTTCTTAGGAAATCAAGATCCCAAGACGTGTGGCGATGGTATCGTAGACCCAACCAAAGGTGAAGCTTGTGACCCTGGTGATGAAAAGACAAAGATTGCTTGTAGTAGTGATTGTCGTCATCTTGGTTCTACCTTTGCGCCACAATCTAAAGACGTAAATACGTCGATCTGTGGAAATGGTTTTATAGGTAGTGGCGAAGATTGTGATCTGGGCATTTCCCCCGATGTCACCACCCCGACGTCGTCTCTTGGTTGTTCCGATAAATGTGTACATTTTGGTACCCGTTTATCTACAAAGTGGTGTTATGACCATGGCGATAAGAACGGACAAGCTGGTGATTATGGTGGTTTTAGCAAAGTTGATTTTAATAAAATTTGTAGCCTTGCCTATAGTCAATGTGGAGATGGTATCGTGAGCCCAGATGAGGACAAAGATTGCGATAAAGGGAATGGACAACACGAAAAGTGGTGTAATGATGTTTGTTTATATAATAGTAGTGATAAGAAACAGTGTACCCCAAAGGATGAAGGGTGTGATGCCAACGGTCAATACCTTGGTTCGTCGCTTTTGTATGCAACTCCTTCCGTGTGCGGTGATACTATAGTAGGAGTTGGGGAAGATCCAGAATGCGAGAAGAATGTAACACAGGATCATGTTGGCCTTCTTGATCCTTGGAGCTTAGTAATTGGTGTTGGCCAAGGTAAACTCCAACCTAATAGTAAACCACCAGCACAACAAACCAATATTACTGCCAGTACTAATCAACAAACCAAGGGGGGAGGAACAGTAAGTGGCAGTGGAAAATTCTCTATTCCCTGTGGTTATACCACTGATGCCCAGTGTCAGGCATATTACAAGTCGTCGGATTATGGTGTCGGGGGTGATTCGTGTTGTTATCTTAAACCAAAATTGCAGACCGTATTTCCGGTTGATAAGAGCACGAAGGTGTGTCCGAATACCTATATTGAGGCGGTGTTTAATAAACGAATTGATGAAGTGACGCTCAAAGGCAACCTGCTTATTGCCCGCGGGCTTTTAGGAACCTCAAGCTCTTCGCCAACCCCGGTGTATAAAGGATTTATTGATAGTCAAAAAGATGCTCAAGTAAAATTAAGTGGCGCCACTGCAGTTGGAGTGATTGGTAAATATGCCTATGTGACAGCAGAATTAAGTAATGCCCTCGAAGTGGTTGACATTTCAAATCCAGCATCTCCAGCTCATGTTACTGCCCTCCAAGGGCAAACGTTCATGAGCCCCACCGCAGTCGCGGTCGCTAGTCAGAGTTATTTGTATGTTGGAGCAGATAATACCTTTCAAATTATTGATAGTAATATTGCTGATCAGACCAAACCTAAACTTCTAGGTGCTTTAAAGGACGGCGATGTCATTAACCAGCAAACCGCTCATTTAAAAGGGAGCTATCATGGAATTGCTGTTGATGGTAACCAAGCTTATGTTACTTCATTTTTGAATGGAGGACTGGATGGAACATTACAAGTTATTGATGCTTCTGATAAAAATAAACCGGTACCAGTTATTTCTTTCAGCAACCAAGATAAGGTTAACGGGCAAGCAATTAATTTGCCCGGAGCGCTTGCCATAACCGTAGCTAACGGGTATGCCTACGTCGTTGGTTATGGTGGGTATTTACAAATTATTGATGTGCACGATCCCGGGAAACCCCTCACCCTTGGTTCACTCGGTGGCTTAGGGGTTATATATGGTACCCCGATAGTAGTAGGGGATATTGCTTATGTAGCATCCTATAGTTCTAATAAATTATGGATTATAAATGTTCAAGATAAAAATAAACCAGTGATTGTTGGTTCCTTGGCTAACGGCACTGATGGAAGTTACTTAAGTAACCCTACTGCCGTTCGCGTCCTTGGGAAATATGCCTTTATTATATCTAATGATGAACAAAATAAGAGTGGTAGTGTTGGCTTAGAAATTGTTGATATTTCCAGCTCCACTCTTCCTCGTCATGTCATGGCGGTTCCTACCAAGAAGTCTCAGCCCTATGGGGTGATGATTGCATCTGATTATGTTTATGTTACTGCGTATAGTGGCGGAGCACTCGAGATAATTGATGTGGCTGATTTTAACCCCTTAAATAGCAACACGTGTCTTGAGGATGTAACTAATTTAATTACTCAAGCCGGCGGTGATGTAGGAACATTTCCATGGTACAAACGTTGGCTATATTATGCAATTGCATTTTTGAAGAATGTATGGAGTAGCACGGCCGGTGCCGCTAATCCAGCTCCTTCGCGTTGGTGCGTTGTCGGTGATGTTGGCACCGCCCAGGTAGTACCACGAACTACCACCACCTCCAGCGTTTTTGTTCGACTCACTCGGCCCTTAGCGTATGCTACGTCGTATGCCGTTATTCTTAAAGAAGGCATTCGTGATACCAACGGGGTCCGTATCGGAACCAGCACCATTCCTAATATTAAAAATATTAATTGGCGTTTCGAGACAGATAGCGCAATTTGTGAAGTAAAGGGGGCCAATATAGTTCCACCAGAAGTATTGTTCTCCCGGGTGGGCGCAAGCACTACTCTTGAGGCTAAAGCCACAACAGCCAACGGTGCTTTTATCCAATCTATTCCAGGCTTTTACGCTTGGGATTATCTCTGGGGTCCACCAGACAACCCATTTGTCCAGGTCGCTGTTACCACGTCGAGCTTAGCTACTACGACTGCTAAAAATCGTAATGGTGAAATTGATGTGTGGGCCGCCGCCCGGATTACTAATAATATTTACACACCAACACAAGGAGTAGTGGCCACAGGGCGCTCTCATATAACAGTGCTGCTGTGTGAAAATCCGTGGCCGCCTAAAGATCTGTACTATAAAGGCCAGGGGCCGTTTACAATTTTGCCGTATGAAGACAGCGAAGTAAATAATGATGGCTATGATACTGTTTCCGATACTTTTAGCAATATACCTATTTTGCCCTCTAAGGTAGTGACGGAACCAAAGAATGGCTATTTCCATTTTAGTACTTATTATTGTGCGGACAACGGCAGTGTAGGTACCTTTGACGATTTACCATATTTCCGATCGGTAGTTCAAGTAACCCCACAAGAATTAGAATATTCCACCAAGGGTACGTGCGAGGTGACAGGCAAAAGTTGTAGCAATGATGGAAATTGTGGCCAAGCATACTCCACTACCACGTATACTACCGATTATAATTTATTTATTGGTGATAAGGACGGTGGCGTATGTGGTGGGACAGCGGCTGCTCCTCCAACAATAAGGTATTTTGCCGATAAAAATAATCAATCAATGGGGTGTAACTTTGCTATTGATTGTTTAGCACGCCAAGAATTTCAGGATTGGGCAGGCAAAAACAAATTAAGTCCAGATTGTTTTTCTGATGGTATTAAGACCGTTCTGCATTGCCAGAAATTTCAACCATTAAAACGCTGGCTGTTCACCAACAAAAATAATACCGATGTTATGGGAATTCAAGTTTTTGCTAATCCCAAGCATCTTTCGGCCGAGCAATGGTATAAAAAGGAGAAAGTAGCTGGTGGACAAGGGTTCGCTGGGCAGGTAAGTTCGCTACAACTAGCTGGCTATAATGCGGTGAGTGATGGAAATAATGTGTACATTGATGCTTTAAATTACTCTACCACTACCGAGAGCCTCTTTAGCAACATTTATCTTTTTAGCATTAATAGTGACGCTCAAGCAGACACCCGGCAAGTATTTGAACAGCTTTTAAAAAATCTTAAATTTAATACCAATCTTACTAACTTTGGATACTGTGGCCCTTCGATAGATAAACCACTATTCGAACAAACTTGTCGTACTGATATCGATTGCCCAGCCGGGCAAACGTGTTCAGCGCAGGTGGATAAATTGCTTCGCAACAATCAGCGGTTACATGATCTGCAAACTGTGGACCGAGCTTTAGAAAGTTATGTAAAGAATCAGAAGATTTATCCGAATCTCAAAGAAGGAACGTATCTCACCGGTCAAACCTTCAGCGTTTGGTCATCGTGGTCAGTGCTTGGTAATGCTCTGGGAACCGGCTTACCCACCGACCCAGTTAACCAGTTAGGAATGGCTGGAACTTGTGGTACCAGTACTCAATTTTTTGGAAAATTTTGTGTTCAAGATAGTGATTGCCCACAACTAAACAATGCTACTACAACGTGTGTACTACATGATCCAGCAACTGGCTGGAGCACCGCCGACCGTCGGTTTAGCTTTGCCTGTGCCTCCTCTTCCTACGCTTATCGGTACATTTTTTCTACCACTACTGGTTATACCTTCAAATCACACTTTGAAGATGCAGTACCGCTTAGCAAAGATAGTTTTACCGGGTTTATTAATGGTTTTGGTTTTTCTACTACAACACGATTTGGTTTAAGTGGTACCACCTTTCCAGCCAACATTTGCGCGGGAGATCAAGAAATTTCTACCCTTAATCAAGGCACCTGTGGTGATGGGCAAATTAACTGGGGGCGGGGAGAACAGTGTGATCCACCTGGGTATAAGCTGTACGATAAAAGTACTTGTCAAAATAATCCCAACGGTTCCTATACAATTAAGGAATGTGATGCTACCTGTTTATGGAAAGCACCTCAGTCAATTGCTTGTAAAAATTTGGCTAAATGTGGGAATGGTAAAATTGAACCAGGTGAGGTGTGTGATGATGGCAGGCTGAATGATACCTATAATCATTGCAATGCCCAGTGTACCGGACTGGTTGCCCCCCAAGGTAACGGTTCGCCAGGATACTGTGGTGATAACAAAGTAAACCCTCAAAATGAGTTGTGTGACGTAGGCAATAAGATTTGTTTCGGTGGAATAAATGATAAACAACCATGCCAAAAGGCAGCTCAGTGTAATGAGGAGTTTACACTCAATAATCCACAAATTAATCAAGGAAAAACGAATTTGGCGGTGGTAATCTGTCAAATCGTCAACAATCCTCCGCCAGATTATAAATGCCAGGTGCTTGATTTTAATTTTCAATTTGGTTTGGCAACATTAGATCTTAGTTCGTGTAAAGGCAGTAATTGCGACTTGGCTTTTGATGCCCCGACCGCACAAATGTTTGGGTTAGGACAAGACGCTGTTAAAGTACCAGTGGAAGTTAATTGGAGTAAATGTGCTTCAGATCCAGCCAAGGTCAAAAATGGGTTATTGTATGGCTACAACAAAAAAACTGATTCGTGCAATTTTGATTGCCAGTCCTACGGCCCGTATTGTGGTGATGGGGTAGTGCAAGATGAATTTGGTGAAGACTGTGATGGGAATCAATCATGTACTATCGATGGACATAACGGTCAGCGGTTATGTAATTTATGCTCAGCTACTGATGCGGCTACTCTGGTGGGATGGTGGAAATTAGATGAAAACAGTAAGATTTTTATTGATTCTTCCGGTAAAAATAATGTGGGCGGTTGCACGAATAACGATTGTCCTATCTTTATTGCTCAAGGTAAAACCCGAGGAGCTGCTCAATTCGATTCTAGCAGCTTTATTAAGATTGATCATTCGCCCTCCCTTGATTTTAAAACTGTGACAATTGAAGCGTGGGTCAAAACTGCTAAGGCTGGTTATCAGTCGGGAATTCATAGTTTCATTAAGAAACAAAAAGCACGATATGATGGAGCTAATCAACTTGATGATATTGATTTTCAGTTGGAGTATTATCATAATGTATCAAATGGCCAAATTACCGCCGTGCGCTTAGACTCGGGAGTATTCGGTGGGGTGACGGCGGATTTAGTAACGCCGTTTGAACCTGGTGAATGGCACCACTTAGCTGTTACGATTGACGATCAAAAGCAAATTAAATTTTTTGCCGATGGCGAACTATTAACCAATGTTACTAGGGTATATCCGCTAGGGGGGAGCAGGCCAATAGCTAATGGGAATTTCCCTATTTTCATTGGTGGCCAGCTTGACGATGGTAGCGCTATTGATGAAGTGAAGATATATAACCGTGCCTTGGTGGCCGGGGAAATCAAAGATCATTTTGCTCATAATTGGGTATGTCAAGTCAATGATCTTAAGGAATTGTCGGTTGCAACTCCAGGCACGTGTGGTGATGGTGTGGTGGATCAGAATACCGAGGTGTGTGATCGGGGAAAGGCCAATAATGGTATTGCTTGCGCACCATCCTATGGCAAATCTTGTTCCTACTGTTCAGTTGATTGCAAACATGTTATCGATGTGCAGCCCACGGAATATTGTGGGGATGGTACGATCAATGGTTCCGAAGTGTGTGACACGGATAATAGCGTAAGCCCAACGGTTCTTTATGCCCGGGATAAAGATACTACGAGTACTGAACAAAATCTAACGAACCGTGGTTATAAAGTGCGTGCTTGTGTAGAAGAGCCTCAGCCATTTTATGTTAATAAGCTTAATCAGTCGTATAGCCAAACCTTTGCTAAGGGAACCAAAACCTGTGTTAATAATTGTTCAAAAATAATTGTTAAAGAAACCGGAACGAACAGTTGCGTGGTGTGCGGTATTGATCCGAACGGCGTTAGTATTAATGGTAATATTCTCAATGTGTTAGAGCCACAATCGAACGATCCGCTTTATATGGCCTTAGAAAAAGCTTATTTGGATATCATATCCCCCAATATTGCTATGGGGTTATTTCATGTGGAGAACCACGCAGTAACTAATGTCTCTTCCTTTATTAATTTAGATTATAAAACTCCCTCTACCTTCAATAGCAACAGTTTATGTTCTATTGGTACGCCACGGTATCAAGCTCTATTACAATATGATCCAAACCCCAGTCATATATTTGATTTCCCAATTGTCTCTAAACCGCAGCCTTGGCAGTATGATTTAATTCTTTCGCCGGTGATGAGCGCGGATGGTTTAAAAGATTCAAAAACCAACCCGCTCCCACAAAGCGCCACGCCGGATAACGTGCGCGTAGTCGTTAGTTGGCTCGGAGTCGGCGGAGCCGATTTTATTGGTGGTTTTGTAGGTTTCGACGCCCAACAAAATTCTTTTACCTACGAAGGTCCTAGTCTCATGCCGACACAAGGTACAAATTACTATACCCAGCCGCCGTCCAAAAAATTTAGTGATATTTGGTATCATGGTTTTGGTCAGACCGCGGGAGGCATTAACGAAGCAGCCTTTACGGTTAATACAAAACAGATGCCGCTTGATTTTTATTCCTTTTACGTTCGTAGCCCGGGCTCCAATTTTCCCCTCAAAAAGTTTAAAAGTTTGGTAAAATTGAAGGTCGATATTTATCTACCTGACAATGATGGTGTGGTGCCTTTTAATCTATTCGCTCGACCGTACAAGACGTTTACTTTAGATGCTGCTGATTTTTCGACCCAGAATCCAGCCGCTAATTATTGGCAAGTGTTCAACCTGGTGTTTGGTCAGGATCCTGGCCAGTGTATTCAACAAGGAAATAGCATATTTTGTGAGCCTGGAAAGGACATATCATTAGTTAGACGAATCGTTCCGGTTAATAAGATTATTACTGCACCAGAAAGTTTTAGTCACTAATCAATATGAATAAAAGAACTTTGGTAATAGTTGTTGGAGTAGTGATAGTGGGCATCATCATTGCCATAATTGTTCAGCGACGGCACGGCCAGTCACCGGCTGTTCTCACAACAACCGCTGCTCCGACGGCAGACCCTCAAACACAACAAGCAAACCGAATCGCTCAAACTTTTCAGACCGCCCTTAAAATCGATCAAGATTTAGATGGGTTGAGTGATGAAGAAGAAAAAAAGTACGGTACCAGTCCAGCCTCTTCTGATACTGATCAGGATGGTTTGCTTGATAAAGACGAAGTAACTATTTTTAAGACTGATCCGCTTAAAACGGATACCTATGGCATTGGCCATCTGGATGGGTGGAGTGTACAGCGTGGTATTATTTTGCCTGATGGGAAAATTAATCAAGCGCAGTTGAATAAATTTAAAAAATAATTTTTAATCTCTTTGAATTTTTGAACATACCTTTTGTCATCCCGAGCGAGGCTTCGCAGCCGACGAGGGATCTCTGTCCGGTTCGACAATTGGCCAAGTGAGCCAGAGATTCCTCCTTCGTCGTCGGAATGACAATTGGGTTCCGTAATTCAAGGTAAACTTTATTCTCATATGTTTGAAAACCAACCTTCCAACCAAGCTCTACCACCAACCAATCTTCCTACCGAACCGGAAGATATGCTGGCTGGGGTCGAACAAGAACCAGCGGCCGGTTCAACTCCAGTCGAACCAACTAGTGCTATGCAGGCCGGGCTCCTTAAGAAAAAAATGCCATCCGTCAGCGCTATGGCTCCAGCGATTCCTGAAAGCATGAGTCCACCACTTGAAGAATTAACCGGAGTAATGATGAAAAAACCGGTAATTGGGAAAATTTTTATTGTTGTGGGGGTAATTTTAGTAATAAGTGTTATCGGTTTTGCGGGAGTTTGGTTTTTTGGACAGCGCAATAATTCGTCTTCCCCACTAACAGCGCCTCCAACTGTAACGGAACCAGAACCATCACCCCCTGCACCCGCAGCTCCAGCCCCTGAGGCAGCCGCACCCCAACCACCACCCGCGCCATTAACTGCAAGTAGTGCGGCTGATGTTGCTCTTAAAACGAAGAGTGACAAGATCCTTTTTGGAGAACAAGTGGATGCTGATAAAGATGGAATTGCTGATTCCCACGAGCAAGAGTTAGGCACTAATCCAAATAATCCTGATACGGATCGCGATGGTTTAACTGATGGTGAGGAAGTAGCTCAATATCATACCAATCCTCTTAATCCAGATAGTGATGGGGATGGGCTCAGCGATGGCGATGAAATAAAAATATGGCATACTGATCCATTGAATCCCGACACTGACCATGATGGCTATCCTGATGGTACAGAGGTGAAGAATGGTTATAATCCGTTAGGATCAGGGCGCATGCCATCAGGCAGTCCTTCCAGCACTGTTGTCACTAGTTCAGCAAAAAGTTCAGCTGCAGCCTCTTCATCGTTAAAATAGAAATCAATCATCATTGACGATTAAGTAAAGCGTATGTGGGGAAAAAAAAAGATTGCACCAACAGCTCATCAACCAACCATGGCTATTCAAACGATGCCACGGGAGTTTTATGCTGGCGCTAATCCGGTTGTTAAGTTCAAAACCGTCGAACAGGAAGTACTCATTCATCCCCCTCCTTCCGCTGTTCCAGCGCGCTCTCCTTCGGCATCACCACCACAAGCACCATCAGGAATTAAAGCGTGGCTTGGGAACAGGCGACGATTATGGTGGGGAATAGCAGGGTTACTCATTATCTTTGTGGTTGGTGCTAGTTGGTATTATTGGCGACAAGCCACGCGGCTGCAGCCACCAGTTACGGTACAATTAGCTGAGCAAACCCCGCCGTCACCTGCTTCAGAAAATACCGTTCCGGTTATTCCCTCAACAACCCCCGAGGAAACGCCACCGCCTCTGGCCGCTACTTCTACCCAGGAAAAAATTGAATTTCCTTCGGTATTACTTGGTGATAGTGAGGATTCAGATCATGATGGTCTTACTGAAGCTGAAGAAGAACTCTTTGGGACTGATCAGAGTGTACCCGATACTGACGCCGATCGGTATCCGGATGGCCATGAAGTGTATAATTTGTACAATCCAGGCGGTAAAGAACCAGAAAAATTAATTGAATCCGGTCGAGTTAAAGATTGGGAAAATCCATTATATGGTTACCACATATATTATCCAGCGTCATGGGCAGTAGGAAACGTTGATCCTGATTATCGTACCGTATTATTTAGTGCTATTACTGGGGAGTATGTTGAAGTCCGGGTTGTCGATAAAGGCCCGTCATTTACCTTGGCCGATTGGCTCGCGGTGGAGGCACCCACAGAGCGACAGAGTGATTTAGTGAATTTCCAGAGTGTTTTTAAAGTGCCCGGAATGCGGCGAGCCGATTACCTCGTATACTATTTTGAAGATGAAAAACATTTGTATATTATATTGTATAATACAACTACCAGTCCCGTAGTAAATTATCGACTTACTGTAAAAATGATGGCAAGAAGTTTTCGTCTTCCCGAAAGTACAAACCTTATACCACGGCGAGTCGATATCGAGAGCGCTCCAACCACGACTGAAGGTGCCCAGGTGGTAACGGCAACATCTTCCAATAAAGAAAGTGCTACTTCATCAGTAGTTAGTTCATCAACAGCGCCCTTATGATTGAGGTCATGGTGAATCAAACGGTGCGGACGAAGCTCCATTCTTCTTCCATTCGGAAGGCGGTAGAATTTATTGCTCGTCATGAGCCGCGCGTGCGTGGTGCCGTTGAGATACAGCTAATTGGAGAGCGTTACATGCAAAAACTCAATCATCGTTTCCGGGGTCAAAATCGAGTCACCGACGTCTTATCGTTTTCGTGGCGGGAGGATACACAGTGGCAGGGAAACCATCTTGGGCAGCTCTATCTTTGTCCAAAATATATTCAGCGGCAGGCGAAGCGTTTTGGGGTCACGCCAACCGAAGAATTTTTACGCACCTTAGTGCACGGATTGCTGCACTTAATTGGATACGACCATCAAACTGCACAAGAAGCACGACGGATGTTTTCTGTACAAGAACGATTAGTCGACCGGGCAGGAGTCCGTTACCGAATTCATATATGAAATATTTTCGTCTTATTCAAAGTTTCCGTGATGCCATCCGAGGATTTCGGTTTGTATTTCGAACTGAGCAGAATTTTCGTATTCAAGTACTGGTGGCCATGGTGGCCTTGGGCGCGGTGATATTATTTCCCTTGCGCACAACGGAGCGAATTGTTATTGTATTGCTTATCACCATGGTTTTAACTATGGAACTCTTAAATACTGCTTTAGAATATTTTACCGATCTTCTTAAACCACGCCTTCATCAATATGTTGAAAGAATTAAAGATATTATGGCGGGAGCGGTCCTCTTGACATCGCTCGCGGCAGTGGTAGTGGGTCTCCTTATTTTTGTACCGTACTTTATTGATTTAGTAAAATAGTGTATAATGAGTGAGGGTGAGAATTTATGTATGAGTATGCGCAAGCGTCACGATCAATTAATTGCCGGGCTTGATATTGGTTCCTCGGCTATCAGAATGGCGGTGGGCCAGTTTATTGCTCGAGATGATGAACGAGAAGTGCTGCTCCAAATTCTAGGAGCCGCCGAGGCACCATCAAGCGGAATACACAAAGGAGTAATAACGAGTATTGAGGATGTAGTATCTTCTATTTCGGCGTGCTTAGAGAATGCTGAACGCATGGTAGGGGTCCCTGTTCAGAGCGCCTGGGTAGGAATTTCTGGTCTGCATATAATGTCGCAAACCAGTAAGGGGGTGGTAGCAGTTTCTAAAGCCGATAATGAAATTTCCGAAGAGGATGTTGAACGGGCAATTGAAGCCTCACGCGCGATTGCCACCCCACTCAATTATGAAGTGCTTCACGTGTTGCCCCGTAGTTTTGCCATTGATGGACAAGCTAATATTAAAGATCCCATTGGCATGACGGGAATTCGGTTAGAAGTGGATGCCAATATAATCCTTGGTTCGTCCTCCCAAATTAAGAATTTAACCAAAGCCGTGTATCGTACCGGCCTTTCAATTGAAGATTTAGTATTGTCAGTTTTGGCTACCGCTGAAGCCGTGGTTACTGATCGGCAAAAAGAGCTGGGTGTTATGGTGGTAAATATGGGCGTAGCAACCACCAGTATTGCTGTGTTTGAAGAGGGTGATTTATTGGCAACAACAATTTTACCCATTGGGTCAGAACATATCACTAATGATATTGCGATTGGTCTTAGAACGTCCATTGATTTAGCGGAAGCGGTAAAAATCAATCATGGTGATTGTCGCGCTGCAGAAATTTCCAAGCGAGAAGAAATTGATTTATTAGAGCTGGGATCGCCGGAACATGAATTGATAAAAAAACAATACGTTAGCGAGATTATTAACGCTCGGGTTGAGGAAATTCTTCATAAAATTGATCAAGAACTTATTCGAATTAAACGGTCAGGATTATTACCAGCCGGAGTAGTGTTAACCGGCGGTGGGGCTAAATTGCCAGGAATGGTAGAAATAGTTAAGCAGAAACTCAGGCTGCCAGCTCTGCTTGGGTACCCATTGCATCTTACGAGTGTTACTGACAAAGTCAACGATCTAGCTTTCTCCACAGCCGTTGGGTTGGTACAATGGGGCAGTCATATGTTGGGGGAGGGAAGCGGACATTCGCCTGGCCATTTCCAAAAGGTCAATGCTGCTTCCAATCAACTTAAACGATGGATTAAGGCCTTACTCCCTTAGTGGATTTTTTGTGACCATGGCGAAAACGCAGAGTATGTTCTACATAAGATAGTAGAAACTCTGCGTTTATTTTTTCAAGGCCAACGAACACTAAAAGTGTTCATTAAAACTGTACAGATAATTGAGACTGTGTTACTCTAGAAATTAGCCTTTTCGTTATTTTTAAAATCATTGTGTATGCCTCAAGTTAAACCTGACATCGAAGCCTTTGCAAAAATTAAAGTCGTTGGGGTGGGTGGCTCAGGGGGGTCTGGTATTACTCGCATGATGGCAGCCAAAATTCGCGGAGTAGATTTTGTCGCCATGAATACTGATGTACAAGCGCTGCACCACAATAGTGCCCCCCACAAATTACATATTGGAAAATCAGTCACTCGCGGTTTGGGTGCGGGAATGGACCCTGAGATTGGTCGTAAAGCTGCCGAAGAATCACAAAATGAAATCCGCGATATTTTAAAAGATGCGGACATGGTTTTTGTAACCTGTGGTCTGGGTGGCGGAACAGGAACGGGTGCCGCTCCCATTGTTGCTCAAGTTGCTAAAGAATTAGGGGCATTGACAGTGGCGGTTGTTACTAAACCCTTTGCCTTTGAAGGTGCCCAACGGGCCGCTCTTGCCGAGAAAGGATGGGAGCAGCTAGCTAAGAATGTTGATACCATTATAACTATTCCCAATGATCGTATTTTGCAGGTCATTGATAAAAAAACAACGCTCCTTGATGCTTTTCAGGTTGTTGACGATATTCTTCGTCAAGGTGTGCAAGGCATTTCTGAACTTATCACGATTCCTGGTCTTATTAATGTGGATTTTGCCGACGTCCGGACAATTATGCGTGATACTGGTTCAGCACTTATGGGTATTGGCACTGGCACTGGGGAAAACCGAGCCCAACAGGCCGCGAGCATGGCAATTTCCAGTCCGCTTCTGGAAATTTCCATTGATGGCGCTCAGGGTATTCTTTTTACCATTACGGGTGGACCAGATTTAACCATGCATGAAGTGGATGAGGCGGCTAAAATTATTACCAGTTCCGCTGCCAAAGATGCTAAAGTAATTTTTGGAGCCATTATTGATGAGACTATGACGGGCAGTATGCGAATTACGGTGGTGGCAACCGGTTTTGACAGTCGTCGTCCGAGCCTCATGGTTGAGGAAGAAGCGCCCACGTCGACGTTCTTTTCTGGTGGCAAATATCAACCCAGCAATTTTTTACGTAAAACCCAACGAGAAGAGGAAGAAGAAGAAAAAAGATTCAAACATTTAACTCAACGCTCCTCTATGCCAGCTGCCAGTAGTACCACACCCTTTCACGATGATTTTAGAACCACGAAGTCAGCCCCCCCAGCAACTGATGAGGATTTAGAAATCCCCGCCTTTATTCGAAAGAAAATGGGAGGATGAGAGTTGCTAAAATCAAAGGGCATTATCGTTATTAGAAATTAGTGAACTTACAGTATGCGTTGTCCGGTGTGCAATTTTAGTGATGTGAGTGTGGTGGATACGCGCTCCGCCGAAGATGAATGGTCGGTACGCCGTCGCCGGGAGTGCGATAAATGCCACTATCGTTTTTCTACGGTAGAGGAAATAGAACTCCTTGATATAATTGTAGTAAAAGAAAATGGTGGACGTGAGAGTTATATGCGCGATAAAATAGAGAATGGTATTCGACGATCTCTTACCAAACGGCCTTTTACGCAGGATAAATTCCATCGTTTAATTCACGCTATTGAACGTGATATTCAGAAGAAAAAGAAGCGAGAAATTGCCAGTAATGAAATTGGTGAATTAGTAATAAAACATCTGCAAACGTTTGATAAAGTTGCCTATATTCGATTTGCCAGTGTATATCGTGATTTTAAAGATGTAAAGACCTTTGAGAAAGAATTGAAAAAGTTAGCCAAAAAATAATTATAATAGGACTTTCGCGTTGGCGTCTGTTGTCATTCCGAGGAGGCTCACGCCGACGAGGAATCTCTGTCCCAATCAATATTCGCCAAATAACAAGTGAGACAGAGATCCCTCCTGTGACGTCGGGATGACAAATGAGGCCAAAAGCTTAAGTCCTAGTATAATTTATAACGGATCCGTTATAAATTTTATGTTCAAGCACCCTGTTAACCCTCCAGCCGAAAATTCACTCTCCAGTGTTGCCTTAGAAGAAAAAAAAATGAATGTTCCCGAGCAGCCCAAACCCTCTCCGAATAAAGTGGATACCAGCCCAGCTGCATTACGCGATCTGTTGGAAAAAAATTTAAAATGGTCACAGATCATTTACGAACAAAATCGTAAATTAAATAACAAATTACTGTGGAGTGCAATTGCCGAATGGTTCCGAGTTCTCATTATTATCATTCCGCTCATCGCCGGTGTTATTTATTTACCAAAATTATTACGCCAGTTTCAGGCTACCTATGGTGGAATGTTTAAAGCTGCTCAATCCGGAAAAATTTCTCCCGGGGCACTCGAGAATATCCTTAATATTTTACCACTGGATGGAGTGCAGCGAGATCAGTTGAAGACAATCTTGAAATAAACGCATAAGGGTCAAGGGATTCTTCGACTCCGGCTGCGAAGCCTTCGCTCAGAATGACAAACGGAGTTTACCCTGAGCGAGCGGAGCGAGTCGAATGGGTTCGGAATGACAAGTAAACATGTAAGCCCCCAATCCATATGTTTAAACACACCAAAATTGGCGCCACCATTGGCCCCGCTTGTCAGGATGCTGCCACCCTTGAGGAAATGGTGAAAGCAGGACTGAATTTTGCCCGGTTGAATTTTGCGCATGGCACCTATGATACACATACCGAATTAATTAAAACTATCCGAGCCGTTGAGACCAAAACCGGGAAGCCAATTCCTATTCTCCAAGATCTCCAAGGTCCGCGTATTAGAATTGGAACGATGCCAGATGCGGGTGTTGAGATTAAAACCGGTGCCACTGTGACGCTCGATACTGGGAAGCAAACCTATGATGGAGCGGAGCTCCCCGTGGATCATCCGGAATTGCATAAAGATTTAAAACCCGGCGAGCGGATTTTAATTGATGATGGCCGGATTGAACTTAAAATTACCACGGTCAATGGCACTCAAATCGAGACCGAGGTAATTGAAGGCGGCGTGGTAAAATCCCACAAAGGCATTAACGCTCCCGATAGCTCCCTTCATATTCCGGCCTTAAGTGATAAAGATCGGGAAGACTTGCGGTTCGGGGTAAAAATGGGCGTGGATATGGTGGGAATGTCGTTTGTGAGTACCGCGAGCGATATCCTCGATATTAAATTTTTAATCAAACAGATTGCCGAAGAGGAGCAGATCAAGCTCGATCAACCAATTTTTATTATTGCTAAAATTGAGCGGCACGAGGCGGTGGAAAACCTCAAAGAAATTTTAGAAGTGGTGGATGGGATTATGGTAGCGCGGGGAGATTTGGGGCTCGAGATGCCCAAAGAAGAATTGCCCATGATGCAGAAAAAAATTATTGATGCCGCCAACCTTCATGCTAGGCCGGTAATTGTGGCTACACAACTTTTGGATTCCATGCAAACCAACCGTCGCCCCACCCGCGCGGAAGTCAGCGACGTGGCGAACGCGGTAATTGATCACACCGATGCACTACTTCTTACCAACGAAACCGCGGCCGGTAACCACCCAACGCTGGTCGTTGAAACCATGAACGAAATTGTGGTGGCAACGGAGAAATCGCACTATGGCGATAAACCTTTACCAAGTGTCCACCCACAAGGAGTGTCTACCGAGGTTGCGATTACTGAACTTTCCCGGATGTTAGCCGAAGAAGTAAAAGCCAAGCTGATTCTAGCGGCATCCTTAACCGGCGAAACCGGACGCCTCATTAGCCAAGTGCGACCGCATCGCCCCATTATGGTCGCTACGAGCGCAATAATAGTATGGCGGCAGTTAAATCTTTCCTGGGGGATTCATCCGTTCATTATGTTGCCATGCCAATCACTTGAAGAGTTGGTAGAACGCGCCGTCAATTACATCAAACAGCACAAATTCGCCAAGACGGGGGATAAAATGATTATCGTCGCGGGGGAACCTGTGGGCCAGGCGGGGAATGTGAATTTAGTGGAGGTGAGAGAGATAAAGTAAACGGGATTTCGTGAAATCCTAGTTAGGTAGCGGAAAATTCTTTGTAAATTCCCTTACTTCGTCGCGAATTTTTTTCAACTTTTCTGCATCTTGCCAATTTTGAATCGCCTCGTCAATCCACGTGGCGATTTTTTTCATTTCAGTTTCTTTCATACCTCTCGTTGTCAAAGCTGGTGTGCCCAGGCGAATGCCAGATGGGTCAAACGGCGTGCGTGGGTCATGGGGAATGGTGTTCTTATTGACGGTGATGCCGGCACTGCCGAGGGCTGCCTCGCCCTGTTTACCAGTGACACCTTTGCTCATTAAGTTGATGAGGAGCAAATGCGACTCGGTGCCACCAGTTACTAATTCAAATCCTTTAGCTATCAGTTCATTAGCTAATACCGTGGCATTGGTTAACACCTGCCGGGCGTAGGCTTTAAATGCTGGTTGCAAAGCTTCTTTAAGCGCCACGGCAATGGCGGCGGTTTGGTGGTTATGCGGCCCACCCTGGATGCCAGGAATAATTGCTCGGTCAATAAGCGTGGGAATATTTTCTTTAGTACGCTCCACTTTTTTAAGTGGGTTAGACGGCTTGCCATTCGCGAGGATGATAGCACCACGCGGTCCACGTAGCGTTTTGTGCGTAGTGGTGGTAACTACATCCGCAATACCAACCGGGTTAGGGTACACGCCACCCGCAATGAGACCAGCCACATGGCTCATGTCGGCGAGGAGGAATGCTCCAACTTCATCGGCAATTTCCTTGTACTTGGCCCACTCGTAGATGCGCGGATAAGCGCTCCCACCACCGATAATCATTTTTGGTTTATGCTCATGCGCCAGGCGACGCATTTCATCAAGGTCAATATACCCATCCGGTCGGCAGCCATATTGAACACTTTTATAAATCGTTCCCGAGAAGTTGAGTTTAAGTCCGTGCGTCATGTGGCCCCCATGGGGAAGGCTAAGCCCCAGAACCGTATCACCCGGATCAAGCAATGCATAGTAAACCGCAAAATTCGCGGGGCAGCCAGAGTGCGGTTGCACGTTGGCATGGGTAGCACCAAACAATTCTTTTGCTCTATCACGCGCCAAATTTTCTACCGCATCAACATTTTCACAGCCGCCATAATAGCGCATGCCCGGGTAGCCTTCGGAATATTTGTCTGTAAGGCGCGAGCCTAAAGCTTCCAGCACTGCCGGTGAGGTATGGTTTTCACTCGGAATCATTTCCAAACCCTCACTTTGGCGCTCAATTTCTTTTTGGATGAGATTATAAATGTCAGGATCTTGTTGTTGAAGTTTCATAGGAAGAAAAAAATAAAAATAGAATATGAAACAAAAATGTCATCCCGAGCGAGGCCTCGCGGCCGACGAGGGATCTCTGTCCGTTATTCGGTGAGCCAGAGATTCCTCACCCCTGCGACGGGGATTCGGAATGACAATGGGGGCAGTCCCGTTACTTAAACTCGAGCGATTCGTAAATCATAGGTTTTTCAAATGGTCATCAATGATTCATTGCCAGCGACTGCTCTATATGTTACCATCCTAGCGTATTTTTAGCAATTGACTGTCTGACGCATGAATAAAGATTTTGCTCTCATTGACGCCAATTTTGCCCGCGCGCGGGAGGGATTTAGAGTGCTTGATGAAAGTGCGCGGTTTGTATTGTGTGACCATAAAATTTTTGAAATTATCAAACAGTTACGTCACCGGTTAGTGGGAATAGAGGAGCGAATTGGCTTACATTTTCTTAGTGCTCAAGAGGGGAACGATGTTGGCGAAACAGTCATCGGTGAGAATAATCATCGTCGTTCCTCACTCTACGATATTATCCGCGCTAATAGCCGGCGGGTTACCGAATCACTCCGCGTCCTTGAGGAAGTTTTAAAAATATATCGACCGGAGATAATTCGAGAATGTTCCACTATGCGCTATCGCGTGTATGAAGCAGAAGCGGCACTGGCCCGGCAAACACCACACTATTATTTGCATCGCTATTGTGCGAGGGGTATTGTGTATCCATTGGCGGAAACGGTTGAGGAAATTATATGGTTGGTTACTCATGGCGCGCGCCTGGTGCAATTGCGGGATAAAACGAGTAATAAAATTGAGATTGAGACTAAGATTCAACGGTTGTGTCGAGCAATCAGCGAGATCAATACATTACGAGAAGACAAAGTTTTACTTATCATCAATGATTATCCCGAGCTCGCGGCGAAGTATCCGGTCGCAGGGGTACATGTGGGCCAGGAGGATGGGAATATTAGTGCGGTTCGTCAACTAGTTGGCAGCAATAAAATTATTGGTCGATCAAACCATTCGCTAGCGCAGGTACGGCAATCGGTTGCCGCAGGGGCAGATTATATTAGTATTGGCCCAGTGTATGCCACCCCCACTAAAGCCGAGCGGCCCCCAGTGGGACTGGAATTGGTGCGGCAGGTAGCCTTAGAGAGCAGTATCCCATGGCTCGCTATTGGGGGCATTGATGAAAAAACCATCCATGAGGTCCGGGCCGCAGGCGCCAAGAATGTAGCGGTAGTGCGCTCTGGCAGGAAATTTTTTAGTTAAGTATTTTGAATTTACGAAACGTTTCAATTCCCCGCTTGGGCGGGGACGGCCGCAGCCGGGGGTGGGTGAGACCAAAGCGTCGGCAATTGGCGCAATTGTCTTACCCACCCCTACCCCGCCCAAGCGGGGAATACAGCGAATCGACCATTTCGCAATTCAAACTCAGTAAGAATAAGCCTTAATCTTCGTCTTCTATAAAGTGAAGGTTTCCAAGCTATTTGTTAGCCAAATTCACGAATAGTGGTAATTTATTTTTCCTGTCCGTCGTTGGTTGATTGAGACAGAGATTCCTCACCCCTGCGACGGGGATTCGGAATGACAAGTGTTTTTTGGCTAAAATTAGCAATTATTATACTTCTATCAAACCAATTAGACCTTGACAAAAGCTAGGTTTTGTGGTATACTCATTTGTTATAACTAAGCAAGGTAACAAATAGAAATTACTTATCTTACATTAGCCAAATATAGGGTTTTGCGTCTAGATGCGTTTACAGCACATTTGGGCGTAGAACCTTAGGGTTCTATAAGTTCTTTACAATAATGGATTTGCTCAAAGTAGTGTCTTAGGGTGGAGCCAATGAGACCTTGATATTTTAGGGAATAGTAAATAGCTGTTTTCTTAAATATCAAGGTCTATGCTGCCACGCCCACCGCCATCACGGCGAATGGGATAACGTTGCAGCAGCAGAGTTTCGCGAAGGAGGCCCCATGTTGCCCGAGACCACCCCCCCCGTCATCAAGTTTGATTTTCCTTCCCTCGACGCGCAGGCTGCGATGTGGCGCCGTGTCGCCATCATCGTCGCCGTCGTCGCGACGGTGATCTGCGCCTCCCTCGGCGCCCTGGCCGGCGCCGTGCAGTACCGGCGCAACCAGGACGCCGCGGCCTGCCAGCACAACAGCGCCCCCCCCGCCGCGCAGCCGGCCGTCGCCATCGCGTCCCGGAAGGCCGTCGAGGCGCCCACGCCGTCGCCCACTCCCGCCCCGAAGGTGGCCAAGCGGCACCGCCGCACGCGCCTCACCCCGCCGGTCATCGCACCGCTCGTGATCGAGCCGGCCGCGGACCTCGCCGCGATCCTCGCTAAGTCGGGGGGCATCGGCACCGCCGGCATCCTGGCGGAGTTCCGCCCCCTCCAGCCCCGCGGCATCGGCGCCCCCCGCTTTCGATCGCTCGGCGGGCAAGACCCGACAGCTCTTGAGGAGCTCGAGGCGGCTCCAATTACCGTTCGGGGCCACCTCGAAATCGACCTCAGCGACGAGGTTGAGACGCCGCCGCAGCTGGCGGTCTTCGTCGGGGCCTTCCCCGGCGAGGAGCCTCGCGAGATGAACCTCGCCCTGCTCCACCGGAGCATCGAGCGCCGGCTTGCGGAGCTGAAGGCGAACCCGCCCCCGGCCGCGCCGGCCGAGCACGCCCCCACCTTCGTGGAGGAGCCGTGCCACCCAGTCGACGAGATGACCGGGTACTGCGCCCGCAAGAAGGCGGCCGACCCCGGGTGGGGATGGTCGCCTCCGGCCGGCAACTAACCCCGGCACAGCAGGGGGGGCAAGGGCCGAGCAAATCCCGTCCCGCCGCACCATCGCTGGTGCAGGCGGGCGAAGTAGCGCGGGGGACGATTCAGACGTCCCCCCATCAATCCTTGTTCATAATTATATTGTGACCAGAGATTATAAAAAATCCTCCCAACTAAGTTTGGGAGGATTTTTTTAATTACACATTTTTTACCATATACGTTTTTTGCAGTCGGTATCCAAGGTGGCGATAATAATCACGGACGCCCACCCCAGAGATAACAGCCAGTTTGTGTAGCTTCTGTTTTTTAACAATCCGTTCTGCCTCGTGCACCAACTTTTTTCCAAGGCCGGTATGTTGGGTTAATTCCTTTTGATGTTTACCAATGCCCACGAGTTGGCCATAGGTGTGGAGTTCGCGGATGTAGGCGGCGAAGGGTCTTTGTTTGTCATTCTGAGGCGGAGCCGAAGAATCTAGTTGTCGCGAACTAGATCCTTCGCTTCGCTCTGGATGACAGATACGAAGTCGGCAAAACGCAAACACTACCTGTCGTTTGGTATCTTCGAAGCTTAAAAAATATTCCGTGCCGCCGTGTGTCTTATAGTGGTCAACAAATAATTTCGGTTTCAAATTTTGTATCGTTTTATATGTATCGTGTATCATGTTCGCGGCGTGCCCAATTTCTCGGCATCGCAAACATTTACAGGCGCGGCCTTCTTTTTTTAATTCCGCTTGAATCACTTGCCGCAAGTTTGTTACCTTGTTTCCGTTTTCAATATATTGCCCGGGAATATCGCGAATGAGGCGGGAGATGCGGCAGTAGCGGGGGACAGTGGTTTTAAATTCTTTAAGAATTCGAATGAGATCTTCCGTGGGGTACGTCTTAAATTTTCCGGCTCTGAACCAATCGTACAACTCTGAACCCTTAACCACCGAGCACGGGTAAATTTTAATCATGTCGGGGCGGTATCCTGGGTCGGTAAAAATAGTTTTAAGCATTGCCAAATCAGTTTCTGGTGTTGCGCCCGGGAGTTGGGGCATAAGGTGAAAGTCTGTTTTAAAGCCGTAATTACGAAGTAGCTCGGCGGCATCTTTCGCCTGTTCGGCGCTATGGCCGCGTTTCGTTAATTTTAAAATGTCGTTATCCGTATGCTGAATTCCCAGTTCAATTCTGGTCGTGCCCATCTCCCGCATTTGCCACATTGATTTTGGAGTAATACAATCCGGCCGCGTCTCCAGCGTGAGGCCGATAATTCGGTGCTTGGCATGTTCATTAAGTCGTTGTTGCTGTTTAAGCTCATCCCGAAGATCAGCGAGCGAGGAATTTTCGGTCAACTTCAATTCCCCCCTCGAGGGGGGTAGTGGGGGTGTAAGACCGTTGCGTCGTAAAAGGTAGGTGAGTGGCGAACCACGCAGAGGACTCACACCCCCCATGAGCCCCCCTCGAGGGGGGAATTCATTACACGCTTTGAACGACTCCAGCACAAACCAGTATTGGTAGGGCAGGGGATATGAATTCCAGGTGCCACCTTTGATGATGAGTTCAATTTTATCGGTGGGGTGGCCATTATTCTCCAAGGCCTCAATGCGCCTGGCCATTTGTTCGTAGGGGTCAAATTTTAAGGCAAGCGCTCGCATGGCGGCTGGTTCTTCCGATAAGTAACTTTTTGGCATTCGTTCATCCAATGGGCAATACACACATTGCCCAGGGCAGGGGTAAGGTTTTACCAATGAGGTGACAATAGTGACCCCCGAGAGCGTGCGCACCGCTCGGCGTGTGAGGAGTTTTTCTAAATTTTTATTTGGCTGAATGTTTTTATTTTTTAAAAGTTTGTGGTACGCTGAAAGGAGTTCAGTTTTGGTTGGTAACGGCGAGCCCCTTTTTCCTGGTATGCCCCTGGACAGTTGCCGTTTAAGGATATTAAAATCAACCTCATTTTTAAGAGGATTTGTAAGAGCAGCGAGAATAATTTTTTCTGTGAGGGACATTACATTTAATGCTAATAACGAATGTATGCAAATCTACCAATGTGCGAATTAATAGTGTGAGTAATTTATAGCAAGCATATACTATTATGGCTTATCTTGTCCATCCTGAATTGTCCTATCAAGTTGTTGGTATTCTGTATGAGGCACATAATGAAGTCAGCAGGTTCAGTAGCGAACAAGAAATAGGGGATATAATTGCTTTGCGATTAAAAATCGTAGGAATACCGTTTGTGAGAGAGTTTAATTTGCAGCCAATCCATCGGGGGGAACACAACGGCAGGCATCGAGTAGATTTTTTAATAGAAGATAAAATTGTATTAGAAATAAAAACTAAAAAATTTTTGACTAAAGAGGACTATTACCAAGTACAACGCTACCTTAAACATCTGAATTTGAAGTTGGGAATTTTAGTAAATTTTAGAGATGAACGCCTTCATCCAAAACGTATCCTAAATAGTGTCGGCAAGGAATAAGCCTTTTTTAATTATGCTGCTGTAATTATTAGTTGGTATTATTATTCGCACATTAGTAGATTTGCATACATTCGTTATTAGCATTATATGCATCATCTTATACAAAAAACCCGCCAAGATTACAATAAAATCGCTCAGCACTTCTCTGGCACGCGGTATGATGTGTGGCCGGAACTAGAACAGTTTAAACCACTTATTAAAGATGGTCAACGGATTTTGGATTGGGGGTGTGGGAACGGCCGACTGCTGCTTTTAATTGGAGAAAGGGCGGCGCATTATGTAGGGGTTGACCAGAGCATAGAGCTGTTAAAAATTGCTCGGCACAAGCACCTATTAGCGATAAAAGCTGGGCGAGCACGATTCTACTCAACGGCCCGGCGTGAAAAAAAGTTTCCCTCAAACTATTTTGATTTGGTTTTTATGGTGGCTTCATTTCATCATCTACCGGATAGTGCTAGTCGTTTGGCGTTACTTAAAAAGGTGCAGCAGGAATTAAAGCCAGAGGGAAAGCTTGTTATAACCGTGTGGAATTTAAGCAGTACGTGGGCTCGCCAGGTGTTACAAAAGAAGGGCTGGCATCAGATTGGTAAACAAGATTTTCTAATTCCTTGGAAAGATAACCGTACCGGGAAAGTTATTGTCGAACGGTATTATCATCATTGTACCCCCACCGAAATGCGTGGCCTGCTTAAAGAAGCTGGCTTTAAGGTCATAAGGCTTGGGTATGGCCCGGGGGTTAAGACCAGCGAAAGAAAAGGCCGTAACCTCATTGTGGTGGCTACTAAAAAGTAAATCCTCCCAATTGCGGGAGGATTTAAGCGACTTTGAGATGGGACGTCAGGGGGGTTTCTGGTGTACACGGGCGAGCATAGAGCCGCTCGGTTTTTTTAACCAACTCAGTCCACGTGTAGTGTTCACGCACCGTCTGGCTATTTTTTTGGCCGGCGGTGGCCAAGAGGGAAGGGTTTTTAATAAGTTCAATAATTTTATCAGCTAAGTCGGCTACGCTCGTGTTCGTAAACCAGAAACGGTTATCGGTAATTAATTCTTGGTGTTCGGGAATATTAGAAACCAGCGCTGGTCGGCCATAGGCCATCGCTTGGAGCACGGTGAGCGGCAAGCCTTCGTTTTCCGATGGATGAATAAAGAGCCCCGCATGTGCATAGAGCTGTTCCAGTGGTTCCCCCGAAAGCCAGTCGGTAAAGATAATGCTGTGGTCATCGTGTGCCAACTCGTGGAGCTCCTCAACATAATCATCGGTAAAAGCACTTCCACCTACTATGATCAGTTTATAATCTTTAAGGAGTTGAGGATATTGTTTTTTGGCAAAGCTCCAGGCCGCTACCAAATAATGAGCGCCTTTGTGGCGTACTAACCGAGACACCATGAGCACATATTTTTGGGGGGCAATGTGCCAACGGGGCAGAAGGTTAGTTGCAGCCACGGCAGGAATGGTGGTGCCATTGGGAATGAGGGAAGTATTTTTTTGGTATTCATTAAGACAATAACTATGGATAGTTTTGGAGACAGAAATTGTTTCGTGTGGAAAAAGACAGGCCGCCAATTCTCCCCAGCGCAACGCCAAGCGAGCCAACCAACCCCATTTTTGATGATAGCGATCAATACAGTGGAACGTTGCTATTACTTTAATCCGTGGCGATAACAGTCGGGGCAGCCAGCTTAACAGTGATGGACCAACGCCATGGTAATGAATAACATCCACTTTTTGGAAAAGGGCGTGGATGGTAGCAGATAAGGTATGGGTTAAGGCATCTAAATGTTTGGTATGAATGGTGGGAGTATGTATCACCATAGTGCCACGCTGTCGGCCAGTGGCTGGGGAATACCATTTGCGCGCATATACCAAAACATTATGGCCTTGGGTGGCCAATTCAGTCGCCAAATCTTCTACGTGGCGTTCAATGCCACCGTAGAGAGCGGGGATTCCTTTTTGTCCAATCATGGCAATACGCATAGTTTAATGCTAGAAAGTTGGTAACAATAGCACATTTTTATCTATTTGTCAAGCTGAAAGCAATCGATTTTATAATCAGGCTACCATGAGGATATGCGAAATAGAAAGCTGCGAAAGGATAATTGATTTTTCGCGTATTAAAAAAATAAAACTTCTGTTAAGAGAAGTGGGGGTGGGAGCGTGCAGCCGGCCTTGTTAGGCTAGTATGCACACTCCCGGTGGTCAGTGCCGGTGGTGGTGCCGGCGGTGATGCTCGTGGTGATGGTGCCGGTGTCGCTTGGGCGCCGTCGGCACGTCTGCCGGTTCGGGCTCGGCCGCTTCCGGCGTGGCGGCCTCCGCCTGGCTCGGCGGGGCAGACAGTGCCGCCGGCTGCGGTGCTGCTGCGGCCGGCGCGCTGTCAGCAGCCGCATCGGCTGCAGTTGCGCCTGCGTCCGGCGGCGGGGGCAGGTCGGCCGGAGCGGCGAGCACCGCGTCGGTCACGGCTGCGCCTGCGTCCGGCGGGACGCGCAGATCGGCGGGAGCGTGGGCCGCATCGGCCGCGGTCCCTGCGTCCGCCGCTGCGTAGCGGGGTTCCACCGGCGTGGGTGCCGGCGGGGCGGGCGAGTCGGGGATATAGATGGCGCCCGTGATGATGAGCGCCAAGAGGAGAAGACAAAAAACTCCCACCCACGGCCTGGACCGCTCGATGAGCGGGTCCAGGTGCTTCTCGTCGAACTGGTCCATGCGGACCAAGAGCTTTTGCAACCACATGATTTTTTCCTCCTTGGTTAATTTAATAACTACCACAAAAATAGGCTTTTGTCAATGGCAGATGAGTCAAATTTTAGGTTGTGGATAAGTAGCCTTGAGAGATATAAAAAACTTTGTTATGGTAGTTATAGATTTATGCACAAACATCACTCCAACAATTTGGCTCTCATTTGCAAGGTGACAAAGGTCTCCTTCATTTTGGTACGTCAATTAAAGTCTTGGGGTGAAAGTAGTCATTAAGAAAGCTGCCAACAGATTAAGAAAGAAACAGCACTAGTGATACTAAACCATCACCCTGAAGACTAACCGTCCAGGGTGATTTTCTTTAGTAGAAAAAATTGTTCTTTACATATAGTGCGTTTGGCTCAGGTTATTAAGACTCACTTAAATAAGTGATTCTGGATAACCTGAGTCAAAACACTTGCCTTGGGCAGAGAATTCTTCGGTAGAGGAAACCGGAGCTCTAGCTTTGGCAAGTGTCAACGCATTCACTCCGCTCCGAAGGGAGCGGAAAACCAACCTGAAAGGAGGTGGTTACAATGCAATGCCCCCAGGTTTGGGGGGAGGGTTTTTCCGACGAGTTTTTCCTTAAAATAACTCGTCAACCAATGAGTCTCTAAAATCTTTGGAGATTGATTGGTAGAAATTAAACCAAGCCTTTTGATTTGGAGATCCAAAGCAAAAGGCAAAGGAGGATCGAATTGTCAAGCAACGGAGGCGGGGTCGCCATGACCCCGGATGAAGAAGCAAATTACACCCGGTGGCGGCACGAAAGTGCCGACACCAAGTTCAAGAGTTTTGAGCTGCTCCCCGTGCCGCAGGCCGTGATCCGTCTGCCCTGCGGCTGTACGAATGGGCGCGGCCAGGAGCAGCTCTGGGTCGAGCGTGACCCCAAGAGCCCGCAGCGGCCCGCGCCGCTCAAATGTCGCCGCTGCCAGGCGACGCTCCCCGCGGTTCCGCGCCGCCCTTGAGGAGGAATTTTTCTCTGGGAGGGTACCCAACCAATGGTGCTGCCCTCCCCCCTATATACAATTAAATTTTACTCACCAGCGAATCTCTAAAGATATTCGGAGATTAGCTGGTGTGTAGCAATGCACCAGAAAGGAAAAAGGCATGGACCCGGTGCCAATTGAATGCCCCGGCCCGTACGGGCAGCCTCGCCCGCGGCCGAAACCTCGGCCCAAACCCCTGCCTCCCAAGCCGAATTGATCCCGCCCCGTGTGCTGGGATCGCACTCCGGGGGCCGCCGTCACACGCGGTTGTGCCCCCACTCTCCATCATTAAAAGCCTTGACAGGTTTATATAAAATAACATAGAATGTTGGAATCATTTATGACCGCTTCGCAAAACTTTGTTATTATTACGATCATTGTAGCCCTCTTGTTGCCGTGGGGTGATTATGGTGTTGTCAAAAGATAACGAAACACAAAACCATAATCACCCCTGAGGCAACTCGGGGGTTTTTGTTTAAATTGTTCTTTCCACCAGTTCTCAATCGCTCAGCCAAAAGGGAATATTGTTTCTTTTTGAATGAGCGATTGGGACGAAAGTTTTAAAAGCTCAGAGACACGAGGAGTCAACATGCCCAGTGACGAACGCCCGCTCCCCCCGTTTGCGATTGGCGACGAGCCAGTCGCCCAGGAACCCCAACCGCCCAAGAAAAAAGTGGGTGAGACTGAAGCCGAGCGCAATGCTCGTCTTCGCCACCCCGCCGGTGAGGCGGACATGTCGGATTTCCTGGTCTGAGCTTTGCGCCTAGGGCGCGCTACCCACGTCCATCACCATGGATGCGGGCGGCGCACCTAGGCCGGCTCGTTGTGAGCAAAATTAGTTTTGCTTATATCAGCTGATGTTCTAGGTAACGATGGTGTTGCCTGGAACTAACTGACCATTTTCAGAGGAGACTAGTAAATGGAAACTCGCCGGACGCGGATCGCGGTCGTGGGAGCAGGCCTCAACAGTGCCCTGCTCGCAACCGCCCTCGTCCGGGCGGGTATCGATGATTTCGTCGTCGTCGATCAATTCCCTTTCCTTAGCCGTTGGTTTAACATAATCCAGCGGCAAGGGGCAAACTCCATGTGGACGGCCTGGCCGTATCACCTGGAGTGGGGAGTGGACGAAAGTCTGCGGCGTTTTGCGGAAACGCAGGCCGTTGCCGACTTCTCGGGCAACCCGAGCGTTGCTCTGTTCAACGCTCATGCCCAAGGTGTAATTCAGGAATACCACCTCGAGCAGCACCGCCTGGCTGGGGTGGTAACTAACATTGAACGCGGCGCAGGCGGTTGGCAGCTTACCGTGACGGGTGAGCAGCCTGCCTCCATCGAGGCGTCTCGTGTCGTCATCGCGCTCGGCATCGGCGCTCCGGCCATGCCGCTCAATGGTTGTCCGCCGTCGGCTCTGGTGAGCCATGTTGCCAGCTTGGACCTCAGTGCGCTAAAGGCGCATGACTGGCAAGGTCGCTCGGTCTTGGTGGTAGGCCGGGGTCCGTCGGCGTTTGTAGCCGCCAAGCGTTTTGCCGAAGCGGCCGCCGCGGTGACCGTGGTTGCCAAAGGCGGCAGCCTCACCGCAACGAATGGGGACTGCGCCAGTGCTTGGCAACCACCTGCTGGGCGGCTCTACCAAGAGTTCGCTCGCCTCGGGAGCGCTGAGCGCCGGGAGCGGCTACGCTCTGCCTGGATCACCAACACCACCGCCACAGGCGCTGCCTGGAGCGATCTACTCCGCCACTACCCAATCAACCATATCTCTACGGAGGCAGGGTTGACTCACTGGTCCACAGCGGGTGGTGTGGTGAGGGTAGACAGCATAGGCAACTGCTTTCACCAAGTGGTGATGGCAACCGGGTACCGGTGGGATGTTGCGGAGATTGGTTTCCTTCGCAATCTCCTTCCACGCCTTCCCGTCGTAGGTGGGCTCCCCATCCTCAACCAAACCCTTGAGGCCTTACCTGGTCTTCACTTCCTTGGCGGCTTGTCCGCTTTGGAGCTGGGGCCGGCGGCGCTCGATCTTACCGGGGCTACCTACGGGGTGGGTAGGCTCCGCAACGCACTTCTTTCCCTTGTCTAGGGAGCACCCTGGTTCTGCACGGTTCTGCCGTAAGGAACTAACTAAGCAACTCAGCGTGAGTCGCTTCTCTCCCTAGACAACCAACAACTCATTATAATTCCGGCGGCTTGGAGGCCGTTATTTTTTTACCAATAGTATGATATACTATTGGTAACATAATTACTTTCCTCATGTGTCTTTATCTATTTCCCTGGCACTCTTGGGTTATCTGCTTTTGGCGGTAGTGTCAATTCTTGATAAGTTTATTGTCACCAATGACCGTATTAAACCAGTGGTGGTGACATTTTACTCCACCGCACCGCTGGTGCTGCTTTTTTTATTACTTCCATTTAAAATTCAACCACTGGTGACACCTTGGGATTGGATAATAGCCCTGATAGCCGGAGGGAGTTTTACCGTTGCCCTCTTAACCATGTATATTGGTTTTGAAAAAACTAAAGTAAGTCATAGTGGCCCACTGGTTGGGGCGGCAATTCCTTTTTTTGTAACATTCCTTGGAATTTTATTGCTTCACGAACACATTGCAACCGTGCACTATGTTGGCGTTGGTTTACTCATTATCGGGTCGCTTGTTATTTCATTCGTACAAACCCGTCGCCAGCAGGGGTGGAACATTCAATCGCTCTGGGCTGTTGTCGCCGGTTTTAGTTTTGCTCTTTCCCATGTCGCTTCTAAATACCTTTATGATCGTTACGGCTTTTATAGTGGTTTTACGTGGAGCAGAGGACTGATGGGAGTGAGTGGTTTAGTTCTGCTGTTAGTTCCAACGGTGCGGGATAGTTTTAGAAAAAAATCAATCATGCTCGGCGCTCTGCATCGGCAACACACCTCTGCTCATAAAATAATTATTGTTATTATTGATAAAGTACTTGGCACGGGAGCCGTAATACTGTTACAATATGCCATTGCCTTGGGGAGTGTTACCCTTATTAACGCTCTTACTGGTATTCAGTATGCACTCCTTATTATTTTAGTGGCTGCCTTGTCACGATTTTCCCCCAAACTTTTTCACGAAGAATACGCGCCAGGTGAAATTATACGCGAGGTTATAGCTGTTTTTATTATTGGGGCGGGATTAGTTTTGTTAATTAGGTAATACTTTGCACCTAGCAAAATAGTATGAAATTTTTTAAGGGTACATTTTTTTTAGTTCTGCTTATTATTGTAGGCTTAGGTGGTATTTTTTATTTGAGTCTGTTATTTATCGATCATTTTTACGCTCGCTCAAATAGCAACGTGGTATATGGCGTGAGTTTTAGTCCGGAGTATGCGCGTTATTTAGAACTTGATTCAAGAAAAGTTTTTACCACGATTCTTGATGAATGGAAATTCCGATATCTCCGTTTTTCGGCCCAGTGGGATAGTGTGGAACCAACAGCGGGGAAGTTTGATTTCAGCGAACTCGATTGGCTCATGAACGAAGCAGCTCACCGCCAGGCCAAAGTGATTCTCACCATTGGACAAAAGACACCGCGCTGGCCAGAATGCCATTTACCAAAGTGGGCACAAGAATTATCAGTTGCTGATTACCGCACGGCGCTGCCGCGCTATCTTGCTACTGTTGTTGAACGCTATAAAAACCACCCCGCCCTCGAAGTGTGGCAAGTAGAAAACGAGCCCTTCTTACCATTTGGAATTACCTGTCCAAATTTTAACAGCGAATTATTATCTCAAGAATTGACACTGGTTAAGCAGTTGGATCCGCATCACTCTACACTGGTGACCGATAGTGGTGAACTCAGTACCTGGCGCAAAACCGCTCAAGCGGCTGATCTTTTTGGTACTACCATGTATCGGATTGTATGGAATAAATATATTGGGTATTGGAGTTATAATTGGATTCCAGCTCAATTTTATCGCCTTAAATTATGGTTGACCGGGCGGAATCCTCTACAAGCCTACGTGGTTGAGCTTCAGGGAGAACCGTGGCTTCCCGATAAGCACATTACCGAAATACCATTGGCGGAACAATATAAATCCATGAATGCACAGCAGCTTGAAAAAAATGTTGCCTATGCACGTATGGTTGGCCTGCCCCGAGCGTATCTATGGGGAGCGGAATGGTGGTATTGGCTTAGAGAGCGGGGAGAACCAGCATTAAGTAATTTTATTACGACATTAAATATTACTCAGGCTCATTGACTTTTTTACCCATTTTTTGTACTATAATAACCACTTCTGCACGCCTAGCTCAGTTGGTTAGAGCACCTCGTTTACACCGAGGGGGTCAGGGGTTCGAATCCCTTGGCGTGCACTGATATTGGCATACGTATGCAGGATGAGCGACCTGTCGTTCTCCATAAAGGTATTTATAAACCAACCGCCACCACTGCTGAGGCGGTGTTTATGATTACCGGGATGACTATCGGCGCTGGGATTTTAGGTATTCCCTTTGTGGTTTCACGGGTAGGAATTCTCATTGGAGTAAGCTATATAATCATTCTGGGTATCGTAATGTTGTTTTTAAATGTAATGATTGGCGAGATTATCGCTCGAACAGACGAAAGCCTACAGCTTCCGGGACTGGCAGGTAAATATCTTGGGTCCCACGCGAAACAACTACTTACCATCACTACCACTTTTGGGGCAGTGGGGGCACTCCTTGCCTATATTATTGGTGAAGGCAAAGTTTTGGCAACGTTATTTGGCGGCGAACCTGTTAGATGGAGCATTATTTTTTGGTCAATTGGAAGTGCCTTTATTGTAGCCGGACTTAACCGCATAAAAAAAGCCGAGAAAATTCTAAGCAGCACGGTTATTGTTCTTATTCTTTTATTATCGCTATATCTTTTACCACATTTTAAGGCTCCTAACCTTAGTTATGTAGATCTCAGCGCGGTATTTTTGCCCTACGGCGTCATTCTGTTTGCGCTTCATGGGGCGCCGGCGATTGCGGAGGCCCACGCTTTGCTGCCTCGTGATCCTGGCCGATTTCAGCGAGCGCTTATTATTGGCACACTTATTCCAATTGCTGTGTATGTACTATTTGCTGTTGCCGTAGCGGGAGCACAAGGATTGCTAACCACCGAAGTAGCCACAGTGGGCTTGGGACAGCGATTTGGTGCTGGTGTTTTAGTAGTGGCTAATATTTTTGCAGTTTTTGCCATGTGCACCGGGTTCATGGGTTTGGGTACCGCCCTTAAAGAAACATTAGTGTGGGACCACGGTTTGAGTAATTGGTTAGGAACGTTTTTAGTTATTTCCGTACCGCTGCTATTATTCCTAGCTGGATTTCATAATTTTGTGAATATTCTAAGTATTGTTGGTGGTCTATTTATTGGTTTGGAAGCTGTGGTGATGGTGTTGGTATATTGGCAAGCCCGAGTTACTGGAGTGCTACCACCGTCACGCTATGGTGCACACTATGGGCTTCTCATAAGCGTGCCCGTATTTATTATCTTTGGGTTTATTACAATGCATAGTATTTTTAAATTGTTATTTTAATGTACGCCGATGGTGTTCGTTGTTGGTCGGGTTTATGAGCCGGTGGTCGATCAAGCTGGTTACTCATCAACAACGTCCTTCTATCTGAATTTTATCTCGCGAGAAAATTCACTTCTGAACGAGCCACAGCGAGTAAAGAAGATCCTTATTCAAAGTAATTGAAAATTTTTATTTACTATGTCCGACAATTATCTATTCACATCCGAATCAGTCACTGAGGGGCATCCCGATAAAATTTGTGATCAAATTTCCGATGCCGTACTTGATAATTTACTAGAGCAAGATCCAACTTCACATGTGGCGGTAGAATGCTTTACCACCACCGGTTTAGTTATTGTGGGTGGTGAAGTAACGAGTAGGGGGTATGTTGATGTGCAGAAAATTACCCGGAGTGTTTTAAATGATATTGGCTATACTGATCCGGCGTATGGTATTGATGCGGAGCACGCTGGTATCCTGGTGTCAATTCATGAACAATCACCCGATATTGCCCAAGGGGTTAATAAAACAACTGTCGAAGAACAAGGAGCAGGGGATCAGGGGCTCATGTTTGGGTACGCTTGTAATGAAACTCCAGAACTCATGCCGCTGCCTATAATGTTGGCGCATCGGTTAGCAGAGCAATTAGCAATGGTTAGAAAAAGTGGTGAATTAAGTTATCTGCGCCCTGATGGCAAAACACAGGTAGCCGTTGAATATCAAGGAAATAAACCAGTTCGGCTGCATAATGTGGTGGTGGCTGCGCAGCATCATGATACGGTCTCCTTAGAACAGATTCGTCAGGATATTACTCAACATGTTATTGAACCAATCTGTTCTCATTATATGGATGACAAGACACAGTTTTTTATTAATATGACCGGTAAATTCGTGGTGGGTGGGCCGCAAGGTGACACGGGGCTTACGGGGCGTAAAATTATTGTAGATACCTATGGCGGTATGGGGCGACATGGCGGAGGCTGCTTTTCGGGCAAAGACCCCTCCAAGGTGGATCGTTCCGGCGCCTATATGGCTCGCTATGTAGCAAAGCACCTTGTCGCTGCTGGGTTTGCTGAACGCTGTGAATTGCAAGTGTCGTATGTTATTGGTAGGGCTGAACCCACGAGTATTAATATTAACACCTTTGGCTCTGGTAAATTAACTGATGAAAAATTAGTGGCAGCGATAAAAAAAGTATTTGATTTTCGTCCGGGAAAAATTATTGAACATTTAGATTTGCTTCGACCGATGTATCGTCCCACCGCCGCTTATGGCCATTTTGGTCGCGCTGAATTTCCGTGGGAGCATCTCAATAAGGTGGCACAACTTCAAGCAGCGGTTGCGGGAATGGCTTAAATTTATTTCGTGGAGCCAATGCATATGTACCTGCAGCGGTTTGTTTTTATATGAATAACAGATCCTCCAATCCGATACCAACCAAAGAGAGTCGTTGGCAGCGCTTGAAAATTGGGCTCTTGTTCACACTCGTCGCAGTAATAATTTTTGGTGGCGGAATTGTGCTTGGTCGAAAGTTACCACGCCGATCGCGGTTACGTCTTCAGCAAATTCGCGAAGGGCAATTTGTACCCGATAAATATATCTTCATTAATCCTTTACTCAGTTGCGAAGTGGCTGGACGCAAAGAGGTGGTGGAATTGGCACCGCTGAAAAGTCAACTTTTGGAATTTATTGACGCCAAAGTCCGCGCTGGCGATGTCATGCGTGTTTCGATTTATTTTGATACGCGTGATGGCCGTTGGCTTGGGGTAAACACCAATGAAAAATATTTTCCGGCCAGTTTAATGAAAGTACCAACGATGATTGCGCTTCTTAAAGTCGCTGAAGAGCATCCCGACATTTTGACTAAAAAAATCACCTATCACGGTGATTTTGATTTGAATAGTTTAGAGTATTTTAAACCGGAAAAAACATTACGCGTCGGTGTGCCGTATACCGTAGAAGAACTCATTGAGCGAATGATTGTGTATTCTGATAATAATGCTCTGCCGCTTCTCCTTACCGCTATTGATAACAAAGAACTGCAAGAAGTATATACTGATCTTGGTATTGTAATTCCACCTGAGGTGAGTGACAGTCTGGTGGATTATATGACCGTAAAATCGTACGCTAGTTTTTTCCGTGTATTGTATAATGCAACTTATCTTAGTCGGGCAATGTCGGAGAAAGCTCTCAAATTGTTAGGTCAGTCGTCCTTTAAAGAAGGGCTCGTGGCCGGGTTGCCGTCGTACATTACGGTAGCAAAAAAATTTGGGGAGCGTAATTTTAGTTCTCCACCCAATGATCGCACCAGCCAAAAAGAACTGCATGATTGTGGTGTAGTTTATTTTCCCAGTCATCCCTATCTTTTGTGTATTATGACGAAAGGAAAAGATTTTGAGCGCTTAGCGAAAACCATTAAAGAAATTTCTCGGATGGTATACGAATTTCAGAATCGACAATTTAAATAAAACTCTTCAGGGGCTGACTCGTGCGGCGGCGTGCACTCCCCGATCGTCCGCCGGAAGAACATTGGTAAGTCCTGGTGAGGAAATATTAAATTCTTTGCCAACAACTGCATCAGTTGCTTTGAGTGTTACCGGACCAGTGAGGGAAAGTGGTTTGCCGAGCTGCTCAGGGGACGGTGTCACCGCCACTTCAAAATACCAACCAGTTTGGCTCGCCGCTGGAATGTCTCGAAAATTCCAGCTCATAGTTTGGGAATCAGAATTGAGTCGTAATTCTGGTCCAAGTGTGACACTCTGTTTACCGGTAAACTTAACACCAGGCACGAGCGTAGTTGTTAAGGCAATATCACGGAGTGGATTGACGCCATTAGTAGCTTGAAGAAAAATCCAATATTTAGTAGTTTCACCAACTCGTGGTGGCAATGGTCCGCGGCCGAGTTGGTCTCCTTCATTCGTATAATAGCGGGTTTCGGTTCGTAGGGTAACTTGAGTTGCGAGCGGTAGTTTAATTGATTCCGCAGCTTGTCGAAAGGGTTGCCCAGGAACTGCGGAGGTAATAGCTTCCCACAGTGGGTTGATGGTAAGAATATTGTTATGTGGATCATGAAGGGCAAAAGTTTTGGCCGTCTTGAGTAAAACAGTAAAAGTGTCGGTGCTACCAGGGAGCGGAGCTGCCAGTAGAGTACGATTTTGTTCATCAATAACTAATTCATCATCAATTACGCGGAGATGATGAGCACGAGCGGTGGCCGAGAGATCAACAATTCCAGCTGGAGAAAATGTAAGACGTAGATGCGCTTTTTCAAAGGGAAAAGCGCTTTTGTTTTCCCAATGAATTTCTATAGGTAAATCTTCTCCCGCTTCGGCATAGTGCAGTGTTGGTGGAATTTGTGCATAAAATATGAGCCTAGGTTCAATCAATCGCACGGATGTCTTGAGTGGAGTAAGTGAAATGGTATTTTGTTGAATTGTTATTTGTGGTACGGTCTCAAGTACAAAATTGGAGGCATGGGTGGCTGGGAAAGTAATTTCTCCTCGAATTTGTTTTGTTTCTTGTGGAGCTAGGGAAAGATTTTGCAAAGCAGCTTTGTCCAAAGAAGTGCCACGCCAATTATGGTTAATAGAAATTCCAGTAACTGGGTACGTTCCGTTGTTAGAAATAGTAAAAAGATAGGGGAGTGGTTGATTAGGAAAAGAAGTAGTTGCTACATCCAGTGTGGCAGTAATAATACTTTCGGGTAAGCGAATAATAAAGGAAGCAAATTTTTGTTCCGGAACACTACGATTCTGAGTAAGGTACGAGAGGACGCCGATAATTTTTTCTTCGGTATTTGGTGTGGTCCAGAGCCAGCCCGTAATTTCACTGTGGCCACTCGCGCCAGGCGCTAGCGCAGGAATAATCAAAGTAGCTTCTTCAGATAGTGTAGTTGTAGGGGTACGTGAACGGTCAATAATGAATCCAGGGGGTAAATGGAGTGCCAAAGAAGCATTATGGAGATTAAATTTACTGTGGTTAGTAAAATTAATGTTCAGGTGCACCAAATCTCCGCTTTTAAGACGAGCAGTGCCAACAGATAGTGTAAGTTCAATAAGGTTACTTATGCCTGGTTTCCAGAAAAAAAACCAGAGGCTTGTACCAAGCATTCCAATAGCCAAGCCGAGGAGAATGATATCGAAAATAAATAATTGTTGAGCGTGTTGGTAGATACCATGATAGCGACGATGGTAGAGATGGTGAAAAAATTTAATCACATTAAGTTATTTTAATCTAAGCCTCACAGTATAATAATTTCCTACTAGTTCAATTATTAATATTATAACGATTTATTTTTATTATTGTCAAACAAAAAACTCCCCACTTTAGGGAGTTGATGGTGATTCTTGAATTTTGTTGTCCGTAGCAGGTTTGACAGATTTTGGATTTGGAGAAAAGAGTGGGTTTTTAATTTTCCATTTATCCACAAATCGCCCAATACCTTGTTTGGCCAGTTTGTTGCGGATAGTTGTGTGCCGTTGAGACCATTTAACCAAGCTTTCAAAATTTAGCTTATATCTTGCTCCTACTACTACGTAGGTGACTTCCTGGGCACGGATCGCCCGGCGAATTGTTTGACCATTGACACCAAATAATCGAGCGGCTTCAGAAACAGAGACACGAATTATTTCATTTTTTTCTGTTGTTAGTTTTTCCATATGAATTGTCTAAGCTAGTATATACAAAATATAGTATATAATAGCTAAACTGTCAAGTATTTAAAATTTTATCTTTAATTATTGTATATACAAATGTATACAAAATATATTTATCAATATAAAATTTGTATAGACTAATCTATACAAATTTAGAATTAATACTGTCATTCCGATTGCATCAAATAATTTACTGCTAGGTAGGTTGAAATAATACCTCATATAAAATGGTTGACCAAGGTTACTATTTTTGTTATCCTAGGAGCAATTGATATAGGGAAGTGTAACACCTTTATTTTTTTTACGTCTTCTATAATGTCCACAACTCTAAACGAAAAGATTCTTCTTTATAAATTGCAAACCGAACAAGATCCAGAAGCATTTGTGGCTCTTTACGATAATTATGTAAAGAGAATTTATCGGTTTGTTTACTTTAAGGTAGCTACTCACGAGGAAGCCGAAGACATAACCTCAGAGGTTTTTTTAAAAGCTTGGCACTACGTGCAGGACCATCGAGAAGTCAAAAGTTTCAGTGGTCTATTATATCGAATCGCACGTAACTGTGTTATTGATCTCTATCGCCGGAAAGCAGCTCAACCAGAAATTAATCTTAATGAGGAAATTGATGTTGGAGATGAAGGACGCTGGTTTAAAGTAATAAATGCTCGAGTAGAAAACCAGCAGCTCCTGGTGGCCTTGAAACGTTTAAAACAAGAGTATCAAGAAGTATTGACCTTACGGTATATTGATGAATTGGAGACCGAAGAGATTGCCCAAATAATTGGCAAAGGTACCATCGCGGTACGAGTAACGCTCCATCGTGCTGTAAAAAAATTACGAGAACTGCTGCAGTAGCTAGAAAATCGAAATTTTAAAAAAGCATATGCGTCACCGGGCGCTCATCCAACAACTCAAGAGTTCACAATCGACGGATGTCAATCCGCGAGCTGAATGGTTGAAAAGCAACCGTGCTTTGTTATTATCCCAAATCACCAATACTCTCCCGGTTGCTAAAGAGGAGCGTACGTATCGGAAACAACA
>JAHFHX010000027.1 GCA_023246655.1 Candidatus Magasanikiibacteriota bacterium
CCACTCTGGGGTTGACGACCACTGCAGACCGAGGGGAATCCTTTTCTCAGCTGGTTTTTGTTGCATTTTGGCTTGAGCCTGTTCTAAAACTGCCCCAGAAAAACAGGTTAAAAAAATGCGTTGCTCTGTATATTCCGGCATAGGCGTGGTGCCTTGATCAAAAATACCATCCGCGCGCATCGAATTAATTTCTTCAATGGTTCGTAACATGGTTCTACCTGCTCCTTCTGGAGTACTACCCTTAATCTCTATCATAAGAGCTAAACCGCGATCATAACTCGCCGCTAAAAACTCTCGCAGCGATGGCGCTGGTCCACCGTGCGCTTCTAGAGTTGGTTGGGGAATTCGTAACTGTTCAAATTGTTCGGCAGTTAAGCTTTCTACTTGAGCATCGGTCATTTTAAAATCACCCGGGTGCATAACCGCCAGTGTGCCGTCTGCCAGCCCAACCACATCGCACTCCACCGCCACTTTATAACTCCGGCGGAGTGTTTCAAAACTATTGGGGATTACCTGCTCTGCTTCACCATCCTCAGAGGGCCATTGCCCACGATGTCGCATCCATTGATCTTCTGGCATATTTACTCTCCATTAATGCGTTCTAATAATGTATCATGTAAAATTCCATTAGTAGCAAAAATATCTGGCATAAAAACGTTCCATTCCTCCCCTCGACGATTCATATGTTTAATTGTTAGGTATTAAGATTTCTGTATAACTTTTTAAAATATTCGGTACGCTCGGCAACGATCTGCATATGATTAGGTGTTACCAAAGGAGCGATGAACAGCTCTCGCAGCAGTCGCCAACGGAGAGCCAGAATTAAAATTGATTGTTCAATTGGTTCTAGTTGGCGTTCTAATTGATAACCAGTCAACAGTGCTTTAAAACGTTCTTCTTGAAATTGTTCATTTTCAAAACATGTCCAAATAGCAGTTGTCATAATATCAAAAATCAAGGCTCCCCTGGTACTATTGTCAAAATCTAACAAGGCAACAATTTTTTTATCCTTACAAAGTATATTTTCCGGTTTCACATCCTGATGAACAATTCCTTGGGGCAAGCTGCTGGGAAAGTGATAATGGCTTAATTCAACTTGAATAAATGAAAGTAACTCTTGAGCCTTAGGAAATTGTCGCTCCACGAGTTCATGGCCGCGCCGGTTAAAAAGTAGCCGAATATCTTCTGGATCCCAGGAATCACGAGTGTAGTTGGAAACAAAATCTTTTGTACAACTATGGAATGTACCCAGCAGTCGGCCGACATTTTGAATGCTTGTTGTATCGATATCCCGAAGGATAGTACCATCGATACATTTGTATACTATGAGCGGGTGAACCTCAACTTTAACTACCTTCTCACCGTTCTGAGAGGGTACCAGGTGGGGGGCGGGAAAATTTTTAGCTTCTAAATGGTTAAGCAAATCGATTTCAAATTGAATATCGGCAACCGTTCGATATGAATATATTTTTATTATATATTGTCCATGAGCGGTGGTGCCAAGAAAATTCCAGTTCATCACTCCCTCAGTAATTGGCATTAACTTCTGAATTACAAAACCATAATGAACTTCCAGGATTTTTTGAATAGTATCGAGCGATGGACAATCCATACATTATTCTTGATTCCAAATAGTGTTCAAAAGCCAATCGCGACCAGTAACTCCACTCCCCTCTTCAGACAGTAGAAACGCCACGAGGTTAGCAACTTCTTCCGGTGTAGTGAAACGTTTCAATTCCAATGGCTCACAAATCTGCTCATAATATTGCTGTTTCGAAAGGCCTTTTTCAACGGCTAAACGCTTTAAATCCTGCTCGGCCATCTCCGTCTGTACCCACCCGGGGCACACGGCGTTAACCGTAATACCACGCGATCCTAATTCTTTGGCCCAACATTTGGTAAGACCAATAATACCGAATTTAGAGGCACAGTAAGCACCATAGCCTGCTCGCCCTTCTTTGCCGAGCTGTGACGCAATATTAATAATTCGGCCCTTGTCTTCTAAATAGGGCAAAAGCTGCTTGGTTAATTGGTAGGGCGCGGTGATATTTATGGCCATTACTTCTTCCCAAACAGTATAGGCATTATCTAATCGCTCAGTTTTACAAATTCCCGCGTTATTGACAATTCCATAGAGCGGCAATCGCCAGGCTGACGTAAAACCATTGATTTCATCTGGTTTTGCTAAATCGAACTGCACTGTTGAAATATCACCATATGAATTCAGTTGTGTTTCTGCTTCTCGCAGCTCAACCTTATTTTTGCCGGCAATAACAACGGCGTATCCTTTTTTTAAACATTTTTCTGCAATTGCCTTGCCAATGCCACGATTACCGCCAGTAATGAGTATGTTTTTTTTCATACAATTATTAATCATTTTTAACTCGTTGTCGATTAGTTTGAAGTGCTCGCCGCAAAACAGTCATTTCAATAGGGATGCCATATGTACCCTTTTCATGCCACATGGTACCAATTGATTTCACGAGCGCCATCTCCGGATTGCCTTTTAGAAAATGCTTATCATAGTGAAGCATTGTTACCACATCTTCAAGATCAATGTTTAAAGGTACAGTGGTAGGCAACTGATACGCCTCAAAAATATCATAATGTTTGGCGACAACGGTATGGTCACAGATACCTAATAGAAACGCGATCTCGGCAGTAAGGCACATACCAACGGCAATGGCTTCACCATGAAGTAAATGATAGCCAGAAAGATGTTCAACCGCATGGCCAATACTGTGCCCATATTGTGGAATCATTTCATTGTAATCATTGTGCACATCGCCATTTACCAGCGGTACCTTAAGTTCAATGGTTCTCCGTACCACATATTCCAGGAACGGAATGTGCGTTACTTCCTCTTGATGGGTAAAAAGATAGTTGAGAAAATCATTATCTTGCGCTAAAGCATGTTTAATTGATTCGGAAATACCATTTAAAAGATGGCGCTTTGGTAATGTAGTTAAAATATTTGGATCGATAATTATGCTGGAAGCCGGATAATAGCTGCCAAATAAATTTTTCCCAAAGGAAGCATTCACGGCTTGTTTAAAATCAATCGCGGCATCCACTTGTGCCATCATGGAAGTGGGAAAATGAATAAGACCAATTCCGCGATAAAGGGTAGAAGCAAGAAACCCTGCAATATTATTGATAACGCCACCGCCTAAGCTAATGATATATGACCGTTTATCAATCCCGATGCCAAAAATTTGGTTGGCTAATTGGGTATAGGTTTCAATATTTTTATTCTCTTCCCCCGGCGGAATAACTAATTTACGTATTCTATAACCAGCTTGTTCTAAACCAACCATCACCTGACTGCCATATAATGGATCAATGACGGTATCCGTAAGTAAAAAATGTGTAGAACGCAGTGCGGCCGGAGGCAGAATTGACGTCTCCGATAATTGTTGAAAAATTCCTCGTTCGATATAAATTGTTGATTGTAATAATTTAGAACGAGTAAAAGTAGAGAATGGTGACAAGGCTTGAACTGGTTGAATACGGCGTACCTGGGGAACTTTGTCTTCTTGGTCACGGCAAAATATTTCGGCTCGTACCAAAATCGCTGGAGTATTCACATCAAACCACTCAGTGTTATCGTATCGTACTGCTAATAATGCATTCTGTTCGGCATAGCGGGTGAGGGTTGCTCCAAAATTGGCTGGGCTCGGCAGTGTGGCTGCTATTGTTTTTAGTCTTGACAGAACTTCCGGAAACACAGCATAGACACCGACTTCTAAACCATCGTACGGTTCAATTTCACGCCCCAAATTAACAACCTGGTCGCCACGCAAAGTTACTTGTGATTGAGCGCCTGAGCGCAAACACTGTTCTTTATTAACACCAACCAGCGTAGCGATTTTACCTTCGGGCATCGTATTGAATAAAGGATAGGGATTTTTTTCCAAAACCAGATCAGCCATAGTAAGAAAAAACGGTTCGGTTACTCGCCCTTCCAGCATCAAAACCGAACCAAGCATGCCGGTTTGAGAAGCATCGGCCTGATCTAAAAATTCAATAGGGACATGAATGCTGGGGTGGTTGGTAAGTTCTTTTTTAATCTCCTCTTTACGAAAACCAACCACAATAAAAATTTTTTTAACTCCCGCTGCCTGTAATTGCTCGATATTCCAAATAATAAGAGGCTTGCCCCCTACCGTCACGAGTGGCTTGGGGCTATCGGAACGATCCAATCGTGCCCCAGTACCGGCAGCTAAGATAACACCAGTTGTATACATATGGCAATTAAAAAATTTTCATCCAAATTTTTACAACTTGTTTAGTAAATAACATGCCCCACAGCACAGTATAAGCCACGGCAAAGATCCACACATATACATCAATCCGACCGAAGAGTGTGCAAATAAAAATTAATAGAAATACTCCGGTAGAACTAAAAAAGTTTTTATTAATCCAATAAAATAATTTTTTCCACCACGGGAATAAACTAAAAGTATCTTTTATTTGCTTAATTTTTTCATCAGTGATAGTTTCTTTGGCATTTTGTAATAACCAAAAACGAATTTCTAAAAAGCGATATTGCAGTTTAGTTAAACTGGCCACCGCCCCGAGCACAAGATACCACCATGGATAGCCATGCCAATAGAGAGCTAAACCAAGCAGGGGGAACATAAACCCATATTGAATATCATGGCTCACTGGTTCCACATAATTGGTGCCAGCTAAGCCGGCGGTTTTGCGAAATCGAGCAACTTCACCGTCTGAACCATCTAAAATAATGGAGAAAAAGATGATGAGTGAACCAATGAGGTTCCACCAAAAGGTTAATTTAAAAAAACAAGCTGTACCGAGAAAAAAAATAATTACACTCAAAAAAGTAATTTGGTTTGGGGTGATGTTGGTATGAAGCAAAAGCCAGGTAGTATATATAGAAAAACGACGTGAAAATTTCCCGGTAAAACTCTCACGTGCTGGGTTCGGCGCGGTGGCCTGGCAGATGGTACGCAGCGTTGTGATGTTGGGAATTTGTTCCATAGAATAGTATTAAAATGGTAAAGTAAAATGAGAGTCAAGATACTTTTGTTTAGAAGGAAAACAGGGGCGAATTTGAAATACCAACACGTCCCGATACCCTTCAACTGCATAATTACCTTTATGAATTATTTTATCATCGAAAAGTAAGGCAGTCCCAGCAGGCCCGGTAACTTTATAAGATTCATACCCTTGTTTTTTATAGTTCTCTACTACCTCAAACGGAACACGCCCCGCCGCATAGGTTTGGGGATATTTTGGTTTAATATGAATTGGTCGACCGGTTTCAGGATGGCGTAAATATTCAAAGGGAGCTTGTTTTTCACTCACGTCGTTAAGATAAATCATGATCTTTAAAATTTCTTCAAAATGATTATCTGAGTGCCACAAAACTGATGCCGCTTCGGACAAACGACAGGTAGGGTGACGATACACTGTTGCTTTCTCTACATATACCGGAGCCCCGTATACTTTATCCTCAACTTGCGGAACAAGTATATTTGCCAAGGTATTTATCCCTCGTAGAGAAACAGTTTCCCGCAAACGAATACTCCCAATTAAACCATCCCGTACCTCGGGTAACTCAAAAGTTGTACCTTTCCAATTCTCGAGCTGTTCCAACCGACGATTAACATCGTCATTAGCGGAACGGAATTTACAGTTTTTCGGGTCAGCCATTACGCGTAGTGCATCTTCATAAAACTCTTTCAATACTACTTGGTAATACGGTGGAAACATAATACCAGTAGCAGCCTCATTACCCGTAAGTTTTACTACCCCAAACTGATAGACTTTCTCTTTATCTTGACAGCGAATACAACGAAAGAGTAAGCGGCCTAAACGATATTGTAAACGAATGATCCAAGCCGTGGATATAAAAAACCAACTATTATTTAACCACTTGTACCATCCCCGGAGTGCCAATTTAACTTTTAACATAGTACGAATAATTTAATGAAAAAAAGAAGGAAAAAAACGTTCAGCGATTTTTCCTCCCCGGCTCAATATGTAGCGCAGGGCTATTCTATCATACTCATCGAAATGAAAAAAGCCCCGTGACTGCCATAACGGCAACCCTACCTTAACGTGTAAAAGATACTCTCGAATGCTTACTGTAAAAATATTCATAACTAAAAATGATATCGTAAGCCCCCAAATACCAAAAAAATATGTTAATACTACTTGCACAATAATACGGAATATAATTATTATAATGCGCATCTGAAAGAGTAAGTTTTGTTGTTTTAAAGCATATAATACTGATGCTTGGCCTAAAGCAAATACATCAATAAAGAAACCGAGACATAAAAGATATATAAAGGGAATTGAAGATATATATTGAGGGACAAAAATATGTATAAAAAATTTTGCACCCACGAAGATAAGTGCTACTACTCCTACATATATAAACAAAGCGTACTTCTTAATTTTTCTAATTAATATAATTGACCGATCTCTTTTTTCATAGATACTACGACCAATGATGGGAAATAAGCTATTTTCAATCGGCAACGACGAAGAGATAAAACCAATTATTTTATCGGCAAAGGCGTAGATACCAACAGCCGCCGGCCCGACAAAAAAATGAAGCAACCACGGCCAGAGATTTGAAGTCACCACGTCGACATACCCATTTACGACCTCCCATTTGCCATGCTGTTTAAGAATAGTACGTAGCGGTGACAACTGAACGCGACTTTGCTGTGAGGATTGAAACGGACGCATAAAACGTGCGACCGTAGGCGTGGCAGCTATAGTAACGCCCAATTTAGCAAACGCATATGCCCATAATACGGTACTCACCGAAAAGCCACTTATTAATAGCGAAACTACTGCTCCAAAACGCAAGAATGATTCGCCAGTATTGAGCATAGCCAAAAATCTAAATTTTTCATAACTCGTAAAAACAATTGAAACAAAATTCATTTCCATTTGACCAAACACCAATAGTAAAAGTGGAAAAAAATACTTGTCTAGCGGAATGTCCCAAACAGAGGTAATAATTGCCCGACCGAGAAAAGCAATTACGCACAGGACTACAAATAATACTGCTCCCAGTTTACCGTACTGCCATAATAAACAGCGAGCATCTTCTTCCTTATTCTGGCCACGAAACGCCGCCACATCTGCAGTAATCAATTTTTCTAAATTCAAAAATGTAAATACGCCCGCTGGGCCAAGGAGTGTAAAACAAATTTGCACATTACCATACTCCGCCAAGGATAGATGACGTGTAATGATAAGGAACGATCCAAAAGCAGCAACTTTAACTAAAGCTCGGCTGAGGGAGGAGAAAACAAATGCTTCAACAATTTTAGCCTTGAGCGACGCCATAATTTATTGTTTTACTAATTGCAAAATTTTATCCTCCCGTGCTTCCCAACTAAATTGAATTGCTTCGCGCTGTGCTTGGGCAGCAATTTTTTCTTGGAGAGTTTTATCATTTAATATTCTCATCACCGCCTCTGCCAATGCTTTATAATCATCAGGAGTAAACAAAATTGCATTTTGTTCATGGTAAAGATAGGGGGCAAAACTGGGCAAACGACTGGCTACAATTGCTCTACCAGCCGCCATATATTCGAACATCTTTATGGGGGTAGTATAATGAGCCGACCGTTCTTCTTTGCTCGTATTTGGTAGAATGAGGACGTCAGCTGATGCAAGTAGGCGCGGAACAGTGTGATGAGGAACAAAGGGTACAACCAAAATATTTTCGATATTTTTCTCTTGTATATAAGCACGAATTTTTTTTTGATCGACATCAGTTCCGCCGACAAGCACGATATTTGCATTAATCAACGGAGCGGCTTGAATTAATGTATGCACACCTTTCCAGGCATAAAAGTGACCAACATACAGCACCGTTGGTTTCTCGCGAGGCAAACCAAATTCAGTATGCCACAAACCTGAATCACGCAAAGCGGTGGCGAAGGCGGCCACATCAACCGCATTGGGAATTTCACAATAGCTCTCTTTGAGCACACCACATTGTTGATATAATGCCTCTAAATGATGAGCGACAATAATTTTTTTAGGAATTTTTTTTATAAAATAACGATAGAGAAAAAGCCATCCTTGCTTTGGCTCATGATCTTCAAATATTACATTCTTCTTGCCACAGAGCACCAAAAGAAAGCATAATGTTATCTCACGTGAAAAAACTATTTCTGCCGATGACCACAATACATACCAAAATGCTACGAGACCGAACCACATCCGTTGTAGAGGAAAGTACAATGCTGGCCACCACTTTTCTAAAAAGAACCATACATTGGATACGGTGGTAATTTTTGGAACTGTCCGAAGATGATAAAAATCCCTAATCGATTCGGTAATTGGATTCTGCCGACGCGGAATTACCAACTCTACGTCTGCACCCTTTTCCATCAGTGCTTCCACTGTTTTGATAATCTGATATCCATGAGCTTTCTCCGTTGGTAAACGGGCGTTCACCGGAACAATTATCTTCATAGTTACCATTTATTGATTACATCCACTGCTCGTTTCTTAATTTTCAAATAAGTCTTAATTGACTTTTTTTCAAGTTCAGGCGATATGAGGTGTAATAGTTCCTTACCTAGAATACGATACTGCCCACCAATTTTGTTAGCACGCAATATCCCACGTTTTAACAACCTCTTGACTGTGCTTTCACTTAATTTTAAAAGCCCCATTACTTCACTCGTGGTATATACGGCATGTTCTTTAATTTCTTCAGACATAAAAAAGCTTAGATTAAGAATAATCTAAGCATATCATAAGGTGTCAAAAGGTGTCAAGAGGTATCAAGTTATTTTACTAAAAACACATTAAAGCCGCTCACCTGGCGACTATTAAGCTTGCCACTTAGCCTATCGAACCAAAAAGCAGTTTTTCGAATAAACCCAAAGCGGCCCAATGGAGATAAATGTAACCAGGTTTGCATAGCGCCACGTACGGGGGCTAGTTCCATAGTTGAGAAATTTTTACCCAACTGTCGAACGCCGTCTTCGGTAAACCGCCAGAAATCTTTATAATATCCTACTTCAGCATGATAATAAAATAAAAATGGTACGTATAAAAAGAGCTGTCCGCCTGGCTTAAGAGCACGGTGCATTTCACGCATCGCCAAAAATGGATCTTCCACATGTTCCAAGACTGCTAAACAAAGAATGGCATCAATTGAATTATCAACAAACGGCAACGCATGAATGTCGCCAATAATATCGGGCTGATAATCTGGTACGGGATCAAGGATTTTGTATTGCACCTTATGAAGGTAAGACTCGAGCCAAGAACGGTTAGAATCATAACGGTTCCCTCTATTTTTAAGAACTCTCAACCCCCCACCAATATCAATAATTTCTTGTTTTTCAGTAAAAATTTTCGTCATTTTATCCCGAAAAAATTGTTCCCACGGGTAGATCATAGTATGGTTGGAAAAAAAAATTGTTTTATTCTAAAATAGGAAATAACTAAATGGTAACGAACATAACGCCAGACATGGTGTGGTGGCAAACTTTTTTGAAAGCCGTAACGCAGATACACAACCACAGATTTTAGAGCTATCCACACAGCACGCAATAAATTTTTACCTGCCGCCCGCAGTACTTCCAGACGTTTACCTCGCTCAACCCCCTGTTGCATTCGGCTCCACGCTAGCGATAGATAATAGGCATCCTTTTTCCGACATGCCTTAGCACTTGGTACATAGCCCCAAAAAGGATGTTGCAATGCAATAACTTTTATCTCTTTTGGTACGAATAATTTTTCATGAACCGGTTTATCCTTTTTCCACATAATACCACTGTGCTTATTAAACAACCGGATATATCGTGGAATATGAAAAGCGTACTCAATTTTTTGCCCCTCTACAATGGTTTTATATTCTAAAGAAAAAGCAACCCACGGGGTGGTTTGATACTGTCGCAAGGCTTCTCTAATTTCCCTAACTGCTTCAGGCGATAAGAATTCATCTGAATCAAGAACTAATATCCAATCCAGCGTATTAAAAGCCATTGACCGCTCACGCATCGCCCCAAAATTTTTTATTCGACCAGCATCCTGAGGATTGTCAAACTGAGAAAAAATTTTGGCGCCATACTGACGAGCAATTGTCAGCGTTGCATCAGTACTTCCTCCATCAACCACACATACTTCAGCAAAATCAGTAATGCTAGCTAAACATTCGGCCAGATGTTCCTGCGAATTATATGTTAAAACTGAAACTGAACAAAGTATCTTGTGCGACATATAGTAAGTAGTTTAGCAAAAATAAGGGGTTGCGTAAAGTAGTATTCTCATTTATACTTCTAACATCTATGAATAACTATCTGGCCACCACGTTAAAAGAAAGTTTTGATATTCTCGCCCCATTTTCCAAAAAATTTAAAGTCGACGAGAGTCGCTACCTTTTTTCGTTGGCATTAATTATGCAATGTATTAAATCTAATCAGCGAGAGGATACTAAAATTGTTGACATTGGTACCGGCATCGGGCTCTTGCCCCTTACGCTTAAACGGTTAGGGTTTAATGCTTGTGGGGTTGATTGGTATGTATTTCCTGAGGCTCAAAATGACATGTTCAAAGTAGCAGAGATTGAGGAGCTTAAAGTTATTTGGAAAAAAAATAATCTAACTATTTATAATAGTAATATTTTTACCAATGAACTGCCCGAGGCGCTTGAGAGTGCTGATATCATTGTGAGCGAGGCTATGATTGAACATCTTAAAGACCCTAAAGCTTTCCTGTTGGCTTGTAATCGTTTGCTTAAACCAAACGGGATATTGCTGTTAACTACGCCCAATATTGCCACGCTCTTAAAGCGCTTACGCTTTCTGCTGGGTCGATCACCGAACTGGCCAGTTGCTGAATTCTTTGCCGCCGGTGAGGCGTTTACTGGACATTGGCGTGAATATACCATGGCAGAACTTACCTATATGTGTGAAAATGCTGGATTTAAAATTATTAAAACGTACAATAAAAATCTTTTAACAACATTTAAAGGGTGGAGAAATTGGCGTAAAAATCTGCGGGCTTGCATCATGTCGATTTCAACTTTATTACCAGGCACGCGTGAAATGAATTATCTTTTGTGTCAAAAAAAATAAGCATAAAAAAAACCCAGTTCAAAATACGAACTGGGTTTTTTATTACATCTCTTTAGCCTGCTCAGATTATTTTTCTACATCAATCCAGAGCGTTTGTCCAATCTGAGTGGTTAACCAGTATTTTAACCGTTCCGGTAACAATTTTCCTAACGGTAACCACCGGTGTGGAAAATGATCTATGGGCGTCGTGGCATCATAAATATGAATCTGGCAACTTCTAAATTTACTAAATAAACGCCGGATTTCGCCTTTGCTGTAAAATTTAGTCAGTTGGTTCCCCTCTTCATAAGCACCATCAGTATACCGATTAGACAACTCTTGTGGCGTCATGGTAAAAAGCTTGCCACGCATAACACCCTTGCCCAAAAAAATATAATACCACCAATGCAATGAATGTTTATAATACATCATTGCTGCCGCTCGCCCACCTGGTTTTAGGACGCGATATATTTCACTCACGGCTTTCTCGGTGTTGGGCATATGCATAAGCGTACCAAAGGCTAACACGTAATCAAAAGTATTGTCGGCAAATAGCAATGCCTGGGCGTCAGCAATCTGAATAGTAGCACCAGTGAGATGATTAACTTCCATTCGTTTTTTGGCGAGTTCAATTGCTTGCGGGGTGAGATCGATTGCGGTCACGTGCGCTCCGGCGCGTACAAATTGTTCAGTGGTCCAACCAGTTCCAATACCAATATCGAGCACTTGCTTTCCTTTAAGTTTGCTATAATCAATAACACTCGAAAGCAACGGATAGCCTTTTTGCGCCCAAGGCATCCATTTAATAATTTTGCGATCAATGTTTCTAAAAAACGCCCAGTCGGGAATAATGTGTTGATTATCCATTAAATAGGTAAAGGGATTTTTATTCCACCACTCTTTAACTTTCCGGGTAAGTTCGTCGCTGGTTTTTTCTTTAAAAAAATTCATAATTGATATAGTATTATGGCTTACACGTAAGTCCTAAGTATATTACTTTTTAAAAAATTGTCTATACCACAACTGAAACGTCATTACTGACCACAGAGTATTTAAAGCATAACGGCGTTTGCTCACATGGTCAGCGAGCAGTGTTTGAAGAAAATTAAAATCAAACAAATCTTTTGTGCCGGCACAATAGTAAGCCGAAAGAGCTTCCTTCATTAGCTGGTTCAATGGTCCGCGAATCCACTTGGACGCTGGTGAAAACCACCCCCATTTGGGCTGGTTAAGTACGTGAGGGGGAAGATAGTCCTTAAGGGCTGACCGCAGAATAGTTTTACCTTCATACGTGGTGCCAATGCGCCCGATATGCAACCCTTTGCTACCGATTTTGTACTGCACGGGGATACGATCAGCTAATTCTACTAATCGATAATCCAAAAATGGCACCCGCTCCTCCAAGGCCGCAGCCATGGTCATTTTATCCGAACGGGCTAAAGATTCATCTGGCAACCAGGTCTGAATATCGGTACGCATAAATTGGCGAGTAAAATCATTTTTGAGCACCGACTGAAAATAGTGAGCCTGAAACCAAGCACTGGCTGCCTCCGGACGGTTATACGATGGGGCCAAAAATGAACTGATAAGCCTCTCTTTCTGGGCAAAAAAAGAAAAATATCGCTCTACCCCTG
>JAHFHX010000008.1 GCA_023246655.1 Candidatus Magasanikiibacteriota bacterium
CTTCTTTGACTTTAGGACGAGTATCTGAACCAGCACGTTTAGTCACATTACATTTTCCAACAGCGAAGGCTCGAGCCGCCGGTAATGGGGGGGATATAAGCGCAGAACAATTGCCTGTTAGTCGGCCGCGTGTTCCGCTCTCCAGAGGCTCTAAGGATTTTACCGGTGCATTAACCGCTGCAGCTGCTGTCGCGATTGATGAGGAAACGAATTCTTTGCTATTTACCAAACAACCTCATGACGTGCGACCGCTCGCGAGTCTTACGAAGCTCATGAGCACGCTTGTCTTGGCAAGCCTCCCACTTGATTGGACAACCACTACTGTTATCAATGCTGCCGATATAGATGCCAACAGCCATCATCTTCAGGTCGGGGAGCGCTTTACCTTGGAAGATCTTTGGCAGATAGCGCTCATCGGTTCTTCTAATAGTGCCATTCATGCTTTGGTTCGCGCGAGCGGTCTCTCGGAAACAGAGTTTGTAGACCGCATGAATCAACGGGCGGCTACTTTGCGCCTGCCTTCCTTGCATTTTGTTGAACCAACCGGTCTTGATAGCGCCAATACCGGAGATGCCACTGATGTCGCCCGGCTTCTCAAAGAAGCGCTTAAGGTAGAACGAATTTACCGGGCTCTTAATACGAGTGAATATTATGCCGAACCCGTGGGGCAAAATAAAAAACGCCGAGTATGGACCACCAATTGGCTTTTAACGAATTGGGTTCCTAATAGTTTTGATAAAGATACGCTGGTTGGTAAAACCGGGTATATTACTACCGCAGGCTATAATTTTGCTGTGCAGCTCGTTGGCGCCAAAAGTCACACGATTCGCATTGTCGTTTTGGGAGCGACTGATAATGAAGCGCGTTTTAGCGAAGCGCGTGATATTGCTGACTGGGTATTTATTACCTATGTATGGCCAGGGGAGGAAGGGTACGATAAATTGGCGGAGTAATTCTTTGGAAGACTTGGTGGTTAAATTGTTTTTGTAGTTATGATATACTAACATTAACCTTATGTATGCCTATTCGCTCTATTAAGGATGTTAAAAATCTTGCCGGAAAACACGTGCTCGTGCGGGTAGATTTTAATGCTCCCGTTAAAAAAGGAAAGGTGGAAGATGATTTTAAAATTCAAAAGACTTTACCGACCATTCGTTATTTGCTTTCCAAAGGAGTCAAACTTATTTTGGTGAGTCATCTTGGTAGGCCACAGGGAGTTGATGTGAAGTTGAACCTGAAACCGGTGGCGAAGCAGCTGGAGAAATTGTTAGGAAAAAGTATTCAATATCACTCTACTAAGATAGTAACCCGTAGTTATTTTGAGAAAACGAAAGTAGCAATTGAAAAGATGAAACCGGGCGAGGTAATCATGCTTGAAAATATTCGTTTTTTTTCTGAGGAGCGTGAAAATAAGGATTCCTTGGCACAGGAACTAGCTGGGCTTGCCGATATTTTTGTCTCCGATTGTTTTGGGGTTACCCATCATCCCGCACCATCCATTTCTGGTGTGACCAAGTACCTACCCTCATATGCCGGTTTATTGTTATTGGAAGAAATAACAATTTTATCAGAAGTAATGAAAAAACCACAACGGCCGCTGGTTGTGGTTCTTGGTGGAGCGAAAGTGGAGACTAAAATTCCCGTTTTGAAATATTTATTACCCCGGGCAGATTATATTTTAGTAGGCGGACAAATTGCCACCACTTATTTGTGGGCTAAAGGATACTCGGTTGGAGGGTCACGTGTTGGTGAAGCGTGGCAGGGCGACATTTTACGCTATTGTTCAAAGAAAAAAGTGATTGTCCCGGTAGATTTTGTGGTTGGCACTAAAGATGGTAAAAAAACTCGCGTCATGGAAGTTAATTCTCTTTTTAAGATTACTGATTCACGATTTTCGGTGTACGATATTGGGCCGTTAACGGTACGGCTCTTTGCTCATTATATTAAACAAGCGCGAACACTTGTTTGGAATGGAGCGATGGGCATGTTCGAGCAGCACCCTTATGAGTTTGGCACCTTTGCTTTGGCAGATTTATTTGCGGCCCGTTCTCGGGGTCGAGCCTTTGGGGTGGTAGGTGGAGGAGAAACCGGAGAAGTTATACAACAGCGTGGTCTCATTGAGCAAATTGACCTTATTTCAACTGGTGGTGGCGCAATGCTAGAATTTTTAAGTGGGAAAAAATTGCCTGGGCTGGAAGCTTTAAAAAAATAAACCGAGACTCATATGAAATTTGAATCAGAAAGAGTTGATTTGCCGCTCGCTGAAGAGCTTAAGTTGGGTTCATTTCTAATGAGCGCTCTACAGGAAGCCCAGGAAAAGTCAGCGGACACACAACAACTGTATAAGCTTGATTTTACCGTGGCACAGGCATTATTAGAGACCCTACGTTATAGTACTTGTTCGAGTAATGAATATGAGATAGCTCGCAGTTTAGCTCAAGCAGAGGTAGAATTGAAAGGGCAGCGTGGATTGGTAGATTTTATTGTTGCCGGTTTTGACCGTCGTTCAGATGGGAGAGTAGGTTGGGAGGTGGCACCGTCACAGTATGCAGCGGCTTTAATTTTAGCCTTGGAGCAAGGTTTAGTGGAATTCCCCGTACCAGACCGTTCACCAAAAGAATCATTTATTCATTAAATTGAATTATTTCCTACTATCAGCGAAATAATTCAGGAGGAACTTTATATGCCCGGTAATAAAAAAATGGATTCTCTGTTCATGGAGTCTTCAGCGGCGCCATCCGCTGGGATGCAGCCATCATGTTGTTCAACAGCGTGGAGAGATGATTTTGGCAAGAAAATTCTCATGACATTGGTGGGGGTGTTGTTGGTCTATCTCATTATTTATGTTGGTACTCTCATGCGCAACAACATGAGGAAGTACCAGTTTATTGGTCAGGCGGACCAAATGGAACGCACTATTACCGTAAACGGTACTGGCAAAGTAAATGGTAGTAATGATATTGCGATTACCACTCTTGGTTATTCTAATACTGATAAAGATGTGGCGGTGGCTCAGGTGGCGAATAAAAAGGTAATGGACGCAGTAATGAACGATTTAAAGAAGTTAGGTGTTGCCGACAAAGACATGCAGACTGAGTATAGCATCTATCCGGATTATAGTTTTACCCAAGATAGAGGGCAGGAGCTGAAGGGGTATCGGGTAAGTAATAATGTCACAGTTAAAATTCGCGATCTCAGTAAAATGAGCGCTGTTCTATCACTGGCTGGAAAACACGGCGCTAACCAGGTGAATGGACTTAATTTTACTATTGATGATCCCGAGAATTTGAAGCTCCAAGCTCGGGACAAAGCTCTGTCTGATGCTATCATCAAAGCTCAGCGCTTAACTCAAACACTGGGTGTGCGTCTTATTGAAGTCGTTTCGTATAATGAATATGAAGGTGGACCTGAACCTATACCAATGTATGCGCGGGCCGAAGGTCTGGGGGGTGGTGGAGATATGGGTGGCCCAGAAATAGTCGCTCGTGGGAGCAGGGATGTTGTGATGAATGTGAATGTAACCTTCAAGATAGGGACTAGGTAAAACCCCCTTGGTTAAGATTTCGTTATAGTATAGAACAATCAGTTCATATGCCTCTTGAACAGAAAAAGAGAATTTTAGTCGTTGAAGACGAAGAGCCGTTGGCAAAGGCTTTAGAAAAGGATTTAACCAAGGCGGGGTTTGAGGTAATCTGTTCATTGGATGGCACCGAAACGGTACATTTATTGCAACGGGAGACATTTGATTTAATTTTGCTTGATATTTTAATGCCGGAAGTAAATGGGTTCGACATCTTGGATATCCTCCAGAGGAGCCGTTCCACTACCCCGGTTATTGTTTTAACAAATCTTGGTGAGGAGGAAGATAAAGTGTATACTAGTCGTTTGGGGGCGGTTGATTACTTAATAAAAGCTCATACTCCTTTGGCAACTGTTGTTGAACGAGTTAAAGAAGCGCTTTACGCAAAATAGATTGTGATTTTATTATTTTAACTTATGAAGATCAAAACTATTTCCGCTCGTGAAATTTTGGATTCACGCGGGAACCCAACAGTGGAAGCTAAAGTTATATTGGAAAATGGCTTGGTGGGTATTGGTAAGGTACCATCTGGCGCTTCCACTGGCACGCACGAGGCCTTGGAGCTTCGGGATGGTGGTAAACGGTATGGAGGTAAGGGGGTATTGAAAGCTGTAAATAATGTACATTTAGGGATTGCTCCAGCACTTAAAGGGATGGATGTGACAAAGCAACAGACGCTCGATGAAAAAATGCTGAAGCTCGATGGCACGAAAAATAAATCCAAGCTGGGGGCGAACGCGATTTTGGCCGTGTCGCTCGCGGCGGCCCGGGCGGGGGCTCTTGCGACGAACATGCCACTGTACCGTTACATCAGGACAACCTATAAAATTTTGGAAAAAGAATTCCGTATGCCCATTCCGACCATGAATATTTTAAATGGTGGGCGGCACGCGGATAACGGGCTCAGCATTCAAGAGTTCATGATTATTCCTCGCAATAAATATTTGCGTGAGCGCGTACGCATGGGCTCTCAGATTTTTCATTCCTTGGCAAATCTTTTAAGTCAGAAAGGCTATGTCACGTCGGTGGGTGACGAGGGCGGGTTTGCGCCGGAATTACTTAATAACGAACGTGGGCTGCAACTTATTATTGAAGCCATTAAGTTAGCCGGGTGGGAACCGGGCAAACACGTGTTTTTGGGTCTTGATATTGCCGCGTCGGAATTTTATCGCCATGGCAATTATTATTTTATGAGCAAGAAGCAGGGGTGGCGGCCGGCAAAACTTATTGAGACTATAACGCAATGGGTAAAAAAATATCCACTGATCTCTATTGAAGATGCTTTGAGCGAAGATGATTGGGAGAATTGGAAAATTTTAACGAAAGAACTTGGCAAGAAAGTAACACTCGTGGGCGATGATTTATTTGTGACTAATGTGGAGCGTTTACAAAAGGGAATTGAGCAGGGGGTGGCGAATGCGATTTTGATTAAGGTAAACCAGATTGGATCGCTCACCGAAACGATTGACGCGATTATGCTCGCCAAGAAAAATGGGTATCAGGTGAGTGTTTCCCATCGTAGTGGTGAAACTGCTGATACGTTTATTGCGGACCTCGCGGTTGCGGTGAATTCGGAATTTATTAAGACGGGGTCGATGTCCAGGTCGGAGCGGGTGGAGAAGTATAATCGGTTGATGGAAATAGAAAGCGAGTTGGGATTGTAGGCAGATTAAGCAGAATAGGCAGATTAAGCAAATCCCCGCTTGGGCGGGGATTTGCTACGACTTTTATGAATAAGACACCAACAACAGTTCTTATAATTTTGGACGGCTTCGGCCTGGCCGACCCGAAACAAAAAGGCAACGCCATTACACCAAAAACCGCGCCGAATTTTTTTGGTTGGTGGAAAAAGTACCCGCACACAACTCTTGAAGCAAGTGGAGTTTCGGTTGGGCTCCCACGTGGCCAAGAGGGGAATAGTGAAGCGGGGCATTTGAATATTGGGGCGGGACGAATCGTCAAACAGGATACGTTGTATATTACTGACGCAATTAAGGATGGGACGTTTTTTAAAAATAACGCGTTTCATGAGGCCTTGCACCATGTAAAAAAATACAAAACCGCGGCGCACGTAATGGGCTTGCTCTCGAACCATAATAGCGCGCATTCGTGCCCGGAGCATTTGTTCGCGCTTTTGGATTTGTTTCACGATGAGGGAATTAAAAAAGTGTATCTGCATTTGTTTACGGACGGGCGTGACTCGGGGCAGCATGACGCGTCGCACCATCTTAAAAATTTCCAGAATCATTTTCATGGGAATGAACAAATCGCCACCGTGATGGGGCGGCTGTATGGTATGGATCGGAATAAAAACTGGCACCGGACGGAGAAGGCGTATAATGCGATAGTACTGGGCCAGGGACGCAAGGTCGCCAATGCGGAAGAGGCGCTGACGCAGGCGTATAACTCTGGCGAGAGTGATGAGTTTATTCAACCGACCGTTGTGACGAAGGGCGGTAATCCGGTTGCAAAGATTCAGAATAATGATGTAATTTTCTTTTTTAATTTACGCAGTGACAGAGCGCGTCAAATAACTAAAGCGTTTGTGCACCAGCAGTTTGAGAAAGAAAACGGCGGAACGTTTGTGCGCAAAAAAATTCCCAAGAATACGCGCTTTGTGGCTCTCACTGATTTCGGTCCGGATTTGTCAGGAGTACTCACCGCTTACCCGAGTCGGGATGTGCCGAGTAGCCTAGTTCAGACGCTGTGTCCGCGGCGGCAGTTATATTTGGCAGAATCGGAAAAGTTTGCTCATGTCACCTACTTTTTTAACGGTGGCTACGCCCAGCATTTTTGTGATGAGCGGTGGGTCAAAATTGCTTCGGATCGCGTGAAAGATTTTGAATTTGATCCAGCAATGGAGGCAGAAAGAATTGCTACCTACGCTGTAAAGGCGATTGAAAGTGGTGAATATGAGTTTATAGCAATCAATTTTGCTAATGCGGATATGGTGGGGCATACGGGGAATCTAAGTGCCGGTGAAAAAGCTGTAGCAATACTTGATACGGCGTTAGCGCGTATCGTAGCGGCGGTGTTACAAAATAATGCGCAGTGTATTATTACGGCGGATCATGGCAATGCCGAGGAAATGATTAATCTGAAAACCGGCGAAGTTGATTCCGAACATTCAGTGAATCCCGTGCCGCTCCTATTGATTGGATCGTCGGTCGTTACTCGAGCTTGGAAATTGAAGCGCAAAAAATTTAAGAAAGGCAAGCTGGCGGATGTAGCACCAACGATTTTGAAAATGATGGGAATTAAGAAACCAAAGGAAATGACAGGGAAGAGCTTGATTTGAAATTTTCAATTTGCAATTTTTAATTTTTAATTAGACATTGAGTCATTGGACATTGATTGAAAATTGGAAATTAAAAATTGAAAATTGGTTTCCTATGTCTAAATCTTACAAACCCGTTGTCCTCGTTATCTGCGACGGCTGGGGGGTGGCACCAGATTCTGACGGCAACGCGATTACGCGCGCTAAGCTTCCCAATTTTACCAATTATCTCAAAAACTATCCGACGATGACGTTACATGCTTCAGGGACTGAGGTGGGTCTTCTATTTGGAGAAATAGGCAACTCTGAGGTCGGTCACTTAAATATTGGCGCTGGGCGCGTGTATTATCAATCGTGTCCCCGGATTAATCAGGAAATTACCGCGGGTGATTTTTTTAAGAATCCAGCGTTTGTGAAAGCGGCGGAGCAGGTTAAAAAAAATAAATCGCAGCTTCATCTTATTGGTATGATCGGATCCGGGAATGTACACGCGAGCAGTGAACATTTGTTTGCGCTTTTGGAATTTTGTCGCCAGCAAAAACTTGCCAAAGAAGTTTTTGTTCATGTTATTTTGGATGGACGCGATTGTGTATATAATGCGGGTGCGGAGTTTGTTAAAGAGCTTGAGGATAAGATTGCCGAGTTGAAGGTAGGAAAAATTGCGAGCCTTAGTGGCCGTTATTTTGCGCTTGACCGCGATAACCGTTGGGAGCGAGTGGAGAAAGCCTACCGCGCAATGGCGGAGGGCAAAGCCGAACGGACGGCGACAAGCGCCACCCAAGCAGTAGCGGATAGTTATGCAGTGAAAAATTATGATGAGGAGTTTATTCCAACTGTTATTGTGAAAGATGGTTTACCAATTACTACCATGAAAGCGGGGGACGCGGCGATTTTTTTTAACTTTCGGCCGGACCGTGCCCGGGAGCTTACGAAGGCCTTTGTTTTACCGGGTTTTAATAAATTTGAGCGTCGGCAGATTGAAAATCTTTTTTTTGTTACCATGATGGAATATGAGAAGGATTTGCCAGTGGTGGTGGCATACCCGCCAATTGTTGCTCAGAATTGTTTGGCCGAGGCGGTAAGTAAGAATGGATTAAAACAATTTCATGTTGCCGAAACCGAGAAATATGCCCATGTAACGTTTTTTTTAAACGGTACTATTGAAGAACCTTTTTCTGGTGAAGAGCGCGGATTAGTGCCTTCACCGAAGGTTGAGAGTTATGCCAAAGAACCAGCGATGTCCGCAGTAGGTATTACTAAGGAGGTAATAAAAGCAATTGATAGTGAAAAGTATAACCTGGTTGTTATTAATTATGCCAATGCGGATATGGTGGGGCACACGGGGGACCTTAAAGCTACCATTAAAGGTCTTGAGACTATTGATAAGTGTTTAGGAGATGTGGTTGACCACACTCTAGCTCATGACGGGGTGGTGGTGTTTACTGCAGATCACGGTAATGCCGAGGAAGTAGTTAATCTTCAGACCGGAGAGATTGATAAAGAACATTCCACCAATCCGGTACCGCTTATTATTATTGGTAAAGATTTTCGTGGTCAAGCTGGGCCAGGCGGTGATCCGCCTGAAGGTGATTTGAGCCTTTTGCCACCAGTTGGTGTGTTAGCTGACGTTGCCCCTACCGTGTTACAACTGATGGGGTTGGAGCAGCCCGAGGAGATGACCGGTAGAGCATTGCTATGAGGTATCAATTATCACGACTGAGTATTGCAATTCTGCTTATGTGGTGTTTGCTAGAGCCAATCACCACAGTTGATGCTAAGACTACAACGACACTTCGAGTGAGTGTACAGGTTATTCTTTGTAATAACAATGGAGTTTGTGATTCATTTGAAAACAGTTCGGAGTGTCCACGAGATTGTCCGCCCGTGCCCCCGCCTTCGCCAACTCCGCCGCCACGTGGGAGTAGTGGTGGTGGAAGCAATGTTACACCAGCCCCAAGCGTTCCTCAACCATCACCGATTGTCCAGCCGTTAGAAGTAATAGAATCAACTCAACAAAAACAAACTACATTAGTAGATTCTATTCCTCCGTCAGCACAGCCCTTAATATCAAAAAAGCAACAGCCGTCTATTATTGCCAAGTTGCAGGAGGTGGCGGGCAAAATTTTTAATCGATTGCCGAAGCTAGTGTCGCCGGCTGCTCTTTTGCCTGTTGTTTTATCACCATCACCTTCTGTTCCATCACCCGTTTCTTCACAACTTGCACAACCTGCTATGCCTTCATCTTTAGCCCCAACCCCTCTTTTACCCACTTCTCTATCTACACCAGTTCCACCAAAAGCTCAGCGTGTCGCAGTCATTCCTATTCGTCAACCAAGTAAAGCTCAGGTTTTTGTTCGGCGCGGTGCGGCACAAGCAATGCACGCAGTCATTCAGACAATAAAACACACCAGCGAGACGGTCAAGGCGGTAATTCAATCTGCCGTGTCATTATTAAATAGGATATGGAGGTTAATTTTATAAAGTATTATTTGCTAAACAAGGTAATAGTACCAACCATTATAAAAAAAGTGATGAGCGCAACCAGAAAAAGAATTCGTATTTTAGTATAGAGATTAACGAAGGTTGTGTAAGCCATGGAAAAGGTTCCATTGGGGTGGCGGGCGTTAATTTTGTGGAAACTCACAAAGCTTGAATAGCGCAACATGAGCGGAATATGTGTTGGGTTTTCGGTTAATACAAATCCAATAAGTACCGTGGTGACAAATACCCCCAATATAAATCCTAGGAAGCTACTATTGTGAAAAATACTTTCAAGGTAAAGAGCAATATGTTTGCCAATAGCGGCAATTCCATACCAGAAATTTTTTTCCATAAGGAGATTCTAAAAGGTTAATTCATATTAAGTATATACTAGCATAAGCACATTTGTCACGGATTATTTTTGTGGTTAGTATTCTATGCTACGTCGCAATCCAGTAATAAGCAAACGTCAGTTGGTAGAACGGTATACGTGGCATGTTGCGGTGGCCATAGCGAGTTTTGTTTTTGTTATTTTAGTGGTTAAATTTTTTCTTTTTGATGTTGGGCGAGTTGATGGTCAATCCATGGAGCCAGCTTTTGTTGATGATAATATCTTTTTTATTAATCGGTGGATATATTTAATACAACCACCCGCTCGCTACGATGTGGTGCAAGTAGTAGCACCAGGGAGTAATACCGTTCTATTAAAGCGGATTATTGGTCTCCCGGGTGATGAAATTATCATTAAACGGGGAAAAGTTTTTTTGAAAACAATCGATAGCGGAGCTCTGATAGAGTTTTCTGAATCATATCTGCCTGCAGGGGTAGTCACTCGGGTGCTAGGGCAAAACCAGCCAACTATTTTTAGTATTGGATCACACCAGTATTTTGTATTAGGAGATAACCGCAGCGAGAGCTCTGATTCACGCATCTGGGGACCGGTGGAGCGCTCTCGAATCCTGGGCAAAGTTATAGGTAAGTGGTAGTTTTGTGATTAAAGAATATTTATAGTTTAGCTCTATTTAGGATAGAGCTAAAACGCACTGAGGCGACTGTTCGTAACTAGGGGAAGCTGTGGGAAGACGCTGGTGGTTCGGGTGGCAAGATTAACAAAAGAAGTGCTGTGTTTATTGAGTAAAAGCAATTCGCTGTCCGAGAGCCAATACCAGGTAGGGTGAAAATGAGAAAAAAGCAGCGTTTTTTGTTTGGTGCTATTGTTTTGAACAATTAGTAGGAACGGTAATGCGACAATAGAAAAAGATCGATCGCGTGACCAGCGTTGATTGCGTGATAGTTCCTGTGATGGCGGAGCAGGCGGAAGCTCAAAACGTTCAGTATTAGAAAGAAGTCGTGGTTTTTTTATCCAGGGATCATAGGAAAATTGGCGTTGCAACCCGTTCTGTTCGGCAATAATAAGTTCATGATCTTTTACTCCATTCCACCAGGCAAACAGGGAAGAGGTGGTGTTTTTTAAAATTTCACGGTTGAGATCTTGGCACGGTTCGCCAGCGCGAGAAGTAATTTCCACGATGCACCAAGTTTGAGGAGAGGTGGAAGTTGCTCCAACAATAAGGGCATATGTATTGAGGCGATTAGGGTTAACTGCGGAAATAATAGGTGGCAGATTTTTTGGGTCAAGGATGGTGCTGCCGCGCGGTGTAAGCAAGAACAAACGTGATTGATTAAATGTAGAACTGGGAGCAGCGTCTCCTCCTAGGAAAGAGCCAAAGATATATACTGCATCGGAGTTAATAAAGCGCGTATTCCAGTGTCCAGCGAGTGGTTCTTCTGCCCCATCCTGCAAGCGGAATATTGAGAGACGTGAGGCAGGAGATGGTTCCGAAATCGCAATGAGCCCGGGGGCATGTTCCCAATGTAGGAGCGGGAGAAGTACTGGCCGTGGGAGGGCAGTAGTAATAAAAAAAGCCGTTATTCCAACTAAGATAAGACATATCGCGATCAATATTATTTTTTTTCGACGTAGCAATGTTAGCTGGTTCCAGATATTTTTCATATGAGTAAAGTTATCCACAAGTGAATTTTTTGTTTTTAGACACCTTTGCTTATTATACGGTATAATGATATAAATTGGGAAGTATTGATTCCATTATTAAAAAGAAATAAGGGAATTTTTAGAATTAAGTAATAATGCTTAATCCATAAAAACAGAAAGAGAGGTGAAACTATGCAAGGTTACAATGAAAATTTAAACCATTTTTCAGCTAAAGATTTTAAAATAGCTTTGGTAGTTGTGGGCGGCATTGCAGTTTTTGTTTTGTTGACGATTGGACTCCTTAAGAATCGAATACCACAGTTTTCAGGAGCTGCTAGCAAACCAGTATATCCACGTACGGCAGAAGTAATTCCAGGAAATACTGCCATGGAAGCTACGGTCCAGGTAAAGGGTACTGAGAAATCGCCAGTGATGCAGGCGACGGTTGAAGTGGTACCTAAGTCTAGGAAGTAAAAAGCGTTAACTCATCGGTACAGTGAAGTTATGAGGGGAAAAGTAAAAAATTCTTGGGGTTTCAACCTGATTATACCAATTGCTATAGTGGTAGGGTTCTTTATATTTTTGTTTCAGCCCAGACAGGCATACGCCTTTGGATTATCGCCAGGAGTCATTACCGTTGAGAACATGGGGCGGAACATGAAAACGGAACGTCATTTTATCCTGGTGCGCCGCAATCCTTCCCAAACTGATTATTTTCGTGTGACTGTTTCTGGAGAAGGCGCCCGGTATATTGAGCTCACTAACAATGGGGTTGCTGAGTTGCCACAGGGCCAAACCGAGGCCAATTATTTTTTTATAATTAATTCGGCCAAGGCAGCGAACGGTACCTATGAGGCAGTTGTTCAATTTCTCCCCGACGATACCGTTGGGGCTGGAGGCGCCGGCAAGCAAAATACGCAAGCCACCCAGGGGTTGTCTTTTAAGGTCGGTGCAGCCGGGAAAGTACGATTTACGGTAACCGATCAAGAAATAAAAACCTTTACCATTGATAATGTATTTCTTCAGGATTCAGAAGTTGGTATGCCAGTTGGGATTCGTTTTCGTCTGGCCAATACCGGGAATGTTGATGTGCATCCTGACCTTATTACCTTGGAGATGGTAGAGGATTCGGATCCAACTTATGTGGTAACTGGCACCATCAGTGGCATTGATCTTCCGCTGGTAGCACCCCTTGAAACCAAAGAAATTACTTCGGTCTTTAAACAAACTTTTGAACAGGGGGCGTATCGTGGGACGGTGCGTTTTGTGGCTGACGGGAAAACAATTTTCACGCGGGATAATTTTCGTTTGCAAATTTTTCCCCTTGGTAGTTTGGCTCAGCAGCTGGAATTAGCCGATGTTAGGCTCAATGGTGAAACGTTTGCACCCAACGATTTAGTCAAATTTGATGTTATTGCACGTAATAGTGGTGCGGCTTTGGTGAATGCTCATGTGGTGGTAGAAATAAGTCGTGATGAGAAGCTTTTAGAGTTGTTACGTTCCGATAAAGTTACGATTGTTAAAGGCGATACAACTCAATTTACATTAACGTATCGTCAAACTGAGGAAGGCACCTATCAAGCGCGAGTATACGCAGAGTATGGGGCCAAAAAAACTAGCATCCAAGAGCGTACCTTTGTTGTTCGTGTCCCTGGTTGGGCAGGGCGCATTGGGCGTTGGTTTGTAGTCATTCTCGGTGCTCTTTTAATCACCGGTATAATTCTCGTTGTAGTAGGTCGATTCCTTATCGCAAAAGGACGCAGTTCTTCACCAGGTCCAACTGGGTCCGTGCCGGGTGATCCTCCGAGCTTGAAATAATATAATTAATTTGGTAAAGTATTCAAAGGTCTTAGGGTAGGGGGTCCTACTTTTTTTAAATTTAATCTAAAATAATCATATATGGAAGAAACAAGAAAAGTTCATCTAATGTATGGAGGGTTATTGTTCTTAGCCGCTCTCATTACATTGGTGGCTTATATATCATTTCGTTCCCGAGCGGATAGCAATACCAGTTTGAGCACCTCAGCGAGTGTAGGCAACTCTGCCCCTACGCTCGGTACCGTGTATGTTAATACTACTGGCTCTACTAACTCGCAAACCGATCCTATTACGCCTGCGGACGGCACTACCAAGACCGTCTATGTAAACGGTACATACACCGACCTTAATGGTTGTCGTGAAGTGGCGTCCAGTACCTTAGGAGGAGTAAAAGCAGCCTTCTATCGTAGTGGGGCATCAGGCGGGTTCAATTGTTCCGCTGATAACAATAATTGCTATCAGGTTGCAACCAGTACGTGCGTAATTAGCGGTTGTGATTCATCTAGTGATACCGACGCGAGTTATTCTTGCACTTTAAGTTTGCAATATTACGCCGATCGCACTGATGGTAGCCCCTATACTGCCCAAACCTGGGTAGGTAATGTACGGGTAATGGATCAGAGTTTAGATAATAATAGTGACAGTTCAACTGCTCCAGAAGTTGCCACCCTCTTGGCTCTGGATATTCCAAGTTCGTTGAACTTTGGCAGTTTGTCCGTGGGCGCACTATCAAGTATTAATACCGTTTCTCCCTTTATAAATAATGGGAATGCCACCACCCTGCAGCCTGAATTAAACGCTACTGCCGCCAGTTTTGTGTGTACTACCGGGACCATTGCCATTGGCAACCTCATGTATTCATCATCCAGTGTTTTTGCAGCTACTAATACCATGACAACCGGCCAAGTAGAAGCAACTTTAAACTTGCATGCCTATACGGTTGCAGATGCTGCAAACTATCCTGGTACTACCAGCACCTACTGGCGTTTACAAATGCCAGCAGCGGGTGGGTATGCAGGTACCTGTACTGCTACGGTAACGGCTGTGGCGACCGAATAATGATTGGTAAACTCTTTAAAGATAAAAGTCTACTCTTCGCCGGGTAGACTTTTTATATTGATTGGCCTCGTTTTTAAGTATCTAGCAAAAATGAGCTTTAAAATTTTTATGTTTTTGGTATACTATATATACTAAGTTTATCAGGTAATTATGTCGCGTATCTTTGCTATACACCATCGTTTCATAGTTAAAAGCAGTTTTTTATTAATCATCGTCAGTGCGGCAGGAGGGTGGTTGTATTTTTTCCCAGAGAATAGTCGCGCTAACAGCGCTCCGTTGGTTACCGCGGTGCATATTAATACGGTGTCGGCCGACTCTTCCCAAGATCAATCACCAATTATTCCGGTAGAAGGTACTACGCGCACCGTATATATTAATGGCACCTATCAAGATGATGATGGTTGTACTGATGTTTCGGGGAGCAGCAACCCATTATCGGCAGTTTTTTACCGCACCGATATCATTGGAGGGGGTGATTGTACCGCGGACAGCAATAATTGCTACCGGCTAGCAGCTAACAATTGTTCAATTCTTGATTGTTCCTCTCCCAGTTCAACCATAGCTTCATTTTCTTGTTCATTCCCTTTGCAATATTATGCAGACCGAACAGATAGTGGCGCAAATGGCGCCACCGATTGGACAGCCGCGGTTACAGCTACCGACCAAGCAAGCGCCACCGGAATGCTTACTAATAGCACCGAAGTGGCTTCGTTGGTAAGTCTGGACGTTCCCGCAACTTTGGAATTTGGGACATTGGCAATTAATGCCATATCAGCAGAACAAACCTTAGTATTTACCAATTGGGGGAATCAAACTATTGATGGTTTGGTGAGCGCGGCAAATTTTACTTGTACCACCGGCACATTCCCATCCAATGCAATTATTTTTTCACCCTATAGCGGGTCCTCATTCAGCAGTACCAGCGCTAGCACGTCACCAGTAACCTTTTCTTTTAATTTGGCGCCACTACATAATTCACCAGCTGCATCTGGTATCACATCGACGTATTGGAAGCTTGCCATGCCAGTCCCTGATAATGTAGGGGTGTTTGGATATGCCGGTTCGTGTTCAACCGTCACCACCGTTGTGGCTACGGGGGTTTAAATTGAGAAAAACGTATTAATGTAAAGGTTTATTTTCGTGCTGTCTGTATCAGTTCTTTTATTTTTTCTTCCGTCTCTTGTAGATTCGTGTTCTCCATTATAAATGACGCTTGTCGTTTAGTGCCAGCTGGGTTGAAAGCTTTTAGAAGTTTTAGAGCGTCAAAATTTTTATTTACGGTTAACAGCCCGTGGATCTTTTTTGTATCCTTGTCATTATATTCGTAGAGAATAAGTATTAAGTGAGCCTCGGGGGCAGTACTCAAGAGTTCGTCCACCATCCCATGCAAATCCTCTGGAGTTGCACCAGAGCGTACAAAATCATCACGCGTCAGGGTGGTGCACACTAGCCCCAGCGCTGGATCGGTCTGGAGATGAGTAAGTGCGTGCCCCCAAAGTTTTAGTGCTGATACTGAACGCGTGCGATATAAATGTTGAATAATTTTTTCGCGATCGGCACCGCGTTCAACCAGTTCCCCTGCGGCCGCGAGTGTTTGCGGGGCCAGGTGCGGTTGTTTAAAACTCTTGGTGGCAATGGTCATCCCGGTTAGCAGTATCGTTGCTAATTCAGCGTCAATTACCATGCTGGGGATATTCTTACAATAGCCATAGATAATTTCGGCGACCGATGTTGTTGTAAGGTCAACAAGATTAATGTGGCCGTACCGTTCGTTGTCTGCCTGGTGGTCGATATTAATAATTGGTGTTTTATAGAACAGATCAGTGTTGTTAAAAAAAATATCACCCAATGATTCAAGATCGGGAACACCAACTGTAATAATGAGGTCATATTTGAATGTGGTTTGAGCAGTGCGTAATTCTTGCCGCGTAATGGCGCCATGTTTAGGAGTAAGATAGATGGAAAGCCAGTTGTCTTTCACGTCGTAGCTCAAGGTATCTATTGGGGCTTTGGAGACGTCAACTTTTAGAATGAATTTTTGGAGATGAGTGAGTTCGGGTTGAATAGTTTCGCTGCCGGGTAAGAATCTAAGATTTTTTGGTAACACAAAATCACTGCAGGCAATATCAACTTGCTTGTGTTCTTTTGTTAAGAAGCGCTTAAGAGCTAAGGCCCCTGCCAGTGCATCCCCCTGCTCTGAGGAATTAAACATCAGCAAAATATATTTGCTTTCCTCAAGCGTTTTGGTGAGTTGTTGAAAGTCGTTTAAAGCCATAAGAACGGAACTGCTGATCTTATCAATTTTAGGCTGTGTTGTCAATAATAATGGGGTATCGTACCCTGTGGATAACAAAAAGGCAATAAATACTAGGGTATTTTCTGCGCATGCTCGGAAATGAAAAATTATTTTTATTTTTTCGCTTTAGTTGAAAATAAGCCAAAATTTGATATTTTTAGCGACTTTTAGTATAATGATAAAGATTTTTTAAGAACCTTATGGTTCAAGAATTGCCTAAAGCCTACGAACCTCAAAAATACGAAGATGACATCTATCGCCATTGGGAAGCGAGCGGATTTTTTAATCCTGATAATGTAAGGGGCGAGCCGTATTCAATAATGATGCCACCACCGAATGTGACCGGAGTTTTACATTTGGGCCATGCATTGGAGAATGCGTTAATGGATACAATGGTGCGGTATCAACGGATGCAAGGAAAGAAGGTGCTTCTGCTTCCGGGTACCGATCATGCAGCGGTAGCAACACAAGCTAAAGTAGAAAAAATGTTAATGCAGGAAGGGCTTAAAAATCCACGACAAGAGTTGGGGCGTGAAGAATTGGTGCGCCGGATTCGAGCATTTGCTGAGGAATCGAAAACAACTATTGTCAGTCAAATTCGTAAAATGGGAACGAGTTGTGATTGGTCGCGACTGGCGTATACGTTTGATGAAGCTCGTAACCGGGCAGTGAACGAAATGTTCGTGCGCATGTATCAGGATGGGCTCATTTATCGTGGTTATCGGGTAGTGAATTGGTCGGTGAAGGGTCAATCAACCTGTTCCGACGACGAACTAGTACACGTAGAACGGCCAGCAAAATTATATACCTTCAAATATAGCAAGGATTTTCCTATTCCTATTGCTTCTACCCGACCAGAAACAAAACTGGGGGATACGGCCGTGGCCGTAAATCCGAATGATAAACGTTATGAAAAATATATTGGAAAAATTTTTAAAGTAGATGTAGGAGCCGCACAACCGTTAGACATAAAAATTATTGCAGATGAAAATGTTGATCCCCATTTTGGGACGGGGGCACTGGGTGTTACTCCGGCGCATAGCGCGGTTGATTTTGAGATGTATGAAAAGCAAAAGGCTCAGGGTGATGCTATTGGTCTTATTTCTGTTATTGGTTCCGATGGTCGGATGACCGAAGCGGCGGGGGAAGCCTATGTGGGGCTTACCGTGGAAGAAGCTCGTCAAAAATTTGTTGTGTGGCTTAGGCAGGAAGGGCTTTTGGAGAAAGAAGAGGATATTATGCAAAATGTTGGGACCTCGGATCGGTTTGGTGATGTGGTGGAGGCCTTGCCGCTCACGCAATGGTTTGTGAATGTTGCCAAAGAAATTCCAGGCCGTGGCAAAAGTTTAAAAGACTTAATGCGTGAGGCAGTAGCTATCGGTCATCATGGTGACCACGCCCAGAAAATTACTATTCTTCCAGAACGTTTTGAAAAAATTTATTTTAATTGGATTGAGCATTTACGCGATTGGTGCATTTCTCGGCAAGTGTGGTGGGGTCATCGGATTCCTGTTTATTATTGTAAACAGCAGAATCAAGCCTGCGGTGAGCCGATTGTTAGTAAACAAAACGTTGTCAATTGTCCCAATTGTGGAGAAGCGGTAGAACAGGACCCCGATACTCTGGATACGTGGTTTTCGTCGGGCCTTTGGACATTCTCTACGTTGGGCTGGCCAGAGCAAACCAAAGATCTGCAAATGTTTCATCCGGCTGCCTGGATACAAATGGGGTATGAAATAATTTTTTTCTGGATGGCACGGATGATTCTCATGAGTACCTACGTTCTTGACCAAATTCCGTTCCACCATGTGTATATCCACGGAATTCTTCGAGATGAGTCGGGTAAGAAATTTTCTAAATCTGCCGGCAACAATATTAACCCGCTCGATGTTATTGCTGAATTTGGCACCGATGCTTTACGGTGGAGCGTGCTCAGTGGCATTGCTCCGGGTAATGATTCTAAATTTTATGAAGAGAAAATTGAAGGAGCGCGGAATTTGGTTAATAAATTGTGGAACATGGCGCGATTCATGTTACTCCAGATTGATAGTAAAAACCAGGGGACCGAGCGACCGGAACCAAAAACGTTAGCTGATAAATGGATTTTAGTTCGGTTGAATAAAATTATTAATTCAACAACCGAGAATTTAGAAAGATTTAATTTTTCCTATGCCGGCGAACAGCTCCGCGATTTTACGTGGAGTGATTTGGCGGATTGGTATTTGGAAGTTGCTAAAATTGAGGGCGATAAATCAGCAATGTTGAACTACGTTCTCACTATCATTCTCAAACTCTGGCACCCGTACATGCCGTTTGTAACGGAGGCGTTGTGGCAAGAGATCTACGGACACGATATACTACTTATGGTAGAGCGCTGGCCAAGCCCTACGGTTCTTCCGAATGAATGTGAGGAATCATTGTCTCAATTTGAATTAGTCAAAAATATTATCACCGGCATTCGCTCACTCCGGTCGGAGTATCGCATTGATCCAGCCGTTAAACTGTCTGCGACAATTGTTACCAGTACAGACTGGAAATTGTGGGAGGATCACGAGTCACTTATCAGTGGCCTGGCGAGGTTAAATCATTTTCGTGTTATGAACGAGTTTATCAAAACATCCACGATGGTTGGTTTTGTGGAGGGAGGGGTTGAAGTCTACATTGATCTTGGCGGAGTGGTAGATTTGAACAAAGAAACCGAACGATTGCAAAAGGAAATAACAGCAATACAGCAATATACCAACAGCTTAGAACAAAAGCTGGCAAATCAAGATTTTATAGCGCGCGCGCCAGAGGCAGTGGTGAAGGGGGAAAAGAAGAAATTATTAGAAAGTCAGGAAAAAATTATTAAACTGCGTCAGCAATTACAACAAATTATATAACGTATGACTCGTAGAGAAATAAGCGATGTTACCTCATCGGTAGTAGCAGTAGCCAGAGGTGGACGAGATTCGGAGAAAACACCAGAACTGTTTTCTTTAGCCGATATCGAACGATTTCGTGCTGAGATGTTTGCTTTTAAAGATACTGGATTCGCATTAGCACAAGAATTACTCGGTGCTCTCTTAGAGAGCAAGAATAAGATTAGTATCCCTTATGCCATGGCTCGTTTAATGCAAATTAAAGCATCGTTGGCAGCTGATAGCGTGCTTTCTAAATCCATGTATAATCGGCTGCGAGCCGATCCCGAGATAGTTCATTACATAGAGCATGATACAAGAATTTTTGCTTATAAATTATTTCTTGCCACTGACACCCTGCTTGATCTTTTTCCTATAGAAAGAGTGGATCAGAATTTTTTTAAGCAATTACGGTTTGCTCTTATCGGCATTACCCGAGCGTGGCCAACCTATGCTTTTTCATTAGATGATGTTTTGTCTCGAAAATTAGAAAAAAATGGTAAGATACCCCGCAGAATGGCATTAGACACTGCCCTTTTAGGGCAGGCATTGAACGACATAACGCATATCAGTGATCCAACGCGGCAAGGGCTGCCTCCACGTGTTGAACAATTATTTGGTGATCGTGTATATTCATTTCCACAATTAGAAAATGATGAAGAGATTCGGTTGGCTCCTGGTCAGGTTGGCAATACTATTTTCAATATCATTAGTAACGCCTCTAAAGAGGCAGTCGGTGCTACTCGTGGCCAATTAACCTTAGAGCGCGAAGATGATTATATTGTAGTGCGAATAATGGATAATGGTATAGGCATGCCTCCAGAACAAGCCGGTACAATATTTGCTGAAGGGAAAAGCTTTACTGGCAGTACTGGTTATGGCTTAGCCAATTTAGATAATCGTTTAAAATCATCCGGAGTTATTCTGCGGTTAGCAACAGTTCCTCGTAAACGTTTGGACCGTTTAACAACCCATGAACCAGATCTTGATTATACCTATTTTGCTAATGATTCACAGTATCAAGGTCGCGATAATTTATACCACATAATTGTTGACCAAGCATTCTCAACTATTTTTGAGTTACGGTTACCTATTACTAAAAAATTAGGAACACCCTAAACTAATTACATATATGTCGGTGAGTGTTGATTCAAAAAAAATTAAAGAGCTTCTTACCCGCGGGGTAGAGGAGGTAATTGTTAAGGAACATCTCCAACGGCAATTACAATCTGGGAAAAAGTTGCGAATAAAATTAGGCATTGACCCCACCAGTCCCCATTTACACATTGGGCGTTCCATTCCGCTTTTAAAAATGCGTGATTTTCAGGAATTAGGGCATCAGTTGGTGTTTATTGTTGGTGATGCTACTGGGGTAATTGGTGACACCTCAGACAAAGACAGTGAACGACCAATGCTGGCGCCAAGGCAAGTGGAGGAAAACATGAAAAATTATGTGGCTCAAGCTGGAAAAATTATTGATATACAGAAATGTGAAGTTCGCTACAACAGTGAGTGGCTAGAGAAATTAGGTTACAATGAAATTGGGGCGCAAGCAGAACAGTTTTCGCTCCACGAGTTTAACGCTCGAGAAAATATTAAACGTCGTTTGGACGCCGGCACGCGCGTATCGCTTCGGGAGCTTTTGTACCCATTGATGCAGGGGTATGATTCGGTGGCTGTACAAGCTGATGTAGAACTCGGTGGCACTGACCAACGATTTAATTTGTTGGCTGGGCGGACGCTCCAGGAATTTTATAAGCAACCACCCCAAGATATTGTTATGGGGCCGCTACTCCAAGGTACCGACGGGCGTAAAATGAGCTCAAGCTGGGGGAATACAATTGATCTTACCGCTGAGCCAAACGAAATATTTGGTAAGGTAATGACAATACCAGACAAGTTGGTGATGAGGTATTTTACTTTAACGACACGCGTACCAATGGAAATCATTAAAGAGTACGAACAAGCCATGCGGGGTGGTGCTAACCCCCGGGATTTTAAAATGAAGTTAGGGTTTGAACTCGTTCGTTTTTATCACTCAGAAAAAGCTGCCCAAGCAGCCGAAGCGTATTTTATTGCTACCTTTCAAAAGAAAGAGACACCAGACGATATCCCTAAACTTAAACCAACCGCCTACGACATCGTGACTGTGCTGGTTGAAGCCAAAATATGTTCCAGTAAAGCGGAAGCTCGGCGGGCAATTGAGCAGGGTGGAGTGAAGATAAATAATGTTAAAATTAAAAAGGGAGTCCAACTTCCTCTGTTAGTACGGCCGGGCGATATAGTGCAGAAGGGCAAACGATTTTTTGTAAAGTTAATTTAAACTATGTCTGAAGGCGGACAACCTCTTGGAGAAGCGCGCCATCCTATAGCGGCTCAGTTAGAGCACGCCCCAGCAGAAGGCGCTTCTCGTTGGACAAAAGATTCGCTGCTTGAGGAAATACAACTAGTCCGAACGCGAGACCATATTCTCAAAAGTATTTTGGCGCGTGGCCTGCAACGTTCAGATGCTGAGGATATTGCTCAAGTAGTAATGTTAGACGCCTATAGAGCGATTGAAGAGGATAAATTTGATTACCATCGGGAGTTGCGACCATGGCTAGAGACGGTGATTTGGAATGCAATTTGCGATCATTTTAAGACGCATCGGAGATTCTCAACACATCTTCCGCTTGATACCCATACCCAGCATTTATCTACGGGGAATCGGGATCCTGAACAACAGATACTCCAAACCGAGATGCACGAGCAAATGTTTAGATTAATCGATCAATTGCCAAAGGAATTACAAAGTGTGCTGATTGCACACGTGGATGGGCGGATACAAAAAGAGATCGCTGCTTCGTTGGGAATGACTCAAGGCGCAATTGCCAAACGATTGGCACGTGCCGAACGATTGCTCCACAAATTGTGGAATAATTATAGGAACGAGATAAAAAGTGTGTAATTAAAAGACTACTTATCCACAGTTATTTTTTCGTTCTTCGAGTTAAGTGTGCTATAATGATGCCCAAGGAGGGCAAAATAATTCCGTATACCACGGGATTATTTTTTAAAAATATTGTATGAAGCCAGTAATTAAGAAAATTTTTTTTATTGTAATGATTCCGAGCGCAATTGTTTTTGTTTTACTGGTGACGGTGGTAATTAAAGATGTATGGAGTGGATATAAGTGGCAGCGTCAGGTAGATAATTGGTTAGATGCTCGGCGTAAGCCGTATATTGAAGATACGTATGGCGGCAAAACCCCAGAAGAGACGTGGGGTTTGTTCCTTGATGCTTTGAAAAAAGGGGATGTGGAGTTGGCGAGTAAGTATTTTGTGGTGGAGAAACAAAAAGAAGTATTAGGTGATCTTCGGGAATCTATCAAGTTAAATCGACTGCAACATTCGATTGAACTATTCTCTCATCAGTTAGTAAAAGAGGAGGCCGACCCACCGTCTTCTATTAAAGCCTATTATCATTTACCTTTAGAAAATATTAGTGGTGAGCGTGAGGCTTATCCAATAGTTTTTATTCTTAATAATTATACAGAGGCTTGGAAAATTTTTTCTATTTAGCAAATTTTAAGGAGGTATGAAAAAAATCGTTTTTTGTGTTCTTTGTGCTCTGGGAATAGGGGAGGCTTTAGTAGCCATTGTTGGAACAAGTTTAGCTTATTCGCCATATTACACACATCCAGATTTAACTGAGGAAATTGCTCAGTTTTTTAATTTTAAAAATACTCACTCAGAATATCAAATTTCGCAGTCACAAATGCAATGGCTCCGCCAAGGCGCCATTGAAGAGGATGACCCACCGCGCTGGATTAACCATTTTTACGATCCTGTTCATAACCATGCCTGGAGCGGTAAACATTTTGGTACCTTAAGCGAAGCCGAAGGGTTAAAAACTGGCACTGATTTTGCTCCCCGAATGCCATTAGCAGCCGTTGACTGGGCAACCAACCAGAATTATCAGGCAGCCTATGGACAGCAGAAAGGGAATCAAACTTGGCAAAAAGCAATTAAATCGTATATTGATGGCGACAAAAAGACTGCCTTTGTGGCACTCGGTCATGTATTGCATTTAATTGAAGACAGTTCCGTTCCTGACCATACACGCGATGATACACATGCCGGAATTCACGGCGACCCTGGTTCGCCATATGAAGATTATACTAAAGATTATACTAATTTACATAAATTAGCGGTGGCCGAAGTGCTGAATACCAATAATAGTTTACCATTTAGTTTTGATAACTTAGCCCAAGCTTTTGATCATATCGCTCATTATTCTAATGAGAATTTTTTTTCAGAAGATACTATTAGTAATGACGAATTTTTAGGGCCTAATTTAACTCAATTAAAAGTTGTTCATCATATTTTACCGGATGGTACTTTTCGTAAATACTTAAGTAATGATGTGAGTCATGTTGCTTTTATAAAGGTTGATGATATCCTGACTGGAAAAAAGAAATATTCTATTGATGATCAATATTTCGTTCTCCCTTCATATGTCAATCGTCTCTTCCCCGAGATTGTGCTAACCGGGGAAGGGGTGATGCGATTGTTTTTTAGAGAAGTTGAAAAATATAAAGAGCACCCAGAATTATTGGAGCCGATTGTGCCGGATAGTAACCAGAGTTTGACACGAGCAATTAAGAGTGCGCCAAAGTTGCTCGCGGTGAATGCTTATAATTGGTACGATATTGCCAAAACACATAGTAGCGTGTTGGCGCATCAGGCATCAGTAGCGCTGGGTGGATGGTGGGGGGCGGTGCGAGTAAAGTTGGGGTTGGCGGATGCGGTGGCACGGGGTGGGGGAGGGGAGCTGGTGCCTGGAGTGCAGCAGCCGGTTGTTTCAAATCAAGTTGTTACTTCGCCAGCACTAATTGCACCAGAGCAGAACAAGAATGAGATTGAGAAAAGAAGTAATCAAAATGTAGCAATCAGTAAGGTTACTTTACCAGTAATTCAGTCAGTGCAGAGATTGGATAATAATGATAAAAATTCAATTCAAACTCTCCCTGCGTTAAGCACCGAACAAGTCCCGACTCTTATAAAGAGAGAGGAGATATTTTTTTCAACCTCAACTCAACCATCTGTTCAGCAGGCTACCAATTACGCCGGTGGAGGGGGAGTCTTTAGCATTCCTTCAACTCTTTCCACGCAGCAAGGGGGTAATGCGATTACTTCAACAGGAAGCGCATCAGACGTAGTTACTACAACAACAATTGCCACCACCACGCCACCAGCCACAACCAGCGTTCTTGCCACCACCACAACTAGCACTTCCAATTCAACTACGACTACCTTAGCAGCCACCACCACGGTTGCAGTAGCAACCACCACACCAGCTGTAACAACCACAAGCTCGCCAGTGATTTCCGATATAGTAAGTTCTACGTTGTCAACAGTAACAACCAGCACACCCACTTCAACTCTTGTAGTTAGTTCTACAATAGTTATGGCGACGAGCAGTTCCTCGGTAATGAGTTCCACCACATCAGCTGCCGTTCCTTTGGCTGGGTTTGTGCCCACAGTGGTTATAAATGAAATTGCTTGGGCGGGCACGGCAGCAGAGTATCCTACTGATGAGTGGTTTGAATTGTATAACACTACCGATCAGTCAATTGATTTAAAAGATTGGAAAATTTTAGTTTCCAGCACCACTATCAATTTTAAAACAATCAATAATACGCTAATATCACCTCATGGGTATTTTTTGTTTAAGCGAACCCGGGACGAAACGATCCGCGGCATTACTGCTGATATTATTTACACCTTGTCTGGTGGTTTTAATAATAAGGGTGAAAAGGTTGAACTAGTGAATTCATCTGGTCAGAAAGCTGATGAGGTAGATTGTGCCACCGGCTGGTTTGCTGGTGATACCGTGAAGTATCGCTCCATGGAACGGCGTGATGCAGCGAAGCGCGGGAGTGACCCAAGCAACTGGCAAAGCAATCAGAGTTTGCGCGTCAGCGGGCGTACTTTTAATGGTGGCCAAGTATATGGTTCGCCTAAACAATCCAACTTTGGTTTTTACTCTTTGAATTACACCCAGGAAGGTACAGAACGAATACTCACCCCGGAGGGTAACCCGTACATTTTGCAGTATTACCAAATTCCCGCTGGTTTTACCCTCACTATCGAACCGGGGGTGGTGATCAAAAGTTATTTTGCTGATGCCAAAATTGATATTCGTGGCCAGTTGAAAGTTAATGGAACTGTTGATAAGCGAGTTATATTTACGTCCGGACGAGATAGTGAGTTTTCCGCTAGTGATGTGGCCACCCGTGTAGGAAATTGGAGTAGTCCAGCGCCACAACCTAAGGATTGGCAGGGGTTGCAATTTTATCCTGGCGCTGCGGGGAGTTTCCGGGCTGTTACTTTACGCTACGGGGGTCATGCGTTTCGTCCGCCGGATGGTGGCGGCTTTACACCGACGGTAGAACAAGCGATCCGCGGTGAACAAGCTGACATAACACTCGATAACGTTGAGTTCAATAATAATAGTGGCACATCTCTTTTTCTAAAGAATGCCTCGTCAACGATACGGCAAAGCAATTTTGCGTATGGTAGTCGTGCCCTGGAAGCGTATGATAGTAATTTGTTGGTAACAAAAAGCTCTGTTTCTTTTTTTACTCATACTCAGGGCGCATTCTATGTACGAGGTCGATGGCCAATATTAGATGAACTTAGTTTGAGTGATAACACATTCAACCCGCCGTATCTTGACGCGGTGACCGTTGCTGGCGCTGGACGAATCGGAAGCGGTACCGCCGTATATATTACCAATCTTATCGTGCCAGCAGAGAGTACGTTAACCGTTGAACCCGGTGTCTCGCTAATCATGGCACCATATGCTTCAATAAATATCCAAGGTTCATTATTTACACTTGGAACACCTGATTTTCCCGTACAGATAATGCCCTATACGTCGAGCGAATATTGGGGGCAAATAATCTTCAACGGTTCTACCTCTACTTTGCATCATACCAATATACAAGGCGCTAATCACATGGTAAGGAGGCTTCCGGAAAATGATGGGATGCTCCTGATTAAAAATAGTAATTTTAGTTGTGATCATTGTTCAATAGTTGATACGTGGGAGTCCGGTAATAACGTGTACAGCACCGATTCGATGATTGAGATTACAGCCAGCACCATTGGCAATAATAGAAAGCCATCTTTTTCCAGTACCGGTATCCGGGTTACTGGCGGTGAGTTGCGTCTTAATGATACACTGTTTAATAACCTTACCTATGGCCTTTATGGTGCTTCTGCATCCTTGCCAAACTTAGTAGTTTCCGGTATAACTACAGAGAATTTTATTAATGTTGATCAACTATCAGAGCCGCGCAGTTGGTTCGATTCTTGGTTGGTTCCGATCACCACCACTACGACCATCGCTACTACCACTACCAGTTCACCATAAAATTATGATGCAAATAGTTACTCATGCCATTGTCGAAGCGCTGCGGGCAGTTGGGGTTGTTGATTCGTTTGAATTGAGTGCTCCACCAAAGCCAGAAATGGGGGATGTAGCTTTCCCCTGTTTTGGGTTAGCGAAAGAAATGAAAAAGAATCCAAATGAGGTGGCGAAGACAATTGCTGAAGCAATAAAAAGACAAGGAGACAAGGAGATAATTGAACAGGTGGAGGCGTTTGGGCCGTATGTGAACTTTTTTTTGTCGACCGCAGCGATTGCCCGGATTGTCATCGATCAAATGAGGCAACTGGGTGCACAGTACGGTTCAAGTGAGTATGGCAAAGGCAAGAGTGTTCTTATTGAGTATCCCTCAAACAATACCCACAAGGAATTTCATATTGGGCATTTTCGCAATGTCTGTATTGGCAACACCTTGGTACAACTCTATCGAGCAGCAGGGTATACAGTGCACCCGGTAAATTATTTGAATGATTTTGGTGCTCATGTGGCGAAATGTTTGTGGGGGCTCCAACAGTTGCATGCCAAAGAAAAGCCTCCCGTTAATAAGCAACGTTGGTTGGGGGAAATTTATGCCGAGGCTAACCAAGCGGTAGAAAGTCATCCCGCGGCGGCAGCGGAAATTGCCGGATTACAAAAGAAACTTGAGGCACATGATGAAACGGTATGGCCGCTCTATATGGAGACACGGCAGTGGAGTATCGAACAATTCGAGCGCTTATTTAAAGAACTTGGTGTGGAACATGAATCAACCTTTTATGAAAAAGATATTAAACAAAGTGGCCATGATATTGTAGATGAACTCCTTGAGAAAAATATTGCTGAAGTAGGCGAAGGTGGCGCGATTATTATTGATCTTAAGAAGTATCATCTTGACGTAGCATTGGTGCGAAAGTCTAACGGGGTTGGTTTATATCTCACCAGTGATTTGCCATTGGCCGAAGAAAAATTTAAACAATTTGATGCTGATGAAAGTATTATTATCACCGGCCAAGAGCAAGTTTTTTATTTTAAACAACTGTATAAAATTTTAGAATTACTTGGTTTTAAAAAGAAGTTAACCCATATTAATTATGGTTTGGTGACGCGGCCGGAAGGGAAAATGTCATCGCGACTGGGTAATGTTATTCTATACGAGGATTTACGCGATGAAGTATTTGATACAATGTATAAGGAAACAAGATCCCGCCACGCTGAGTGGCCCGAAGAGCGCGTTATTGATACCAGCACAAAGTTAGCATTAGCGGCGCTTAAGTTTGATATGCAAAAACATGAAGCGGTAAAAAATATTGTGTTTAATATTGCCGAAGCAACATCCTTTGAGGGGTTTAGTGGGTTGTATGTATTATATGTGATTGCGAGAATTAATAGTTTGTTGCGAAAGTCAAAAGTAAACAGTCAAAAGTCAGCAATTAATTTTGAATTTATTACTACTCCTGAAGAAAAAAAATTGGTATTACTCCTTAGCGATTACAGCGATGTGCTCCAGAAAGCACTTGAGTATTACAACCCTTCTACTATTGCCCGCTATTGTTTTGATCTGGCGCAGGCGTTTAATGATTTTTATAATAAACAGAGCATTGTGAATGCCGAGACGACAGAATTGGTCACGGCACGATTAGCTTTATCCAATGCCGTGAAGCAGGTGCTTACCAATGCGCTTGGAGTTTTAACCATCGCCCCCGTGGAGGAGATGTAGAGAGTGGCACTGTTTCACATTAGTTATTGTTATATGAATTCTGTAGGAGGGCAGGATCAAATTTTATTCGCGGAAGACTTTCATCAAATAGAGCAACGCTTTCCGTCTCCGGTGCGTCGGTATTGCTGGGGAACGGCGGTATTTGATATCTACCAGGCAAAACAATTTTATGATGCGGCGTGGGGGCATGAAGCGGTACGAGCAATGGTGCGGCAGGCACGGCGAGCTTATTGCCGTTACGGAAATGTGCCGCTTGAGGATGCCTATGATTCGAAAGCGCTTGTCTATTTGTGTCGCGTACAATTTCCCTATAACGCACTAGCGTCGCCTGAGCAAAAAAATATACTTCTCAAGGAATGGCTGAGTATTCGTTTTATTCCGGCTGACGGGGAACCTGCTTCCACTGAGGACCTCGATCAGTTTCTCTATGCTCGGCGGCCAATTCGTCATTGGTTTGAGGAAAGATTGGGCGGTTCTGACAATTTATTTCTTAGAAAAATTTTAACCATTTCACGTATTTGTGGTATTCCACCGCACTTGGCACAACCAGGTACGGCTTCCACGGCACTGCTGCCTACGTCGCTCCAATATACGGCGTTAGCTTTTTTCTTTCTTAACCATCATCTTTTTACAGAATTACACTTCAACAATATTCAGTATGTAACCGGTGTGTTTAGTGAAGTGCTCCTGCATAAAATTATCATGGCGCTCCGCCAGCAGGCATATCCTTCATTTACGATGCCAGCAGCGGAAGATCAGATCGGGTGTTCTCCTGAACACATCACGCTTGATCGTTCGGTTATGGCTCATCAGTTTCCAGGGTATTTTTTAAATGTCTACCAGTTAGTAGCTCTTTTGCAGCGTTTGTATTGGCAAGGAAAATTAACCATTGCCACCTTTGCTTGTTATGCGCCACATTTTTTCAGTGCCATCTTGCAATCGTGGCAGCGGTTTTCTTATAAGGAATTATTACAAGCACTTCAAGGAATTGGTAATTTATTAACGGTGGTTGGCCCCATTCCCCATTCGTTATTGACCGGAGAAGAACTCCGCGCTTTAGTCGAAAAGGAAGTAGCTGATGGATCGCGTCTAAGGATCGTGAGTACTTCCCAGTGGCGGTTCAGTATTGAAGAAAGTTTTAAGGCGTTAGCAGCTACTCATTTTAATATGAGTACAACAAAGGCAGAGAGCATATCTCCCTATGAGTTCTCAACAACGTTTAATAGGTAAGCCAATTATTTGGGAAGCGATCCGAGCTCATCGCGAGGGTATTGTACGGTATCGTCTGGATCGTAGCGCTATGGTACAGTGGGCGGGTGTTACGGTGATAATTCCGCCACGCAGCCAGTATGATATAACCCAACCGACTATTTTTGGTTTGAATGAACGGTTAACATTATCGGCCCGGGGCAGTTCTGGAAAGACACTGCGGGAAGAATTTAATAGTGAATGGGAAGCCTATACGGCAGCGTTATTCCAATCTGAAGAAACTGGTCTTTTGGAATATGGTTATTACGCGTACTATCCAGATCGTGAGCACTTAGTGCGAGTATGTTCACCTTATTGGCATCGTTTGGTCGCCGTCGCGAGTAGCTCCACATTACTATCGGCACCAGAAGACAGGCTCACCTGGCAACAGATTCGTGATATTTTTTCGACTACAACGGTAGCAGTGGCGGGCTGCAGTGTGGGGAGTACGGTTACCCATTCCTTGATTATGGATGTGCGCCCGGAACAGATTAAAATTGCTGACAAAAGTGTTTATAAAATGGAAAATATTAATCGCGTACGGCTCAGTTATGCTGATATGGTGGAATCGGAAGCAACGCGACGGAGCGCTATAGAATCACCATTAAGAAATAAGGCGCGAGTGGTAGCGGAGCAGCTGTACGATATGGATCCGTTTCTTAATGTTTTTGTATACGACGAAGGGATTAATGCCACGACGCTGCCCGTTTTTTTGGATGGCTACGGCGACGAGCCAGCGGCTGATATCGTAGTGGAGGAAGTAGATGACCCGCGAGTTAAATTACTTATTCGTGAAGAAGCTCGGCGACGACAGCTGCCAGTTATTATGGTGACTGATATTGGTTCAGCGGTACAGCTGGATGTGATGCCGTATCACCGGGATCATACGTTACCGTTGACCTGGGGCACGTCCGATGAAGAATTGTATGCCGCTATGGAGCGCGTCTATACCGACCCAAGTAATCGACGGTTATTTTTTGAATTTGTTGACGCCCTCGTTGGAACTGATTATCGGAGGGGAGAACTTTTGCGGGTAATTGAAGAACGCGCTGAAATACCGACGGCTACTATTATTCCTCAACTGGGCTCAACAGCAGCAATGGCCGGAGCAATTGCTGCGGAAACGGTTGCTCGAGTGCGGCTGGGTTATGATTATCCACCACGGGTGTTTATAGATAAGCACACTTTTGCAGTTAAGGCATATCGGAGAGAAGAATTTTTGTGATGGGGAGGCGCGGGGAATGAGGACAAAGAGCATCAGACTTGTTTTTGCTATATCCGGCGCGGAAAAGTGTGGTGATGGGGCGGAGGGTCCCTAGCGATAAACCAAAAATTTTTTTTATGAGCGGTACTTCCACAATACCGGCGTGCAGAGCAAATTGAACCTGGTGGCGAGTAAGGATGAGTAGAATTTTTTCGAGTAGACGGCCAGTCGCTAGCCAATAGGGAAGGGTGTCTTCTTTGGCTGTGATAAAAGCAATGAGCGGTGATTTTTCTAAACCAATTTTTCCACCTAGTGAAAAACGTAAACCATCTTCGGGTTGGAGCGGTCCCGTACCAACAAGACCGGCATGAAGTCGCTCTGCTTCTTCATCAGTTAACCCGAATCCGTTTCCGGGCATACCAATATAGCTCGTAGTTGCATTGGGGAGGAGCCAATTACCTAATTCGCGGCTGAATTTTAGAGAATTAATAACATAATTATCAGCCTGCCCTTGGAATTCGGCAATGCTTAAACGTCGGATTTTATCTGTTACGAGATGCAACTTTACTTCTTCTCCTTCTGTCATTGCAGCAGCAATCAGTTGTTCTATTACTTCTGGCAGGAGCGGTTCATCCGGTTTAAATTCGGCTCGGGTAACTTGTCGTTTGGTAATACTTTGTACAAGCGGACCAAGTGTACGGTTGGGAACACCATCGGCAAGAGTAAGCGTTATGATGGGCGCAAACCTTCGCTCAGCCGTTCCACCTGGTACCATTGGCTCTCCTGTCCAGATACGCCGCACGGTACAGGTATTACCGTAATAGTTTGCAGCCGTAACGAAATTTTCTACGGCACAACCAAGGCTAATAATTGCTTGGCGACCAACTACATCCGAGGCGGGCAGAATAAATTGTTGATCAAGGAAAACGTCAATCGATTTATGGTCAGCTGCAATGTGAAATCGCCACGGCTGCGTATTGTGGGTACTAGGGGCAAGGTGAGCCAGTGAGCATAAATATACACAACGCTTTTGCGGTGGTAGGTAACTGAATTCTTCTGGTGAAAGTAGATCAATCTTCCAGGCACTAAGATTTTTCATAGCTGGGTAAATTATAGTATCGCCATTATAATATACTTAATCTTTTTAAACAACGGTGGAGCGTTGTTGATTATGCGAGCTTGGTATATACTAGTAAGAGATTTTTTAAGTTTTTATGTATTATTTTCATCTAAGGAACGCCGAAGTACTTTTAGGGATTTTTACATTCCTCTTTACAGCGTATTTAGGGTTAATAGTCTTTTTTAAGAATCGGAAAAATTGGACTAGTCGGCTGTTTATACTTTTAAGTTTTTTAATTGACGTTTATGTTGTTGTTAATTACATTTCTTTGCATCCTCCTGCCCCTACAGTCGAGTCGCAGCTTTTTTGGATCCGTATCGTCATGCTCGTAACTTCATGTATTGGCCCCACCTTGGTGGTGCTAGTTTCGATTTTTCCCCGCGACCAGTTTACGTTTAAGACTCAGTATCTTATTCCCTTGGTGATGCTCATGTTTGCCTCGGCAGTAGCATCCGTTAGTTCGCTGGTTTTTACTTCAGTAAGTTATGCCACGGGAGAGCCAGTCCCAATCCCTGGGCCAGGAATTATTATTTTTTTTATTGACTTTGTTGGTCTTTTTTTACTCAGTTTTATTATTCTTATTTACAAACACCACCATTCTACTGGTCGAGAACAATTGCAAATTCTTTATTTTTTATGGGGGGTCGTAGCTACATTTTCGTTCATGGCTGTAACCACGGTTATCTTTGTTGTTATTTTAAAGACTTCCGCCACTGTTTTTTTAGGACCTTTATCATCCGTGATTTTAATTGCTTTTATTGCTTATGCTATTTTTCGTCATAATCTTTTCGATATCAAGATTGTGGCTACCGAGGCATTAGTGGCAATCCTAACAATTATTTTGGTCTCGGAGGGTGTGTTGTCAGGTTCGTTACCTACTATTTTGTTTAAAATATTTTTTGCTTTTTTGGTAGGCAGTCTGGGGGTTCTTTTGGTTAAGAGTGTTCACAAAGAAATACAACAGCGCGAGGAATTGATGGCGCTAGCCGCTTCATTAGAACAAGCTAATGTCCGTCTGCAGGAATTAAATCGCCAAAAGACTGATTTTTTGTCTATCGCGGCGCACCAATTGCGTACACCACTATCAATTTTGAATGGGTATATTGAACTTATTAAAGATGGTGCCTATGGAAAAATTACTCTACAAACCAAAGGAATTCTTCATAATATGGATGAGAGTAATAGTCGGTTGGTTAAACTTATCGATGAATTTTTAGATGTAACGCGGTTAGAACAAGGCCGAACAAGATATAATTTTTTTCAGAAAGATATTATCACCGTGGTAACAAGCGTTGTCAATGAACTTAGAGCGCATGCGGAGAAAAAAGGGTTGAAATTAAGTTGGAAGCCACCGAGTACAGTGGGAACAGGTATTTTTGATGAGGAAAAAATTCGTCACGTGGTATTTAATTTTGTTGACAATGCTATTAAATATAGTGAGCGTGGAATTATTGTTGTGGTTGTTACTTTTGAACAGAATGGAGTAGCCATAAGAATTCGTGATCAGGGATTGGGGTTTGATACTGTTGATGAGAATAATTTTTTTCAGAAATTTTATCGGGGTAACAATGTGAAAGGGGTTAATGTTAATGGCACGGGTTTGGGTCTATATGTTTGTCGAATATTTATTGAAGGGCATCATGGCCGGATTTGGAGTATAAGCGCTGGCTTGGGCAAAGGCAGTGAATTCGGTTTCTGGATCCCGTTGCAGCAGTAGTTATTAACACATTGCTATTTTATAGCCGGCTCGGTATACTATACTCTAGTCTCTTATTTTTAAAATGTTTGTTATATGATTTTTCAAAAATCTTCTAAAATGCCAACGGATGTAATAGAAACGGAATTCTCTGAGCGCGGCACTCCCTTGGTGCATGATGAGGTTGAGACCATCGTTGGTCCTTCGGTAAATGTTGAAGGAGATTTTGCTTCCGAGGGGAATATTATTGTGAAGGGGACTGTAGCGGGGAGTGTTCATACCAGTCGTCATTTGTCGGTTGAACAAGGGGCAAAAATAATGGCTAATGTTCGAGCAGGAAGTGCTCAGATTGCCGGTGAAGTTAAAGGTAATATGAAAATAAAAGAAACACTGGAGCTTACTGCTACTGCACGGGTATTAGGGGATATTGAAGTCAAAACGTTAGTTGTGGAGGCTGGCGCATTGATTGCGGGCAAGGTAATGATGCCAGGGCTGGAAGGGGTTGAAGGCAAGGGTTTGCGAAATTCTCGAGTAGCGCCAACTAAGAAAGTTGAAGAAATTCCCCCGATGCAATAGGAGAGAAAAACAAAGTATGTATGTGTATCTTTACGACAATTTTATTCGGCACAAAAAGTTTGCTGCTACGGTTAAGGCCATGGAGATAAACTTAACGGATTATGGCATTGCTGGAAAAATAATTCGTCTGAATAATTATACTGACGCCAAACCAATTATTGAAGATGAAATTAAGCGCGGCGCAACAACGGTAGTTATGGTTGGAAACGACCATACCTTTGGGCAGGTATTATCACGTAGCGCTACTTGTGAAACCGTTTTTGGTTTTTTACCTATAGGGCCCGGAAATTCCATTGCCGAAGTATTGGGGATTCCAGTTGGAGTTGAGGCCTGTACCGTATTGTCGCGGCGGCGAAAGGTTCGGCTTGATGTTGGTTGGATAAACAATCGATATTTTGTGGCGCAGCTCCATGTGCTGCCTGCTCCGCTTGAGGTGCTCTATGATGAGCGGTTTCGAGTTACCGCCAATGATTTAATGGAAATGGTTGTGTGCAATCTGCAACCGTTTTATTGGAAACAACATAAGGGCGATGCTGAGACCCAGGTCGTGCATCCTCAGGATGGAAAACTTGAGGCTTTTTTACGACCCTTGACAAAAAAGCGGTGGTGGGGGTATACCTATGAGAGCCCCAGCATTTTTCCATTTGAAGAAATGGAGATACGTTCTGCTGAGCCATTTACTATAGAGGCGGATGGGCGGCGGACCAAAGAAATTAAAGTAAAAATTAAATTGGCTCATAATAAAATTGAGATGATTGTTGGAAAGTATAGAAAATTTTGAAATGAAAGGATGTTTTAATATTTTTTATTAAGGCGCGGGTGGCGTAACTGGTAGCCGCACTACCTTGAGGTGGTAGCGACCGCAAGGTCATGGAGGTTCGAGTCCTCTCCCGCGCACCAAAAGACAACAAATTTTCCGCTCCAAACGGGATTTTTTTGTTTTTAGTTTTATTTTACTAAACTAAAGGTTGATTTGCTACCTGAACATGAGTATGATAAAATATAATTATACTATTTATTTTATTTTAACTTATGCGCTATATTGTAGGTATTATTTTAACCTTAGTTGGGCTGGGTATGATTTTAAAAACCGAATGGTTGATAGAAAATTTTGGTACGAGTGCCTGGGCAGAAGATAAGCTAGGCTCCAGCGGGGGAAGCCGGTTGTTTTATAAGTTAATTGGTCTGGTGTTAATTTTTTTGGGTTTTTTGTTTATTACCAATATGATTGGGGGATTTTTGGTGGGGACGGTGGGAAGATTGCTTGTGCGATAATTCCTAATTCACCTAATGTCTAATTTCTAATTAAGTATAAATGTCTACAGAGATTTATTATTAGGCATTTTATCCCGAAGGGACCCCGTTGGAGTTAGACATTAGAAATTAGGTTACTTAGAATTTTATGACTCATTCTGGTCAAGCACTAATAGATCCCTATATTATTTTTAAGAAGATTGCTTTGGCACCAGGAATGCGAGTAGCCGATTTAGGTTGTGGTCGGACCGGACATTTTGTGTTTCCAGCCTCCAAAGTGGTAGGCGAGGCGGGGATTGTGTATGCAATCGAAATTGTAAAGGAAATTTTGGAGAATATTAAGAGTCGCGTTCGTTCCGAAGGGTATGATAATGTTCAATCGATCTGGGCTGATATTGAAGTGCCACATTCTATGCCTATCCCTTCCGGAAGTCTTGACAGTTGTTTTTTTGTTAATGTATTATTCCTGCTTAAAGATAAAGCAGCAGCACTTCGTGGGGCTGCTCAATTGGTGAAGCAAGGGGGAAGTGTGGTAGTGGTAGACTGGGCTCGAAAGCTTGGCCCGCTTGGCCCGACAGCAGAGTTGATGGTACAACCAGAGACGGTGATTCAATTAGCAGCAGCCGTTGGACTATCTTTAGCAGACCAATGTCCCCCGGGGGAGTATCATTATTGTTTAATTTTTCAGAAAAAGTAACACAGCGTATGAGTATTAAGAATTTGTTTGGTTGGTATTATTGGTTTCATCAGCCTTATATTGCGCATGGATGGGTGTTTTGGGTATGGCTGGGCGGGTTTGTGGTTTTAATAATTATTGGGGTAGTAACTATGGTTGTGCGTCGTCAACGGACTGAAAAATGGCATCGTTCGGTTTTGCGGCGGGCGGCAGCGCTTATGGCAACTATGGGGTTTTTGGGGTTGGTATGGTTTTTTTTCCGTCAGGAGCGAGTGGCTTTTTTGGCGTGGCGGTTTTGGTTGCTGGCATGGGGAGTGGGATTCGTAGTATGGGGGGTTAAAATAATTCTGTATGCACGGCGTCGTCTTCCTCAACTTAAATTGCAACAGACCGAGTGGCAATTGAAGGAAAAATATTTGCCGGGGAGAAATTAGCACTATGCAAGGAGGGACGCGTAGACAATTTGGGGTCTGGGGAGAAACACACGCTTGCTTATTTTTACAGCGTCAAGGATTTTTAATTGTTGAGCGTAATTTTTTTACTACGCAAGGAGAGATTGATATCGTCGCCAAGAAGGGCGGCGATTATTATTTTATTGAAGTAAAAGCGAGAAAGTCGGGTGAGCTGGCAACTGATTTAGCTATTACATCTCAAAAGAAGTACCGTCTCGCGAAAACAATTAAAACGTATTGTTATCGACGAAATATTACGGAGGGGAGTTTCATCGCGGCGGGACTTTTAGTGACAGTTGACAAGGCAAAAAGACGAGTTTTATTCCGATTGGCCGTTGATTATTGACAATTGAGGCAATATCATCTATTATAGAGTCACTCATATTTTTTTGAATTTAAAGTATTTTATGAACGCAACCAAGGAACGAACCTTTGTGATTATAAAACCCGACGGCGTACAACGTTCGTTGGTTGGCGAAATTATTAGGCGTTTTGAACGAACGGGCCTTAAGCTTGTGGCTTTGAAAATGTTTGTGGCCGATGAGGTGCGTTTGTGGAAGCATTATAATAAAGACGACGCGTGGTATGCTGCGAAGGGCGAGAAAACAGTCCAAAATCGTAGCGCGGCTGGACTCCCGGTAGATAAGCCGGCCATTGAATATGGCAAGGATATAATTCGCGCATTGGTTACATTTATGTCCTGTGGACCAGTCATCGCTATGGTGTGGGAAGGAAACCAGGCAGTCAATATTGTTAAAAAAATTGTTGGTGATACCCAGCCACTTACTTCGGATGTTGGTACTATTCGCGGTGATTTTACTGTTGATTCTTATGAGCTCTCAAATGTGAGCGAACGCGCGGTGCGCAATCTAATCCATTGTTCTGATCAACCCGCTGAAGCAAAGCGTGAGACCGCGATTTGGTTTAATGAAAATGAAATTTTAAATTATCGCCAAATTCAAGAACAAATTTTGTACGACGTAAATTTAGATGGAATTTTGGAGTAACCATCTGCAAAATATAACAAGCAAACTAAAAAGATTCCGATTGCATCGGAATCTTTATTTGTTATACAAAGAATATTTAGGCAGTTTTTTTACTGCGTGTCCGCCGGCAGGTGGAACACACCTTGTTGTTTTGACCATCAACCATCATGAGTTGTAAATTTGGTTTTTGGCGGCGTGGAGTTTTGATATTGGAGTGGCTCACATGGTTGGCGCGGACCGCGGATTTACCACAGAGTGTGCAGGTTCGGCTCATATTGTAAGAATAGTAATTATGCGTTATACTAGAGGTTAAGTCTCGTCATTATACCCAATGGCTTTATTTTTGTCAATGGCTTATTGTGAAACGTATAACTCGTAACGTTATACGATGTGCGTTTCACGTTACGCGTTTTATATTTATGTCTTTCACTAATCTTCTTTTCTATTTTATCATTATCATTCCGTCCTCCATCATTCATGAGTACGCTCATGGTTGGATGGCTGACCAACTGGGTGACCCAACCGCGCGATACGCGGGGCGGTTGACGCTTAACCCCAAATCGCATATTGATTTATGGGGTACCATTCTTATGCCGCTGGTACTTTTTTTTAGTACTGGTGGTCGTTTTATGTTCGCATATGCTAAGCCGGTGCCTTATAACCCCTATAATTTGCGAAATCAAAAGTGGGGTCCGGCTATGGTGGGGTTGGCCGGGCCAATGGCTAATTTTTTATTGGCAGCGGCCTTTGCGGTTGTGCTTCGTCTCATGCCTGGATCAGTTATTGCTCCGTTCTTAAGTATTATCGTCTACGCCAATGTTCTTTTGATGGTCTTTAACTTAGTGCCCATTCCACCATTGGATGGTTCGAAAATTTTATTTGCAGTTTTGCCGGACTCGATGTCAAACGTCCGTATGTTTTTAGAACGTTATGGTTTTATGATTCTTCTTTTTTTCGTTTTCTTCTTGTTTGATTTAATTGCACCGGTAATTAATGGGGTATTTCGATTGTTAGTTGGTTAATTTTTGGTTGTTATCCCAAGCGGGGCGTCTTGTCGGTTGTCATTTCGACTGAAGGGAGAAATCTTTCGAAGCAGCGCGGTGTGAATTCATAACGTAGCTCCGAAAGATCTCTCACGTTCGTTCGAGATGACAATTTTTTATGCTTCCAACTCTCTCTGTCTCCCAATTCCTAACCCAAATTAACGACATCATTGCCGGTGAATTCGTTATCGAAGGCGAAGTGTCGCAGTATAAAATATCCCAAGGCAAGTGGATATTTTTTGATTTAAAGGACAAGACAGGATGTTTGAATTGTTTTTCAACGGTATTCATGTTGAAACAACCGCTCGAGGATGGCATGCGTGTACGGGTCAGCGGTTACCCGAAAATTTACGAGAAGAGCGGGCGATTTAGTTTTACCGTCCAATTTGTGGAGGCGATTGGTGAGGGATCGCTCCAACGTGCCTTCCAACTCCTCAAGGCTAAGCTCCACGGCGAGGGGTTATTTAATCTTGAGCGTAAGCGTCCCTTGCCACGGTTCCCCGCCCGCATTGGCGTAATTGCGTCGGGAGATAGCGCGGCGTGGGGAGATTTTAAGCGGATTATAAATAATCGGTGGGGTGGGGTAGAAATACTATTGCGACATGTTACGGTGCAGGGGGATAGTGCAATCCAAGATATTGTCAGCGCGTTTCGAGAGTTTAACGAGAGTGCAGAATTGTATGATGTGCTTGTTTTAATTCGTGGCGGTGGATCGCTCGAGGATTTAGCAGCTTTTAATTCGGAGGAGGTCGTGCGCGCAATTTATACTAGCCGCATCCCGGTTGTTTGTGGCGTCGGGCATGAGCGGGATGAGAGTTTGGCGGATTTGGTGGCTGATGTGCGTGCTTCAACTCCGTCAAACGCCGCCGAGCGTGTGGTGCCGGAACGACGGGAGTTTTTTTCTGAGTTAGATTTTATCAAAGATCGGTGGATAGACTCCCTTAGTCATGTAGTACAACTGTTGCGTCAAGATGTTGGCCAATATCAGCAGATGATGTTTAGTGGTTTGGAGATGCGGCTCGGCCGTCTCCGAGATTTTGTGAGAAGTAGCGAGATGTTGTTTAAAAATATTGATCCAAAGTCTGTGTTAAAACGTGGTTATAGCATTACACGTGATGAGGCGGGGCAAGTAATTAAACGAGCCAATCAGGTGGACAAAGGAGCTAAATTGGTGATAGAATTAGCGGCAGGGAAGCTCGAAGCCAGGACGACGAAACCTCTCTCTCCGTCTCTCCCCTTGTAGGGGAGAGGAGCGAATGGTCGCATGTTTTCCCTCCCCAACAAGGGGAGGGGCGCGGGGTGGGGTTATCGCATTTTGCAACTCAACGAATTATGCCCACGAAAGAAATAAAAAAATTCAATTTTACCAAAGCCTACGCTGAGCTTGAAAAAATTACAACTTGGTTTGAGCGTGATGATGTTGATTTGGAAGAGGGAATGAAAAAGTTAGAAGAAGGTAGTGAGCTAGTGAAAGAATTGAAGAATTATTTGAATACGGTTGAGAATAAGATTAAGGAATTAAAGAAAGAAAATTTCTAATTCACCTAATGACTAATTTCTAATAAAATTTTAAAGGCCTAATGTCAAATTTATATTGGACATTATATTAGAAATTAGATATTAGAACTTAGAAATTTCACTATGCGTTTACTCCTTCGTTGGCTTCTTTCCGCCGCTGCCCTTATGCTCATTACGTACTATGTGCCGGGTATTGGTGTGGCGAGTTTTTATACCGCGCTCATTGCCGCGCTTGTTTTAGGGCTGGTAAATGCTCTCATTCGGCCAATTATTTTGGTTTTGACATTGCCTGTTAATATTTTGACGCTTGGTTTATTTACGCTGGTTGTGAATGCATTTTTATTTTGGCTGGTTTCAACCGCGGTAAAAGGGTTTACGGTGGCTGGTTTTTGGCCAGCGTTTTGGGGATCGTTTATCATGATGGTGGTAGGGTGGGTAGTGCATGGGTTACTTAGGCGTAATACGTTATGAATCGGACGATCAAACTATTGCTCTTTTCCTCAATTTTTGTTGACACCGGTTTTGGGTTTGTGGAGCCAATTTTAGCAATTTTTATTAAAGATAATTTAGTGGGCGGCACGATTGTGGCAGCGGGGGTGGCAAGTACGTTGTTTTTGATTACCAAATCCGTTATTCAATTGCCATTTTCGCGCTATGTGGATAAGCATGATGACAAAGTGAAGTGGTTAATTGTGGGGACATTTTGTATGGCGGTGGTGCCGTTTTTGTATATTTTTGCCCACCAAATTTATCTTATCTATTTAGCGCAGATTGTGTACGGCATTGGTTCAGGGCTATCGTATCCTACCTGGCTCGGGCTCTGGAGTATTAACCTGGATAAACAAAAAGAAAGTTTTGAGTGGAGCATGTATTCTACTACCACGAGTATTGGCACGGCTGTGACGGCGAGCGTGGGAGCAGCAGTAGCGCAGTATTTTGGATTCACATTAGCGTTTTTATTGGTTGGGATTATGACGGTGATTGGCAGTTTGCTTCTTCTCCGTCTTGAGAATGAGCATAATACAAAACTGTTGAGCGTATGAAAAATTATTCCAAAAGTCAGGCGCATAAAGGCAAAACGGCATACCGAACACCAAGTCGGTGGTTAGCAGCCAAGGGGGCGGATGCATTTAAAAAGCAGATTTATTCTCAAAAGACATTTACTAAATTGTGGAGTACGAAACGGTCGGCGCTACGGGGCGGTAAGGGAAAATAGCGTGAGAAATATCTAATATCTAATTTCTAATAAAATGTCAAAGTCTAAATATAAAATTCTCTCCGTTGGTGGTTCCATTATTATTCCTCCCTCTGGTTTTGATATCCCTTTCCTTAAAAAATTTCGTGATTTAATTCTCAGTGAAGTGAAAAAAGGCCAGCGGTTTATTTTAGTCGTTGGTGGTGGGGCGACCTGCCGGCAGTATCAGAATGCGGCCAAGGCAGTGGTACCGGTGACCGACATGGATTTGGACTGGCTGGGGATAAAGAGTACGATTTTTAACGCTGAATTTGTAAAGTTGTTGTTTAAAGATTCGGCGTATCCTGAAGTAGTGGTTAATCCCACAAAAAAAATAACCACCAAGAAATCAATTGTTATCGCGGCTGGTTGGAAGCCGGGGTGCTCAACAGATAAAGACGCGGTGCTTTTGGCCAAGACGTATGGTGCGAAGGAAATAATTAATCTCTCAAATATTGATTATGTGTATGATAGCGATCCACGCATGAATCCTAAGGCCAAAAAGCTCGAGCAGTTGACTTGGAAAGAACTCCGGTCTATTATTGGAGATAGGTGGACACCAGGGGCGAACGTGCCGTTTGACCCGGTGGCGGCTAGAGAAGCCGAGAAATTAAAATTGACGGTGAAATGTGTTAAGGGAACTAGTTTGGTCTCCTTGGTAAAAGTTCTTGATGGCAGTATGTTAGCTGGTTCAATTATTTATTCAGAATAAATATGATAGCAGTTTTTTCAAAGTTTTATAACGCGCATGTTACAGCAGCATGTACAGTAAGCCATTGCCAGCGTCCACACGAGCCGCATGGGCATTTATTTTTTAGGGAATTAGTATCGACGTTAGGTGGAGTGAATCGTGAAGAAATTATAAGCCCAGCTTTTTGTTCTGAGGACGATGTAAGGGAAATAATTACAATGTGGAATGAACACGGCGATAGCGATATGCAATTAAACGAAATGGCGATAAGAGACCTTATGAAAAACGCAAGTACAGAAGTGTTTGAGCCAATAGCAGAGGGGCGTGAAAACAGGAGAAGGACTATTACAGAAATTAGTTCACCAGGATCCAGGCGCCGCTTCCCTAATTAGGGAAAGACTTTTGTGGATAAGTTATATATCCCAATTCTTGACAATTCTGCTATTTTTGATTAGTATATTGACACCATAGACAGCAGGTGGCTTAAAAGCTTTAATGGAGCCCGCCCTCCCCCGATTCAGTCGGGATACGGCGTGGTGAAACCTGCCGAGGCAAATAAGTTTATTAGTTTATTTGTTTATTAGTAACGAGTAAACGCGATAAACAAAAAGGTCGTTGCCGAACAAAAGTCTGTGGCCAAAAGCCACATTTTTTATATGCCAAAATCAAAACAACAAAAACAAGAGACTGTTGCTTCCTTGACGAGCGGCCTCAAACAGGCGAAGGCGGTGGTGTTTGCCAACTTTCAGGGATTGACGGTTGCCCAAACGGAAGAGTTACGCAAGCATAGCCATAAAGAAAATGTTGATGTGCTCGCGGCCAAAAAAACTTTAGTAAAGCGCGCTCTTGAGGAAGCGGGGATTGGTGGCGTCGATCCATCAACATTTCAAGGCGGCGTGGCGACGTTCCTTGGGAAGAGTGATGAAATTTCTGCAGCCAAAGTCGTCAATACCTTTGCCAAAACTCACGAAGCCGTTAAAATTTTTGGCGGTATCCTGGAAGGTAAATTCATTGACGCCTTAATGGTCAAGAGTCTGGCTGCGCTCCCTGGTCGCCAGGAATTATTATCCCAGATGGTTGGCTCCATGAACGCGCCCATCGCTGGATTTGTTAACGTGTGCGCCGGCACTATTCGCGGTCTCATGAACGTATTGAATGCGTACAAAGATAAAAAAGCTATTTAATAATTTTTTTGAATAACTACATAATATGAATGACAAACAACAAAGTATCCTCACTGCAGTAGAACAATTATCCGTCCTTGAGCTCGCTGAGCTTGTGAAAGCGATGGAAGAGAAATTTGGTGTCTCGGCCGCTGCTCCAGCTATGATGATGGCCGCGATGCCTGGCAGCGCCGGTGCCGCTCCAGCGGAAGAAAAGACCGAGTTCAATGTTGAACTTACCGAAGCTGGTGCCAACAAAATTAATGTTATCAAGGCCGTGAAGGAAGTTACCGGACTAGGGTTGGCCGATGCTAAAGCCCTGGTTGACGGCGCTCCTAAGATGATTAAAGAAGGTGTAAAGAAAGAAGATGCCGAAGCAATGAAGAAGAAAATTGAGGAAGCGGGGGGGAAGGTCACCCTTAAATAGTATTTTGACTAGGCTAATCCCACGCTAACTTTGGGTTGCTGGGATTGGATAACACGAATGGCTGCGCAAGCAGCCCCCACGAATAACACAAATATAAAGAGACGCCGCTTGGTGTCTCTTTTTTTGTACTTGCAAAATTAGTGGGCCCGGAGGCCGTTCGTGTTATCCAACACTACCTTTCTACTTCAAATTAATCTTATACAATTTGCCTTGATCTAAAATATATCCTGTATTATTAGGTTCATCGATTACCATCCCCGTGGGATGTTGCCATTCAGCGGCAGTAATTTGGCGGTTTAGTGTGCCATCTTTGTTCAAAATGATGAGGCGTTTATTTACCGAGTCAAGAATATAAAGATAGGTAATGTCATTGTATGTCCAAATTTTACCGGCATTCCCTAAAATTGGATCAAGACCCTGAACGGTGAAAGGTTGTACAACACCCGCAGTGAGTTTAATTATTTGACCATTATTTTTTAGAACAAAGATATCACCATCAATAGTAAAGTCACCAGCATCGTGGAGGTCAGCGGAAGCATCTTTTACCCATTCTTTGCCTACGCCAAAGCCAGTTTTAATAGTGTCATGTTTATAAATTTGATCATTGCTGCTTGCTAAGCTGTAGAGACGGCGGTTATACATAATAAGACTTTCAACTTTCGCTCCTTCGTGTGGTAAAGCAATGTCCATGGCTTTTGAGGATAAATCTACTGGATCGACTTTCAAAAGCGTTGTTTGTTTCATGAGGAGAGCAAAATCATTTTCTTTTGGTACCGTCCCCGCTAAGAACCCCGGAGACGATGGGTTTATTTCTATGGTCCTTTGTTCGTGCGTGAGAAGGTCATAACTAAAAAGTGTTGCACTGGCACTGGAATAAGCAACTAGCTTACTGCCGATTTTTAAAAGGTCGGAGGGCAAACTGGAATTCCAGGTAGTAAGATTGATAGGTTGGACGACAACCATTTTTCTAATTTTACTTAGAAGATTCTGCAGCTCGTCCTCAAGTGCAACGCATGTTTCTTTTTCTAATTTAGTACGGCAGGGGAGGGCATGTAAATTGGTTTGCGCCTCAGTGAGTTCAGTCAGGGCGGTGGCTTCATTATGATAGACGAGGGCACTCTCTGCAGAATCTCGTTTTGTTTTAATTGTTTGAATAAGAGCATTATCGTGAGCCGTTGCTTGCCGTTTTTGTTCAGCAGCGTGTAGATACCAGATGCTACCTATAAAACCCAGGGCGCCAAAAACCGCAGCAATAAAAATAATCTTAGTGGTGAGAGGAAGATGGTGAAAGTTTTCGCGGTAGCTGCGTATGGTTCGTTTCCAACCATCCATAATAGAGCGACGTTTTCCTCGAAAGTTGGTACTGATCAGAAAAATAGCAACAATGAATTGGCCAATGTGTTGGAGGATAGCAATAAAGACCACAATTATCCACCAAAGGACGCGTTTTATGAGGGCAACCCCATGCTGGAGCAACGGAACAAGAGCGACGGTTAATTTTGAAGTAGCAGATTTTTTGGGGGCTACAGTGGTTGAGCGATGAGGATAGACGTGGGCAGCTTTAATATGAGCAGCAGGCGGAGGGGGAATTTCACGATTGGCTATAGGACTGGTAGCTTGCTCAGTTAAAAGTTCTCGGTTGGATGGAATTTTATTACGCAGACGACTCAAAAGGCTTGGTGCTAGTGTTGACGCGGTGCGTTCTTCGTTACTAAATAGGGTATTTAAAGATCTGCGGGAGCTACCTTTGGTAAAGGGGGAGGATTTTGATCGAGTTTCTTGTGCGGGGAGTGGTTGAGCAGCAAAGATGACGAGCCCTCCAAAGGATAGATCACTTTTAAGATCCTTGAGTACGCGTTCGATATGAGCAGCACTTTCTTCGGCGGGACGGCTAGTAATAATTTTTTGAAGGCGATCATGTGTAAAATAATTTCCAACATGTGGCGTAGCCACCAGCAAATAATCTTCACTACTGATGTTGCCCTCAATTAAGTGGGAAAATAATTGTGCCGATTCTTGGCTGTTATTCTCGTTGGTATTTTTTTCAAGAAGGTCCATTAGTCGGTACGTGCCGTGACGAGTTTTATAGAAGAGGAATAGAAGCGGATGCCCGTAGCAGGAAAACATTACGCGTGGTTGGCGTAGAACTCCAACAGTACAATGAAGTGATATTTTGTCAGTTATGAATGCTCGACTTTCAGGATTTATTTGTTCTAAAACAATCTCGAGAGCGCTGCGATCAGCTTCTTCCGGCAGTTCATAATATTTATTTTCAATTTCATCGATAATTCCTTGTAACTTGTTAATGTGTCGAGCTTCTGCTTGGGAAATTTCACAGACAGCAAAAAAATATCCTTTGTTACGCTCTTCGGGCGTTGAAGGTTCGGTAATATGAAGGAGCACATGTGATACCTTTTGATTGCCACCTTCTACGAAAAATTCGTTAAGTTGTAGGATATTGTCGCTCATGCCACTTTGACTTTTAAGTTTAAGAATATTATACTATATTCAAATTCCAAAGTCCATAAAGTTAACTAAAGCCCATCAAATCCGTCAAGTCTATAAAGTCCAAAGTTATGACTTGACGGACTTTATAGACTTATTTTTATGAAGGAAGCTTCTTCACTCGCTGCGGCGAGTTCAGAAGTGAATTTCTTGCGAAAGAAAATTCATATGCTTGAACACCTTTTTGGTTCACGTACCAGAATTCAGCTGCTCACTATTTTTTTTCGTGACCCCGAACAAAAGTTTTATCTGCGCGAGCTCGCCCGGCTCACTGCAATACACCTCCATGCAGTGCGTCGAGAGATCGCTAATTTAGAGCGGATGGGACTCATTCATCAGATTGATAATCCTAATACCAAGCAGCGAGATACTGGAACGCAGCGATCAAAGTATTATCAGCTCACGCAAGATAGTTTGTTAGTTCCAGAACTCAAGGCCCTGCTTTTTAAGGCTCAGCTTTTTGAAGAACAAGAGTTGATTGCGCATATTAAAAAGCAGGCCGGGCCTATTACCTTATTCATTTTAACCGGTTTTTTCACTGGTGCAGCTGGCGCTCCGACTGATCTTTTATTGGTGGGTGATATTAAACCCATGGTAGTGGCTAGAATTATTCATCACTATGAGCAAAAAATCCAGCGGAGTATTCGCTATACAACCATGACAACAATAGAATTTCAGGAACGCCACGAGATTGGTGATAAATTTTTATACAGCATTTTTGAAGCCAAACACCTTACGGTCGTTGATGAAATTACGGTAACGTAATTTTGGAATAGTCCTTAGAAATTAGTATGTTTTTGTGTATTGATACGACTTTGAACAACAAAATTGTTCTTTATTATTCCGAAGATACAGGCTGGCAGAAAATAGTACGAGAACTCGCTCCGCCTCAGGCATTGCTTGGCATTGTTGAGGAAGTGCTGAGATCTCATGGTCAGGGGCAGGCAGCATTGCAAGGGCTAGCCGTGGTAGTTGGCCAAGGCTCTTTTACAGCCACTCGAGTGGCTGTAACAGTGGGAAACACCTTGGCTTTAGCTTGGGGGAAACCGATTGTTGCCCTGCTGGATTCGGCGATGATTTACCAGGTGCCTGAACTTATTTCCCAACGTGCCTGCGGCCAATATATTTTACCGATTTATAGCGGAGAGCCTCGTATTGGCGCTCGCTTGAGAACAGTTTGAGCGAATTTTTTAGTTGAGCCAATTACTTCATTATGCTTTCTGATTATCAACGTTATCGGTGGTACGAAATCCTTCCCGGTCTTAGTATTTGGTTGACGATTGCTATAGCTATTGTTTGCTCTTTCATTCGTCCCTTGTGGATGATTTATGTCGTTATTACTTTTGATATCTATTGGGTACTTCGGGTAATCTATTTTTCTTTATATTTGGTTATTTCGTGGTGTCGTTTCCGGCGAGCAATGCACATTAATTGGTTTGAACGTCTTACCACGGAATTTCCAACTTGGACTAAAAGAGTTAATGTTATTTTTTTACCGCTTTATAATGAGGAACGCGAAGTGGTCGCCAGCACTCTTGAGGCCTTACGACGTTCTAGTTATCCAGCAGAGCGCTTAGTAGTAGTTATTTCAGGAGAAGAGCGCCGGCGCGCACATTGGAAAGACCTGCAACAATGGCTTCAGACAACGTATCGTGGAGTATTTGCTGATCTTATTTTATATACGCACCCGGCTGATTTGCCTGACGAAATTCCTGGCAAGGGATCTAATATTCATTTTGCGGAGCAACGTTTTAAAAGCTATGCTGATGCCCATGGTTGGCATTATGAGGATATTATTATCTCGGTGTTTGATGTTGATACCGTGGTACATCCAGAATATTTTGCACATTTAACATATATGTATTGTCGTCATCCGCGGCCTGAGCGTAGTTCTTTTCAACCTGTTACACTCTATAATAACAATTTGTGGGAATCGCCAGCGGTGCTTAGAATTATGGCTTTTGGGACGAGTTTTTGGATGCTATTTAGCCTGGCGCGGCTTGATAATTTGGTGACCTTTTCGTCACATAGTATGAGTTTTAAGGCAGCTCTTGAAGCCGGGGGGCACACTAAGGATATTGTGAGTGAAGATTCACGGATTTTTTTTCAGTGCTGGCTCCACTATGGTGGTGACTATGAAGTAACGCCGCTCTACATTCCGGTATCTATGGATACTGTTCGTGATGAGCAAATGATATCTAGTCTTAAGAACTTATATTTTCAACAGCGTCGGTGGGCCTGGGGGACAGAGAATATACCGTATTTGCTTTGGGAATTTCGTAAACATCCTGAAATCGCTTGGTGGAAGAAATTGTCTGTGTTGTTCCATGAATGGGAAGGGAAGTGGAGTTGGGCGCTGGTTCCAATTATTATCACCGTGTTTGGTCGTCTTCCGTTGTGGGTTGCTCGGGGAGCCTTGCGTCAAACCGCACTTTTTTTTAATACTCCTTATACGCTTGAAGCATTGGTACAGCTCGCCATGATTGGGCTTTTGGTTTCCCTTATTATGAGTATGCTCATTCTTCCTTCCCGGCCAGTTGGGTATCGTCCGCACCGGTATTTGTATATGATAGCACAGTGGGTTTTGTTGCCAGTTTCATTATTATTTTTTTCATCACTTCCTTGTCTCGACGCGGTAACTCATCTTATGATGGGTAATTATCTTGGCTTTAACGTTTCCGCTAAAAAGCGTACTGCGGAACGATCAGCAACTTAGTAAGCACTATGCGCGTTTATTCTAAAGGGACAGTCATTCTTCTTGCCCTCCTTCTGGCGGGTGGTGGAGCAATGTGGTATTTGCGTGCCAGTTATCGCCAAGGGATACTTCAGAGAACGGTGTTAAATCAGATTGTCGGCCAGGTCACACAGAACCCTTTGGAGCGTGATACGGTGTCGCTTCTTTTGGGTTTTGATCGACCGCGGACATACCTCATTCTTTTTTTAAATAATACTGAAATAAGACCAGGTGGAGGTTTTATTGGAGCCTATGCCGTTGTTACCCTTGATAAGGGAATACCACACATTCGCAAACTTGAAGGTACGGAAATTATTGATGGTGCAGCGTCGCCCGAGGCGTTACCGGCACCGCCCGCACCACTTAGCAACTATTTGAAGGTTGAACGATGGTATTTTCGAGATAGTAATTGGTCGCCTGACTTTGCTCGTTCAAGCGCTTATGCCCTTGAGTTATATCGGAAGCAACATGGTTTCGCCGCTGACCAGATTGATGGGGTGATTGGTTTTACACCGACTGTTATTGAAAAAATTTTAAAGCTGATGGGACCGGTGAGCGTAGCCGGGCAGACATTCGCGAGCAATACCATTACTGAGCGCTTGGAGTATGAGGTAGAATACGGTTATGCGCAGCGCGGTATTACATTTGATGATCGAAAAAAATTCCTCGCTGATCTTGGTGGCGTTATACTGCAACAGCTTAAGAGTACAGTTTGGCGGCAGTGGGGAGACTATTTTGCTTTGGCGACCGCTTTGTTTAAGGAAAAACAACTTCTCCTGTATGCGGTGGACCCTTCTGTTCAACAAATACTGACTGCCCGGGGATGGACGGGAGAAATGAAGCCAAGTGTAGGTGATTATCTTTTGTGGGTTGATGCTAACCTGGGAGCACTTAAGACCGATGCTGCGATTAAACGGAGTCTTACTTATCAATTGACCCCCACCAGTTCAGGTTTTATCGCTCAGGCCCGAATGGTTTTTAAGCACCAGGGCCATTTTGATTGGCGGACATCACGGTATCGTGATTATGTTCGGGTGTATGTTCCCAAGGACAGCACCTTCCTTACCGTTAAGGGTTCCATGAAGATTGATAAAAGCCGCGAGCCAGGCATGGTGAATGAAGGAGTTGAAGAGGGCCGCAGATGGTTTGGAACTTTTATTTCAATTGAACCTGGTAAGAGCGCTGAACTAGTCTTTGAATATTTTGTCGATCCAGCAGTTGTTACTGCTATTCGCGCCGGGTCGTATCATTTACTCGTGCAAAAACAAATTGGCTCCTTGGCTACCCCATTGACGCTTGGTCTTAAGTTTGATACAAAGGTAGTGGCCGCTGCACCAGGGGAAGCATCAGAGAGGCATGGTGATGGTCGGTATGATTTACAAACTGACTTGCGGGAAGATAGACAGTTTAGTGTAACGTTACAAAAGTAGAGTAAGTCAAGAAAATTCATATGTTTATAAAAAAAATTGGGATTGATCTGGGCACGACCAATGTATTAGTGTATATTCCTAAAAAAGGCATTGTTGTTAATGAACCGAGTGTGGTAGCAATTTCTAAAGCGGATGGCAAGGTGCTAGCGGTTGGCCTTGAAGCTAAAGATATGATTGGCCGCACCCATGATACTATTATTGCGGATCGACCACTCAAGGATGGCGTGATTGCAAATTATCATACCACCGCCGCTATCATTCGATATTT
>JAHFHX010000028.1 GCA_023246655.1 Candidatus Magasanikiibacteriota bacterium
ATTGCCGCCATGATTCGCGGCATTACTAAACTGGGTAAACTAAAATACCGGGGCGCAGAGCGTTATATTGAGAATCTGCGTAAGATGTTTGTGGCCATGGCTGAAGATGTTCGTGTAATGATTATAAAATTCGCTGATCGGATTCACAATCTCACAACTCTTCAATCTTTAGAAGAAAAAAAACGTTATCGTATCGCCCTCGAGAGTTTGGAAATTTATGCTCCCATTGCTCATCGCCTAGGAATGGGTGAATTTAAAGGGCTTTTAGAGGACTTAGCTTTCCCCTATGTCTACCCCAAAGAGTTTGAACGAGCAAAAGAAATTCGGGATAAACTTTTTACCGAAAAGGGCGAAGCGTACATTCAAACAATGTTAAAGATTGTTAAACAAGAACTCAAAGAAGCCAAAATCCATGCCATAGACATCCATGGTCGCCGCAAACAGCTCTATAGTTTTTATGAGAAGCTTCTTAAAAAGAATTGGGAAACTGATAAAATTTATGATGTCATTGCTCTGAGAATTATTGTACCCACCGTCGCTGATTGTTATGCGACCTTGGGCGTTATTCATAAACTGTGGCGCCCACTCAAAGGACGGATTAAAGATTATATTGCCCAACCAAAACCTAATGGTTATAAATCGCTTCATACTACCGTATTTTGTATGGATGGTAAGGTGGTTGAATTCCAAATTCGCTCCCAAGATATGCATTACGAAGCCGAATTTGGGGTGGCCGCACATTGGCACTATGATGAGCATGGAATTAAACTTCCAGCGCGCGACGTGGTATGGGCTAAAGAACTAGCCCAAATTCAGAAAGATATTTTAGTAAACCTCTCTGATCTTGAGCAACTGAAAGTTGATTTCTTTAAGAGTCGCATCTTTGCCTTTACCCCCCGGGGTGACGTTATTGATCTTCCCGAAGACGCCACACCGGTTGATTTTGCGTACCATATTCATTCTGAAATTGGCGATAAATGCGTGGGAGCAAAAATTAATGATCAGTTGGCAACCCTTGATACCCCGCTTAAAAGCGGCGACGTTGTAGAGATTATTATCGATAAAAATCGCAAGCGTCCGAGCCCCGATTGGTTAAAATTTGCCAAAACCCATCTGGCTCGATCACATATAAAAAGCACCCTCAAAAACTCTAGTTTTGATAACTGGTTCAAATTTATTTTGCCACAGAAGAAGAAATGATTTTTTTGATGATGTCGGCCAGCTCCGCTTTTGAGTAATAGTCAATCGTCACAGTCCCCCGCTCACCTTTTTGTCTGATAGTGGCCCGAGCCCCCAGGGTAGTACGAAGTTGATCTTCAAGATAACTAAGGTTGGGATCGCGGCGAATGTGCCGTTCCGAATTAGCTTTAGTCCCAGCTCGTTCTAGTTCTCGAACAGTAATTTTTTGTCCCATCATTGATGCTAAAAGATCGAGCTGTTGCTTTTTATCAGCTATTGCCAGTAAAGCCCGCGCTTGGCCGGTATTAATTTTGCCTTCAATCAAAGCGGTTTGAATCTCTGGCGGGAGTTCGAGGAGCCGAATTGCGTTGGCAACGGATGGACGGCTCTTACCTACTTTTTCGGCCACCTGTTGCTGGGTCAGACCAAACTCCTCAATTAGGCGTTTGTAGGCAAAGGCTTCCTCAATTGGGTTAAGATCTTGGCGTTGAATATTTTCAATAAGAGCGACCTCGAGTTTTTGCTGTTCCGGCAATTCTTTAACCAGAACAGGTACGGTGGTAAGCCCGGCGATTTGCGACGCGCGTAAGCGACGCTCACCGGCAATGAGTTCATACCCACCGTCGGAACGTTCAACAACCAAAAGCGGTTGGAGAATTCCGTGTTCTTTAATAGAATCGGCCAGTTCTGTTAGTTCTGCCTCGCTAAAGTACTGACGGGGCTGGTGCGGATTTGGTTTAATTTCCGATACCGGCACGGTCCAGACTTTTTGCGGCTGAGATGAATCACCGGTATTGAACGTAATTTTTTTTCGTGAACCGGTAGAGGTTATAAGGGCACTGAGGCCTTTGCCGAGAGACATATGATTGAAAATATCTAATTCACCTAATATCTAATTTCTAATAAAATTCCAAATGTCCGATATTGGTATTAGATATTTGGTCTTGGACATTTTATTTGGCATTAGGAATTAGGTGCATTAGGAATTTAAAACTTAGGTAGCACATTCGTCTTAGCTTACTGATTATTTTCAAAATGGTCTAATAATTCTTTACTTAATCTCTCATACGCTTTCGCCGCCTTACCGTTTGGTTCATAATGAAAAATACTTTTGCCAAAACTGGGCGCTTCGGCCAGGCGCACGGTGCGGGGAATAACGGAGCGAAAAATATTGTTGGGGAAATATTTATATAATTCGTGCATTACCTCTTCGGATAAACGATTGCGGGAATCGTACATTGTTAGTACCGCGCCTAGCACATCAAGATTCGATTTAATGTTATCGCGAACGAGGTCAATAGTTTTAAGGAGTTGCCCAAGCCCTTCTAAGGCATAATACTCGGCTTGGACCGGAATAAGAATTTTATCCGCGGCAACCAGACCATTGAGTGTTAAGATACCGAGCGAGGGGGGGGAATCGATAATAATATAATCATAGGCGTGTTTAACTTCACTGAGGATATCTGCTAGCTTCATCTCTCGACCATCCACATTGACCAACTCAACGTTGGCGCCAGCAAGATCGGGAGTGGCTGGAACAAGCCGGAGACCAGCGTGCGCAGTATTGTGCGCAACATCATGCAAACGATGCTGTCCCATGAGCGCATGATAGAGCCCATGTTCTAATTCCTGATATTTAATACCAAGTCCGGAAGTAGCATTTCCTTGCGGGTCAAGGTCAACGAGTAAAACAAATTTACCAAGCTCTGAGAGGCCGGCTGCAAGATTAACGGCAGTGGTGGTTTTTCCCACACCCCCTTTTTGGTTAACAACAGAAATAATTTGGGGCATACCTATGATAGTCTATAAAGTCGTAAAGTCCTTAAAGTTGAAAGTCGTTACAACAAACTTTATGGACTTTATAGACCTTACGAACTTTCGACTTGTATATAGTACCATATCGTTGACATAACGCCAAGATTTGGGTATTATTATAGGAGTTTTTCTACGGAGTAAGGGACGCCGCGGTGACGGAACTGGTAGACGTACTGGACTCAAAATCCAGCGACCGCAAGGTCATGAGAGTTCGATTCTCTCCCGCGGCACTAAGCGACTTTGCGTCGCTTTTTATATGAACGAAGTAAGCTTGGGCATCTACCAACATTACAAGGGCAAGCGCTACGAGGTAATAGGCACTGTAATCGAGAGTGACACTCATGAAAAAATGGTTGTATATCGTGCGCTCTATAATTCCGCAAAATTGGGGCCCAACCCAATTTTTGTGCGCCCGCAAACTATTTTTTTGGAAATCCTCAATATCCAAGGGAATCGCGTGCCTCGTTTTACTCCTGTAAATCTAAATTTATCGCTACGCTTTTTGGACATTTTTTGGATTAGTATATTCCCCTTTGTTATATTCATGATTAATTATAGTTTATTCGTGCTGGCTCCAAGGTGGTCAACAAAAATTTTTGCCGATGATTATTTACATTTTTTTGGAGGAGCCAGCATCGCATTTAGTGTCAGCTATATCCTAAACCTTTTAGATCGCTCTGGAATGATACGAATAAAAAATAACCTGCTTCAGTTGTGTGTTGTTGTGGCCTTGGTAGCCTTAGCGGCGGTTCTGTGGGAGTGCTTTGAATTTATATCCGATATACTATTGGGCACGGTATACCAACCCAGCCTAGCAGATACCATGAAGGACATGATTTTAGGATTACTCGGCGGTACGTTTGTGGCGAGTCGATTTATTTTTGGAAAACAAAAAATTGGCTTACATTAGCCAATTTTTTTAAATTTAATCTAGGGACGCAAACGGGCAATCGTCCGCGGGAAGGGAATACACTCGCGGATGTGTTCGGTGCCAGAGATCCAGCGGACGACGCGTTCGAGCCCCACGCCAAACCCGGAGTGTGGTACAGAGCCATAACGGCGCAGGTCGCGATACCATTCATATTCTTCTCCTATTAAACCTTCGGCTTGAATTTTTTCGGAAAGCAAATTAAAATCATCTTCGCGCTGGGAGCCGCCGATAATTTCGCCGCCATTTTCGGTGGCAATTAAATCGTCGTTCAAAACTAGGCCAGCGTTTTCGGGGTCGCGCTTCATGTAGAATGGCTTTATGGATTTCGGCCATTTGTGGATGAAGACGGGCACGTCCGAATCTTTGGTGAGCAAACCCTCATCATCGTTGCCGAGATCTTCACCAAATTTAATGTCGCTGCCGAGCTGATGCAATTTTTCAATGGCTTCGGTGTAGGTATAGCGTTTAAACGGCGCGTCTACTTTTCTGAGATTCTCGATGTTGCGTTCGAGAAGGGTTAATTCTTCTTGGCAATGCTCTAAACACCAGCGGACAATAAAACGAATTAAATTTTCCTGAATTTGTAAATTTTGCTCATGCTCAACAAAAGCAGCTTCGGCGTCCATCATCCAAAATTCAGTGAGATGACGTTTGGTTTTGCTTTTCTCGGCCCGGAAAACTGGACCAAAATCATAACAGCGTCCAACAGACGCAATGGCAGCTTCAATATAGAGCTGACCGGATTGCGAAAGATAAGCATCGCCCAAATCAAAATAGGGGATCTTAAATAGTGTCGTAGCTCCTTCGCAGGCATTGGGCGTAAAAATTGGTGAATCAACATTAATAAAATTTTCTTGGTGCAAATAAGAATAAAAGGCGCTCTTGATAGCATCGCGGAGACGCAAAATTGCCCACTGACGCTTACTCCGCAGCCACAAGTGGCGGTTATCCATGAGAAAATCCGGGCCATGATCTTTAAGGGCGATAGGATAATTTTCGGCGAGCTGGATAATTTTGAGATCGGTGACTTGAAGCTCAAATACGTTTTCTTTTTTCGGATGCTTAGCAACTTTACCGTTAATCTCAATGGCTGATTCTTGTGTAGCCTTTTCAATTTCTGCCCACACCTCGGCAGAGATACTGGCCTTGGCGGCCACGGCTTGCGTCCAACTAAAACCATCACGAATTTCTAAAAACACAATCGGTCCGCTGGAACGCTTGTTGTAGAGCCAGCCTTTAATAGCGACTTCTTCGCCGATGTGTTTGGAAAAATCTTTTGACGAGATATACATAGCGATACTATTACAAAAATGATAATTATTTTATACTCCCCTGGACGATGCTGCTATTTGTCTATGGAAATGATAGATAAATCCTAAACTAATAAGCATAGTAAGTGCCCAAACCCAGGTTTTAAACTCCGGTACACCCTGGCCACTGGTTTGTTCAGACCCTGTAGAAACGGACGGATCAGCCGAGGCGTACTTGCGAACAAATATCCAATCCGCAAAAATTCCTTGGTCGGCACCACTATCGGCCTGGTTAAACTGGAACGATGGATGCAACTCTCGCGTGGCAGGCGGTACTGCGCCCGCGGTGTTAATCGTAGCCTGCGTATTATCATAATAATAATCAGCTTGGCTGCTTTCAGTATACTTAATGACATAACGATGATACGAATCATCATGGTTGGTTACCGTAGTGGAATCAGAATTTTGATCATCACGACTAGCGGCAACAATTCGGGAAGAGCCCAGATCACTGCTTAATTCAACGCCTGCAGCCACATCAGGAAAGAAAAAAAGAATATTCGGTTTATTGGCAGCGTTGTCGGTAACCGCACCTAAGGCTCGCCCCCAGGTGGCAGCATTGCCAATTTTTACCGAGGCTTCAAGTATGGTATCGCCCGGCAGAGTGAACGTTTTTGAATCAATACCATTCAGGTAGGTGGTGAGGCTCATGATACCACCCGATACGGTTGGCTCACCACCAAATCCGCCGGTCTTAACGGACCACTTCGTATCAGTGTCAAGACTCGTACCCGGAAAATCATCGCCGAACAAAAATGTATTGTCGATATTTGAGGCATCGGTAGCGTTGCCGTTGCCATAATACATATAGATTGTCGCGCTATCCGAAGCGGGAATTGACGGTATCTTTACCCACACGGTAGCGGAAGCGGAATTGGTTTTAGCCTCGAGCCAACTATTCAGGAGTGTGGTTCCATCGCTCGCAGTAAAGCGCAGATCGCTAAAGTCGATGTTCATGCTGGCTACGAAGGTTACTGCAACAGACACCTGAAAATTAGTTAAAGCAGAAGCGGTATTGTTGCTAATAGTAATAGGTTTGCGATAACCCCAATTACTATCGTACCAGCTGGCTTTTGCCTCGCCAACTAGACCAACTGAAAAAATAACTACGACACAGAAAAAAATTAACCAACGTATATGATCGCATTTTTTAAGCCCTCCTACTACACTACGCGGAATCTGAAACATGGGTTTATGCTGTGGTAGAAATACCTGTGTAACTTTATAGTATACGCTCATTAATAATAACGTCAATATCACACATGCTCCTTCAGTGCGGGTTGGGTTATGCGTGGTAGCACGTAGTAGACATACAATAAAAAGAGCAAAATCAAAAAAATTGCACTTACGTATTCGTGAAAAAAATTAAGAGCCACCGGTGCCGACCACCAGCCACCAATAATGACGATAATGATAATGCGCAGGATGTTTAAGATAAAGAGTATGGCGAGTCCAGTTATCCACGCACCAACTGCTTGGACATATCGAATTTTTCGATATTTTTTTACTAAGAGCAATGTTACAGCGAATAACAATGTAAAACTAACCAACGAATAAAATCCGGCACAAACCGGTCCGATATTAACATTTAAAGAATTGAAGGTAACATTATATCTGGCTACATCAAAACTGATCTCTGGACTAATTAACGGAAAAACCAGAGCAAGTATTTTAATAATTAAAAAAGAAAAATATCGCCAATAGTATAAAAGCAATGCACCAAAAAATAAATACACCACATATGTAGTACTCATAAGTACCAGTTCGGCAATAAAAAGGTTAACAAAACGAAGACCGAAGATAGCGATAAATAAGGCGCAATTCAACAGATAAAAAATTATAAAACAGATCACCGCTGTAAGTTCGTGATGGTTTCCAAGCACTTTGTTTAAAGGAATAAAAAAAATAAGTACCGCGAATAGGCTGCTCATGAGTAAGGCTACTATATTTCTTTTAAATAGTATTGGCTGCTGGATGGCACTCCATCGAATGGCAGTAAAAATAAGGAGAAATGGAAAAACGAGCAGTGTAATGTACTTCTCAATATAGACAATTTGTACGTGATACCAGTGCCAATTGACAGCAACATATAACCACCCGCCAAAGGTATAAATAACAAAAAAGATAAATAATCTTTTTATATATTGACGGTGGGGTGCTTTGATAGATTGCCACCAGGAGGAGAAATCCCTGAACGATTGGATGCGCATATAACCTGGTGTCTTGTTGCTATTATTTTACCTGCCTAATTGTACTGTTATATGATAGCGCTGGTAGGCTTCTTCGTAGGCCGCAAAGAGGGCGCTTTTGGCATATTGTTGGCCAATGCCTTGGATGGACGAAACATAATCGAGCTCGGTGGGAGCGTTAGTTTCGAGTTCAGTGGGGGTTTTTCCAGCTTTGCGTTCTGCAATATAAATACGGACAGCGTTAGCAAAGCTTGATCCGCGCAGCTCTTGAGCTAAAATCACTACCGAATCAGCGGGGAACGTAGTGAGTTTTTCTACCACGTCCTCGCCGAGGCCAACGAGATCTTTGGTGAGAACTTTTTTGATAGTTGGAACATCAAGGCCGCTGGCATTCTTAAGTTCCTCTAAAAACTGTTCATCCCATTTGCCGGTGACGGAATTTTTAGCGCGCTTGAGCCAGCGTTCTTTAATCTCATTGGCCGTATCATTCTTTGCTACCGGGTCATCAATTGATTCTTCTAATTGTTTTTGGGCCAAGAGGGCTGCATCCAGGCGACGCTGGCCATCGGTTTGTTCGTCTTCGCCGCCTGCCCCGGCAGTGCCTTGGCCAGCATATTTCCCAACACCAAATAATCCCTTAAGTCCGCGCCATAGATTCTCAGCATTGTCTCCTAATCGTGTAAATATACTGGGCGCGATTGCTTTATTTACTTCTTTAAAATAATGTTGACCATCGCGCGTGAACACAAAAGTACCATCAGCCAGGCGTAACACTCCAATTTTAAATTTTTTTCCATTTGCCAGAGCGCCTTCAATAAAGACCCCTTCATTTGGGTTCATTTTTTCGATTCTATCTTGAAATGTATCCCGTGTGTCTTGATCAAAAGTAAAACCATGCTCGGGAGAAAAAAGACATTCGTTTTTGTCATCACTTAAACGATAGAGCTGAGCACAGCCACACTCGGTTTTACTTTTGCGAGCAAAATGTTTGTCAGCAGGACAAACGATGGCGCACGAGAGGTCGTCAAGCTCTTGAAATCCTTTTTTACAGACACAGTCACCATTTTTGCGTTCTTTATTCTGGCTACAATCGTCACTGCCTGCGGCGCTTCCACCACCGCCCCCACCTTTCACTGGCGCTTTGGCACCAGACACCTGGCCCGCGCAATTGCATGATTCAACCTGCCCGATGATGGGCGCCATCAATTGCGCTGCATCCTTCTTCCCCACGTCGGAATCGTATTCACAGCCTGTGAGTGACTTATTCCGGAATTGCCCGTTGAGCGCTTCTTTGGGAGTGCGAAAATAGCCGCCACTGGCGAGATATGAATCTGACGTATAGCGCGCGATGCAACCGGCGGTATCGGTATTTTTTCCGTTGGCAAAGCCGCCCTTAACGGCAGCGCCTGACTCCAGATTATACCATTTCACTCCTTGCATGCGACACCCTTTGGCTAGATATAAGTCTTCAATTGCGTTACGAAATGACGGTTGGCTGGCGTGACAGCCCAATTTGGCTACCTGCTCCTCAGCCCAAGTTTCGCACGCCGCTAACCCTTGCGGATCACATGCCGCCAATACCGCCGGTGCCATGAATAAAATACCGACGACCATGAATAAACTTGCAGTGAAACGTAGTGACATAAAAAATTATAGTATTTAAAAATTAGGCACGTATATTTTTTGACAATCCGAAGCGATTAGTAATGCATTGTGCGTTCTTTATAATTGAGTATGCCATATTTAATTTAAGGTAGACAGCATAAAATCCTATCAAAAAATAAACCAGGCCATAATCAAAATAAGCTCAACATTAATGAAACGAACTTTGTATGGCTCCGGGACCTGGATTCGAACCAGGGATATCCACGTTAACAGCGTGGCGTTGTACCACTCAACTATCCCGGAATAAAAACTCTCCCAACTGAGTCGGGAGAGTTTAGTTTTTGGAAAACAGTAAACTACATCCCGTTCGGGTGGGAGTTATTATTATTTGAGCGGAAAATTTGGAACATAGTGAGTACACTATACCAAGAGGCTATATAATTTGTCAAGGTCCCTATGCGGCAATGAAACCAGGCCGCAGCAAACCGCATGGTATTACAGGCCTCATAATAAAAAAGCAACCGTTATCTGGTTGTTATTATGGAGCCCGGTTTATCGCACCCGGGAGCGTCCGTGCCAGAGTGGCACGAAGTAAGGATCAACATTTTTCACCGTTGCCGTGGGTCTGAAGTGGCGAATTCGCCAAATAAGACAGGGCACGGAGCGGGAGAAAGAAATGAATATATTTACTATACTCCCGTGGTGAGAATGGTCAAGGGTAGCTGTGGATAAACATAGAAACAAAAAATCGTCTGCCTTTCTAGCAAAGCGATTTCTTGCCTTGTTTGAGCTCAAGTTGAGTCCGGACTATCGTGCCGGTGACGCTGGGTGACGAACCCAGATACGTCTTTCCTCCTTTATATGACCTAAGCCTTGCTATCCTTTTTTAGCCGCCGCGTAGCCCACCGGCTGGCCGGGATCCCAACGCGATTCCGGTTTGGGGAACACGATGACGTACCTACCATCTGATACGCTCGTGGGGGCGTCCGGGTGAAACAACCCGCCGGTTATCGATTGGAAATTTCGCTCCGCTTGCCCGGTGCGCCAGCGATAGCCAAGACCAGGACACATGACGGCGGTTTCCAGTGCGAACGTTCCTTTGGACCTTACCGTGAACGGCTTATACCGACGGATCCCACGTCCAGAGCCGATGAGCTGAAGATCGATGAGCACGTTGAGCATCTCGTTGTGCACCTGGCTCGTGCGGCTAGTGTCTTTGGCTTCGCCGGTTTCATAACAAAGCCCTACCCCACCATGCCTTGCAAAATATTCATCCAACGCTACTCGCTTGCCAGCGAAGATCCACTGGGGATCGGTAAGTACTCTGGTGGCGCCGAACCAGCGCATGATACGCTCGTCCCCAGAAGTGGGCATGCGCTGGCAGAACACGAACGGCTCGCTCGGCTTGCTGGTTGCGTGGATGTCGATGCCGATGTCCACATCCACCAGCGCCTTGGCCAGCTCGCGTGCGCGACGATGTTCGTAGGTGTTGCCCTCCTGCCGATACAGCACACCATCGGTGAAACACCGATTCAGATCGGCACCTGGCGTTGATCCGCGATGATGCTTCTCAATCGAAGCTTCGTTTTTGGCAATGGCCGCGAGGTTACCAAGCACGAGGTAAAGCACGCCGCGAGCCAGCCGATATTCGCCCTGGTTGAATTCGTGGGTGAGCGCCCGCACCACTTGGATGCCAGTTGCTTCATCACCATGAACTCCGCCTACGATGGCCGCCGTAGGACCGGGATTTTTTCCTACGAACCGAACCACTCCTTCAATCACCTGTCTACCTTTCATTCTGCGCCTCCTTTTTTTCTTTTAATTTGCCCCTCGCTGTAATTCCAACTTATCAGAAACACAACGAGAGCGCCGGCTTTGAAAAGTGTCCGGCTCACTCTACACCAATTTGTTGTTCGCCGATGGAGGGGCGAGGCTCGGTTGAGTGCCCACGTTCTGCCCGGAGCGGGTAGCAGAACAAGCGGCGCTCCTTAACGTTTGCGGCTCCGGCGGTATGCCGGTAACGGCGGTGCTGGATGGCCTCCTCGGGAACCTTTGAGATATCCCAGAAAACCTCAGTCCAACCCGCTGCGAGCACCATATCCGCAACGTGGGGTTTGTAAGTGATGAGGAAGGCCCCATCACCCGGGAGACAATGGAGCTTGCTCAACGCATCACTGAAGACTGCATTTGCCAGTCCGCGTCTGCGAAAATTTGGATGTACCCAGATGGTACCAACCTCCCACCATGCGGGGTGGGGCGACGGCCAAATCGCCGCAATGGCGACGATATAGTTGTCCCTCTCTTCCACCGCCAGTCGCCCGGCGGCAAACGCACTGCGCAAAATTTCTGCGCGCGTTCTCTCCGGCAACAACGTCCCCTCGTGACGCAGTTGCCTTTCAAGCTCAAGCCATTTGTCCATTTCTTTTTTTCCTCCTTTTTCTCTTTTTGTCATTCTGGGATTAATACCCAAATCGTGTTGGTAAAACAACTGTTTTTTCTCTCTAGTTAGCGGTACAATGCCATCTATCATTCACTAGCTTGAATACTATGGAGAAA